>CAYGTH010000294.1:0-9160 GCA_964352745.1 uncultured Bacteroidia bacterium
CTCATCGGGCGTTGGTATTTCTGGTAAATGACAGCCGTTTTCATCTCAGCCATCGCGGCCTCTATGTCTCCGGCAGCTAACTCCACCCCCCTGCATCCATCTACAATGAGATAGGTCTCCAATCCCAATGAGACCGCGTCCAATGCTGAGAATTTTACACAATAGTCAGTTGCGAGCCCCATCAGATAGACTTGCTGGACGTCCTTTTCCTGTAAATAATCGCCAAGGCCGGTAGCGCGCCTCCTGCCATTGTCAAAAAAACCACTGTAGCTATCTATTGTGGGATCCACCCCTTTTCGAAATACGGCGCTGACGTTTTCGGTATTGAGCGTGTCAGGAAACTCCGCCCCTTCCTCGCCTTTGAGGCAATGAACCGGCCACATGACCTGAGGTAAGCCATTTAATTCTCCTAATTCGCCAATGGTAGTTCCCGGGTTGTTTTCCGCAAAGCTGCCGTGGTCTTCCGGATGCCAATCCTGCGTAAGGATCACCTGCTCAAAAAGCGGCTGCAGCTGGTTCGCAATGGGAATCACCCTGTCGCCTTCTTTAACAGCAAGGGCACCTCCAGGCAAAAAATCATGTTGGATATCTATGAGAATCAATGCGCGCATGTAAGATCAGTTTTGGGGTTCGAAATAAGCGTTTACAAAAATAGGTGAAATGTCAATAAATTCCCGGTCGCAATTTGAATGGGGATTTTATATCTTTGCTCGCCGGTATTTCAGGAGATGGGTATATACCGTACCTTGGGGGCTGTGTAAGAATTTCCCAGACCGGGCGACAGATACTGGCAATTAGAAATAATTTACCGATACAGCGTTGAATTATTTCCATACATAAAGATTGAAAGCATCCTCATGAATAGTGCAGCATTATTTTTTTACGGACTAGGCGCGTTGATATGGATCGCCACAAAAATCGGACAATATAAATTGTTTGAAAAAGCGGGCGAAGCAGGTTGGAAAGCCCTGGTGCCGCTATACAGCACCCTGATTACGCTGAAACTGATTGGAAAACCAGCCTGGTGGTTGGCGTTACTGTTTATTCCCGTAGTAGGTACCTTGATCTGGATTACGATCATGATCGAGTTTGCCAAGTCATTTGGAAAATACGGATTGCTCGCCCATGCAGGGGCCTTATTGGCACCCTTTTTCTTTTTCCCCAAGATCGGATTCGATCCCAAGGTTCAATATTTAGGCCCACCTGCCACGCATACCAAGATTCCTGAAAAATCATCTATGCGGGAATGGGGAGACGCCTTCTTATTTGCGGGGGTAGCGGCGCTGATCATTCGGAGTTTCTTCATTGAGGCTTTTATGATTCCGACCAGTTCGATGGAACGAACCCTCATGGCAGGCGATTTCCTGTTTGTAAGTAAATTTCACTACGGACCACGCATGCCGATGGTGCCTTTGTCTGTTCCCTTTTTTCATAACAAAATTCAGTGGAGCAAAAATGGCCGGGATCGGTATGGAAGACAGGATTATCTCTTCAATATTCCTTCTTACCTCGATTTGATTCAATTGCCCTATTACCGCTTGCCGGGACTTTCCAATGTAGAGCGCAATGACATTGTCGTATTTAACTATCCGGCTCATGATATTGACGACCTGAATGATGGAGCAGGCTTCGTGAAGCCGATTAGTATGAAGGAGAACTACATAAAACGCTGCGTCGCGGTGCCGGGAGATACCCTTGAAATTAGAGATCAGCAGATTTGGATCAATCATAAACCGGGCTGGAATCCGCCCAATATGCAGTATGAATATGAAGTCCTGACCAATCGGGATAATGCCTTTGTCCATACGCAAAAGCAACAGAATGCGGAGATGAAAAAGCTGGGCTTTCGGACCCAGGAAGCATCCAACTGGAACTGGGGGCAACGAAGTGCACGTACCTACACTTTCCACATGCCGGATTCGACTTCCAAAATCCTGAAATCATTTCAAACAGTGGATGAAGTGGAAATGAGTACGACGCCCAGAGATCGGCATCAGCCTACCATATATCCGGATAAGGGGAACAAAAACGGGGAATATTTTCCGCATAATGTAGATAATTATGGTCCGATTGTAATCCCTAGAAAAGGAATGACAGTTCCGCTTAGTGCCAAAAATCTCTCCCTCTACTGGCGTGTGATTGAGACTTATGAGGGGCATGAGCTTAAAGTCGAAAACAATAAGAAAACGATCGACGGCAAGGAAGCTACCGAATATACCTTCGAGGCAGATTATTACTTCATGATGGGAGATAATCGCCATAATTCTGAGGATAGCCGTTTTTGGGGATTTGTTCCTGAAAACCATATCGTTGGCAAACCCTTATTCATTTTCTTCTCATATGAAAGTGATTTTGGATTCCGATTCAATCGTATCGGAACCAGCAACCTGAAATAGAGAGGGGGAGTTAAGCGTTGAATGCAGCGATTTAACTTATAACCCTGAACCCTTTACGCTCTCAGACCTCCTCATGGAACTTGATCTTCAATCTCGGTGGAAAATGCTCGAAGAGCAACTGCAGGCCCGGTTTGGGAAAGACATGACATTGGAGTCGATCCTGTTTTTGATTGGTATTCGGGAATTGGGAAGTCCTCCCCGGGAATTTACCAAAGAGGAAAAGGTCGACTTGATGCACATTGCGATCTGTCGCCTGTTGTCCGAATCGGGGTATTATGAGCTTTCTCACCTCGACCAGGAGGGGTGGCCGCATTGGACCCTGGTCCGCACGCTTCCCCATGTAGATATGTTTTCACAGGTGAATCTTCTTCGCGAGCACATTCTCTCCTATTTTGATTCTGAAGGCATATTTGATTGAACTTCCTCAAAAAACCGGAGCAGGACATCATTGAATATATCCGTGTGGGTTTCCATCGGGCAATGCGCAGCTTCGGGTAGGCTAACCAGCTCTACGCCGATCAACTGATTTTGGAGTTCACGTGCCTCACGCATAGGAATCAAATCCCTTTCTCCCCAGATAATCAATCCCGGTGATCGAATCGAATCCGTCGAATAGGGAAATACCGGACGCGCATAGGCAAATAAATCGATGACGCTCCTGGCAGTCCCTTTTCGCTTAAGGGGTTTCAGATAACCTGCTACTTCTTCCCGACTCGCAGGGCGTCCATAGGCCCTGCTCAGCACAGTTTTTACCCGCTTTCGGCTGATTACGATCCATTGTCCCAACCAACTCACTGGCCAAACCAGGGCTTTTGGTCGCATGAGCCACTGAATGGAATGGAAGGGCCCTTTTCCGCTGTTGAATACAATTCCATCTACATAGATCACCGAAGTCGTTTGTTCAGGACGGAGGACGGCCATTGCGCCTACGGTCGCCGCGCTCATTGAATGCCCTACCAGATGCCAATTGTTCTCTCCTGCCACAGGAATCTGATCGAGTACCTGCCAAACGATTTCTGCCTGCGCAGAAAAAGAAAGATTTCGCTCTTTGGGCCGTTCGCTATATCCAAATGGGGGGATATCAATCGCAACTACTTCATATCCGGCCTCAACTAATGCGGGAATATTTTTGCGCCATGAATAGGTCGAACAGGCAAAGCCATGCAGAAGAACAACCCTTCCCATTAGGGGCGTACCAGAGTTGGGACTATGTTGATAGTGGATGTTTAGGTTGTCAATCTCAATAAAATGACTGTTGGGATACGGCTGCTGAGAAAAGACCTGAGTTGGATATAGCATTCCCAACCCCATAAAAATGTATAAGCATATTCCACTGAATTTGAGGCCTCGAAGCAAGGCGCAATAATAGGATAGGGAGGGATGTAAGCGAAAATTCATCTCCATACAGGGCTCATCTCAGGAATTGAAGATACATAAGAAAAAACCAAAAAGAGTTAGTTGGATTAGGCGGATTCGCGACTTGGTTTTCCTAAGGAATTTTATAAATTGTGCTGAGTTCGGATACTTATAAAGGTACGTGGAATTGTATCAGTCGCAATTCTTCCTGCTCATCTCCGTACATGTTATTTTTTGTGTGTTTGTTGCTTTCACCATGGTGGAAATGTCTTTGTTTGATGCAATTCGGAAAAGTGACCTTTCGTACGTAGAAACATATCTGCGTAACGGGGGAGCTACGAATGCGCGCAATACCCACGGCAGCACACCCTTGCATGAGGCAGTGTACGAAGGCGACAACGCAATTATTCGCCTGTTATTGGCCAAAGGTGCGGACGTAAATGCCCTTGATGGCTACGGAAACAGCCCTTTGCATGTAGCCTGTATTTGTGGTCGCAAAGAAGTTGCCCGAATGTTGCTGGACATCGGAGCAGATGTTGATTTTACCTCAGAGGGCCGTACCTGGACGCCCTTGATGCTGGCCTTGAATGAGCGCTACACCGATTTGGCGGAACTCCTGATTGCCAGAGGGGCTAATCTGAACCACGTAGAATCACAAGAAGGCTGGACTCCTTTATTAGTTGCCTGTGAGCAAGGTCTCACAGCGATTAGCCTTCAGTTGATCGAGGCAGGCGGCGATGTAAATGCCATACTGACCGGGGGCGATGCCTGTGGTAAATCGGCTATTCATCTGACCAGTTATTATGGGGGAATCGAAATCGTCAAAGCCCTGATAGAAGTAGGCGTGGATGTAAATGCTGAACCGCAGGGCGGTGGCCTGACGGGGTTACATTGGGCAGCCTATAATAAACACATTGATCTGCTCGAGTTTTTATTAGAATCTGGCGCAGATGCGAATATTCAGGCTGCCGGGATTTATCAGGATCGGGCCCCACTACATTTTGCTGTAGCTGCCGATAGTGCCCATATGACGCAGATGCTTCTCGAATACGATGCCAATCCGCTGCTCAAGGATAAAGAAGGCACCAGCCCCCTTGATATTGCCCTGGAGCGCAATGCCGATTCCGCAAACGGCCGCTATCTGCCGATGATTAAACTTCTCGAAAGTTATATTTAGTTCTACTTTGTCAAGTTGGCCGAAAAGGGACGTAATCACTTGAGTACGTAGGGCGGGTATGTTGGAGCTATTCATTACAACAGTGAATAGCGGTTAGGCGATTTGGATTCGCCTGACCGCTACCTGCGATTGCAGGTCGTTTACGCATTCCATTCCCAAACTCCCAATCTCTCATACTCCCGATATCCCCACAAAAAAAGGCGCCCACAATGGGGCGCCAATCAATAGTCACAACCTGCGTATCATTAGCCGATGGTGATGCGATAGTGGGAAAGGCTGTTGGCATTGAATAGCTGAATAACATAGGTTCCACTTTCCCAGTCATCCACGGCAATATTAAGTTCCTGTTCTGTGTGAGCCGATTCCAACAGCTGATGTAAAACAACTTTTCCTTTCATATCCACCACATTCATCTGCGCATCAGCCGCGTTTTCGGCAAGATACCGTATAATCAGTCGGTCCGGATCGCTTACATGTGTGGCGGATAGTTGAACGGCTTTTTTCGCTTCTTTTTCAAACTGTATAGGTTGACTAATCGCGATTTCACCGCTGTGCTTGATTTCCCGGAGTCGGTAGGTGACGGATGAGGTCTCCAGGTTTCCTAACTGAGGATCGCGAAATGAGTAGTCCTGTCGGTCCGATCCCATTGCCCGGATATGCCCCAGGCTTTCAAATGCATTCCCATCGTGGGAACGCTCAATAACAAAACAATCAATAGTAGTGATATCTTTCGTATGCCACCGAAGGAGGCCATCTGTTCCGTCTAAGGAGATTACTACCTGCTCAGAAATAGCAGGTATGAGGTTGCTCTCTTCCGAAGATGTGATTTTTTCTGTAAAACTTCCAAACAAACAAAAGGCGGTAAAAAGGATCAGTAGCATAAGGAAAGGAATCGCATACTTTTTCATGTTTGTTATTCGAGTGTAAATGAGGTTTCGATAAGATGTGAGATTAAAAGGTAACTGTGTATTTGCATGAAGTATCACAAAAACCCGGCTAAGATCCGGTGCACAGGGGGAGAAGATCCCTGAGAAATTACATGCGTTATGTTTTGGCAACTTGATGAAGAAAAGACAACCTGGAAGAGAAGCTTCTCAATTTTATGAGGCAATACCTTGGTGCGTAAATGATGCTGAAAATGAATAAGTTAGGCGGCCTAATGTGGAGAAATACTTGATGTGTAAGGGCCTTGAAGAGAATAGGGGACAATCTGTAAAATTACTGCTCTTGGGTCGTAAGAATATGAAAGAAAAGTAGCGGTAGATATAGATTGGGAACGAAAAACAACAAAAATGAAGGGTTTTACTACATTTTTTCGAAGCCAATTCCAGGTTATTGAGGAAAACAGACGGTCTCACAGTCCGGACAAAAGATAATGGCATCGACTGTTTGGGGTTGAGTGAAAATCAAGTGTTGGTAAGTTTCTAATTCCTGCAAGCCGCCTGAAATGCCAGCAGTAGTTGGGAAAGCGAGTCCGGTCTCCAGTAGCAATAGTGCAAAGATAATCCCCATAAAAGAATTCCGGTGAGTGTGTTGAGGCGTGAGAACCTGCTGAATACGGGATTCCAGGCTTCCCTTATTAAAGGCAGAAACGATGGGCAGAGAACCCGCAGTAGCGAGGTTGAGCAATAAATGCGCATAGGCTTTTTTGTCCCCCCAACCTGTAAGTGCCGCTTCGTCAGCAATGTATTCGCTTAGCAGATTCAGTTCCCGACGCAAGTAATAAAAGGCCGGATTGAACCACCAAAGGCATTGCAGGAGGTTCAGGCACAGTTTTTCAGCGGTATTGCCTTGTCTGATATGAGAACATTCATGCCGGAAAATAGCCATTCGTGCCTCTTCACTGAGTTCGCCTAATTCCGCCTGCCAGATCATGTAGGCCTTCCCCAGCCAGAAAGCACCTACGGAAAGTGGCTTTTTGGGAGAAAGCAGCGTCAATTCCTGATCATCCACTACTAAGAGAGAAGTCTGTGAATGTGTAACGATATATTGGAGGTAGACAACCTGAATAATGGATTTAATGAGCACTAAGCCTACTGCAACTAATGTCAGATAGCCGATCCAATTCCGGTGGCTCAGGAGCAGGTTATATAAGGCATGGGTTCGGTACAGTAACCGATGAGAATAATCAGGGCTTGCACATTGACAATACTGTTGAATCTGTGCATCTGAAACCGGGGCAGCAAAAGCCAGATCATGCCAGTACGAAACAGGAGCTGCAGTTGGACTTTGCCACATCAACAGGACAAGGGGAATAAACAGACTCGCAGCTGTTCCAATCCATAAGAAATATTTGCGGCGCATAGGGGAGGCGTGCTTCCGAATCCATCCCATATAGAGAAGGAGGCAGCAGACAGAAAGCAAGCTCGACGTAAGCAAATAGACAATCATTCGGTATCGCTCTTGTCGATCAGGTCGCGTAACTTGTTCAATTCGGTTGCAGAAAGCCCGCCTTGATTATCCAATAAGCTGGAAATCATCCCGCTGAGGGAACCCGAAAATACATGTTCGACTGCATTTTTCATGAATCTTTTCTGATACTCGCGTTTGCTCACGAGGGCATAATATTGATGACTGCGGCCAAAGGCCTCATGGGAGACATAGGCTTTTTCTTCCAAAATCCGAACGACGGTGGATACCGTATTATAATTAGGGAGTTTCTCTTTCCCTTCAACAGGCCAGTGCAATAATAAATCCTTTACAAAGGCTCTTTCCAGCGACCAGAGTAAATTCATGACCTTAAGCTCCAATGGGGTAAGTAAAGTCGGTTTCATACCGCTAGATACGAAAAACTAATGACTTAGTTATGAAAGATGGGCAGGTGTCAGAAGTCAGGGGGTAGGGGAGAGGAAGGAATTCGCGGATTGTTTCCTTGTGAGGGAAACGGGCTTGTAGCGGAAGGATTCCCGGAAAAAGAGTAAAAGCCAAACTGTGAGGATATCACAGTCTGGCTTCTGCCAGTGCAGTAATCTAATATCTATTGTCTCACGACTAAATTCTACTTTACCACAAAGTAATCATCCGCGAAAAGGTATCAACCACTAACAGGGCTTCATTGTCGCAGGTGCCATCCCCATAATCGATGGTGCGGGTCAGGCCTCCATCGGGTGTCAGGGAGAGAACGCCTTGGGTAATATGGGGACAGGTCGCCAGGATGATCAGAGGTTCGTCAATGGTAACGGAAAAATCAATGGCATTGGAAGACGTTCCACTAGCAGTACCGGTCATTTCATAGACATTCGTGGTAGGGTCCCCATCCAATACGCCTGCTGTCCAGGCGATTTGACGACTGGATTTCCAGGTGATGGTGCCCTCGGTGGAACTCAGGACGGCATCCCTTACCTCTACTGTCAGGATCATGTGCCCATCATTATTCAGGCCTACTCGTGTCAGGGTCTTGGTAAAACTGAAATCGTAAGTAGTCCCGTTAAGAGCTGTTACCTGATAATCTTCTGGTGTAATAGAAACAGAAGTGCCGTCTTCGTTCCATTTCCCACTGAATATTGCCGTCAGTTTGCCCGCGCGCATCCTGCCGTCTAAACAGGCACATCCAGCGCCGTAATCGACCGTCATGGTATAGGTTTCGTCTCCATTATCAACCACATCAACGGTAGAGCAGGAGCAAAAATAGCCCTGTATGCTACCGTTCTTATTGAGTTCATTACTCAATTGCGCTTCGACATCGATCATATTCTGCAAATTGTTGAATTCACTTTGTGCAAAAGCATGGTCGATGGAAGATTGAATTTCTTTGTCGCCCGCGATGGGGTCAGTGCCGCAAGAAGCAAGGAGGCCGATCAGGCCTGAAATGAGGAAAAGTCTGGGGATAAGATTCATGGAATATAAGGTTTGATAGGTGTTGGACTGCCGACTCTCCAAAAGGATTAATCGGCTGTTCAATTTTTGTAGCAAAAGGAAAAATCGTGCCAGTGTATAATCTGGTAGCGATCTACCATTTGCCAATCCAACATTTTTCCTAACTTTGCTCGATCTTTTGAAAAGAGATATTCGTATCAATAAAATCAAAGCACCCTAACAATATATCTTTCTATGGCGAATGCATATGATCTCATCGTAATCGGTAGCGGCCCTGGGGGCTATGTAGCGGCAATTCGTGCGGCACAATTAGGCATGAAGGTGGGCGTTGTCGAACGGGAATCACTCGGAGGAATCTGCCTGAACTGGGGTTGTATTCCTACAAAAGCCCTGCTTAAAAGTGCAGAGGTAAAAG
>CAYGTH010000295.1:0-9156 GCA_964352745.1 uncultured Bacteroidia bacterium
TCTTAGAATCAATTTCAGTCAACTGGCGATTCGCATTAGTTAGTAGTTACGTTGAAGCCTCGCATTAATTTCTAATCATCATCGGAAATCCTTTCGATACTCCGAGGGCGTCTTTTTCATGAGGGTCTTGAACTGGTGGTTGAAATTGGCGAGGTTTTTATAGCCGCTTTCGTAGCAAATGCGCGTGATTTGTTTATCGGTTTCGGAGAGCATCCGGGCCGCAATTTCGATTCTGACACTCTTCACATACTTCATAAAAGTAGTATGGGTCATCTTCTTAAAATACCGGCAAAAAGATGCCGGTGCCATGTGCAGGATTTCTGCAGCTTCTTGTAAACTGACTCCTTCCCGGATATTCTTGAAAACATATTCATAGATCTGATTGATTTGATTCAGGTCCTTGGCAAATACAGGCGGACACCCCCCGGATTGAGAAAGGAATTCCCGGTCTTCTACTTGCAGGAGGAGGTTAAATACATGCAGCAATTCGATATAACTGCCCAGGCCATCTATCTTTACGAGTTTCTCCAATCGCCTTCTGATCGGGCTTAATTGTTTCCCATTAAACAAAATTCCACGATTTGCTTGCCGAAGGAGTTTCTCCACTTCTTCCAGCTCCGGAATATTAAAAAAATCGGAGCTGATAATATTTTCATAAAAATGTACCACAATACAGGTCGCAGGCTTCTCCGGGTGAGTACCCAGAAACTCCCAGCAGTGGGGTAAATCAGGGCCCAATAAGACCAGGTCTTCCTGTTGAAAACTCGAGATATGATTCCCTACAATCCGCCGCCCGGTTCCCGAAACCACAAAATTTAATTCAAAATTTTTGTGCGAATGAATGCGAGGAGTAGCGTTTTCATCCTGGCGTAATTCCCGGGTAATAAACGAGTGTTTATTTGGCACATGAATTTTATCGACTCCAAATTCCATAGCAAGTATCTTACCTTTTTAATGAGCTAGAATAGCCCATTTTACCTAAAATCTAGTCAAAAAACCATGCAAATTGATTAAAAAACTACAAGCATCGACCTCTGATAACTCCTTAATTTGTATAGACTGCGTGATCCAGGCAGCACTTATTACCTCGTAAAAAAGTCATTATACAGGTAAAAAAGCGCTTCATTTTCTATCCCTGATTTTGTTCATCTAACCTAAGCCAGCATAATCATCTCACTATGAAAACAAGATTATTCTCAAGCCGATGGCAAGCATTTCCAATCATCATGGCCATTTGGCTGATGACAGGATTACTTGCACTCAACCCAACAACAGGCTTTGCCCAATCGGCAGATGCCTTTACAGTAAATGGAAAAGTAATTGGATCAAAAGATGGCAATCCTTTAATCGGAGCCACCGTATTTGTCGTGGGCACAAGTACAGGTGCCACTACTGGAGAAGATGGAAGTTTTTCGGTAAAGGTTCCGAATGAAGCAGCAGTCCTTTCAGTTTCTTACCTGGGCTTTGAGACTCAAAAGATCAAAGTTGGCAACAAGCGAACCTTCACCATTCAAATGACCGAAAGCATCGAAACACTCGATAATGTGGTCATTACAGCACTTGGTATCAAGCGCTCCGAACGAGCACTTGGCTACTCGGTAGGAAAAGTAAGCGGCGAAGACGTCTCACGGGTAGTGCAGGAAAATGTACTCGACGGTCTCGCAGCGAAAGTACCTGGTGTAACCATCAGTTCGATTGGCGATGCGGGTTCTTCTGTGAGCATGGTCATTCGGGGAGCAAGCTCTCTTAATGGCGACAACCAACCTCTTTTTGTAGTAGATGGAGTCCCCCTTGCCAATACCCTGAATAACGTGAGTCAGGTAGGCCGCGACAATCGGGTAGACTATGGAAATGCCATTTCAGACATCAATCCCAATGACATTGAAAGCATCTCTGTCCTGAAGGGCCCCAGTGCCGCAGCTTTGTACGGATCACGTGCAGGAAATGGGGTTGTACTGATTACCACCAAGTCAGGTGCCAATGTTGATCGCATGACGGTATCGGTCAGTTCCAGTATTGTATTTGATCGCCCTGTAAAATTCCTGAATTTTTCGCAAGGATTTGCCATGGGAGGACGTGCCTATACGCCCGACAACCACCCATTTGGCCCCGTATTGATTATCAATTCACCTGTCCTCGGGGTAAAAGCGATTCCTGCAGGTAATGGCCCGGAACTGGACAAAGGCTATGAAGCCATTCAGTGGAACAGCCCGATTGATCCCGCTACAGGATTCCCTATTCCTATGCCCCTTGTATCTCATCCGGATAATGTCAAAAACTTCCTGAGAACGGGTATAACGGCTACGAATACCGTATCCATCGCAAATGGAAATGAAATGATGAACTACCGATTGTCATACACCAACATGACCAATCAGGGCATCATTCCCAATTCGGATTTGTTCCGCAACTCTCTCGGGCTGAGTACTTCGGTCAAAGCTTCTGACAAACTGAGAATCAGCACCAACATTAACTATACCCGGAGTAATTCCAATAACCGTCCGGCAGGTAACCGGGGTTCAAATCCCTTGCAATGGGCGTATGCGGTTCCTTCCCATATTGACATTGCGGATTTGGAAGATTACTGGGAGCCTGGTCTCGAAGGGATTCAACAAAAATCATTTCTACCAGGAGATGCCAACAATCCCTATTTCATGGCCAATGAAATTAACAATGGTTTCTTGCGGGATCGTGTCTATGGGAATGTCCGCGCTGACTGGCAAATCACCCCGGAGTTCAGCTTCATGGCTCGCTTCTCGATGGACCAATATGATGAGCTCAGGGAAACGACCATTGCCCATAGCTATACGCTCGAAGACAATGGCGGCTATGGATTGCTTGACCTCAATCGTACTGAGCGAAATGCAGATGTACTGGCAACTTACAGCAAAGACCTGAATGACTTTAGTCTGTCTGTTTCTGCTGGAGGGAATATCCTGAACCAGAATGGCAGCGATGTCCGCAATGCAACGAAGACCCGCGGTTCCGGGCTTGTGATTCCAGGATTGTTCAATCTAAGCAATATTGTCCCGGACAATCTGGATTATAGCAACAGCTTCTACCAAAAGGCCATTTACAGTGCCTATGGAATGGTGAATCTGGGTTGGAAAGATATGGTTTATCTGGATTTGACTGCCCGAAACGATTGGTCCAGTACCCTCCCCGCAGAAAACAGATCTTATTTCTACCCTTCTGCTTCGATGAGCTTAGTCCTTAGCGAAATGATCCCGATGCCCAAGAAAGTGGATCTGTTCAAGTTTCGGATTGGCTGGGCACAGGCAGGTAATGATGCGAATCCCTATGCCCTCACCCCAATCCTCTCCGATGCAGGAAGTTGGGCAGGTATCACGCGTCTCGGCCTCTCCGGCAATCTGCTGACGCCCGACCTGAAGCCTGAAATTTCCACTTCATTTGAATATGGAGTCGATTTGGTCATGTTCAAGAATCGCCTTCGATTGGAAGCGACTATTTATGACGTCGAAAACGAAAACCAGATTTTGGGATTACGATTACCTCCCTCTTCAGGCTTCTCGTCCAAAACGATCAATGCAGGCCGCGTCGCCAGCAAAGGGTGGGAGTTCATGCTAAGTGGAACACCGATTCAAACGCCTAACTTCAGTTGGGATGTGTCTGCCAATATTTCCCGCAACCGCACCACTATCGAAGAGCTTACAGATGGAGTTGAAATCTTCACCTTGTGGACCGATGCCAAAGGCGGTGCCTGGACCTACGTAGGAGAAGAAATCGGCGATATCTATGACCGCAAAGTCGTAGTGGTTGAGGATGAATCTTCGCCTTATTATGGTTATCCGATTCTGGATAGTGATGGTTCCTGGCAGGACATCGATGCCACTCAGGTCAAAAACAAAATCGGAAACTTCAATCCGGATTTCATTTTGGGTGGACAGACTTCCTTCCGCTACAAAAACTTCCGACTCAGTATGACCTTCGACTGGCGCAAAGGCGGACAATTTGTCTCTCAAACCTATCGCTACAGCGAATCAGATATGCGTTCGCAGCGCTGGCTCGACCAGTTGATTGATCCCGGTGGGCGCACAGGAGATGACCTCCGTAATTGGTTGGTTGCTAATGCAGATGAGTTGATCCGGGTAGAAGACGGGGTAAATATCGTTGGGGGCCCTACGCCTGGCTATGGCGGATTCCCGCTCCTGTTCTTTGATGGTATTACGTTGAATGACGGAGTATTCAACCCGGGTGTATATCTCGATTCAGATGGGAATTATGTCGAAAACCTCGGCGGCCCTGATACCAAGTTCATTCCATATGCTGCCAATTATGCCTGGGACTTTACCAAGACTGCTACGTTTGATGCTGATTTCATCAAACTCCGTGAGATTGCCCTCTCCTACAGCATCCCTACAGGACTGACTGACAGAGTCGGTATGCAAGGCATTGATGTGGGCGTATTCAGCCGGAATATCATTCTTTGGACTGCCGCAAAAATTGGGATTGATCCAGAGCGTGCCTTCCAGCATGAATCCAGTGTACAGGGCGGCGGTAGCCAGTTCAAGCAGGGCATCGAACGATACAATGTTATGCCTTTTGTCATTCCGGTTGGTGTAAAACTGGGCTTAACCTTCTAAGCAAAGAGAAACATGAAAGCAATATCACATAAGATTCTCCTTTGGGCAGCAGCAGCGGTATTCATCCTGACCGCCTGCGAATCCCTGACAGATAAAAACATTAATCCGAATGGTGTTTCTCCTGAGGAAGCACACCCGAACCTGATCCTCCCAACCATTCTGACAGAAGCCGCTAAGAACGTGGTCAACCTCGGTTTTGGCAATATCGCGGGAGTTGTACAGCACACGCAGAAAAACGGCTGGGGTGGTGGTCATAATAATTATGACTGGTCCAATCAAAGCTGGTCCGGGGAATACGGTATTCTCCGAAACAATAAGTTTCTAAACGAACGCTCTGAAGAACTGGGCCTTGAGTTTCATCAAGGAGTCAGTATGACCATGAAGGGCTTTGTCTTTGGTATGATCACCGACCTTTGGGGCGATGCTCCTTATAGCAAAGCGCTGAATGGCGATCAGGGGGGGAATGAGAACCTACTCCCGCAGTATGACAGCCAGCAGGCTATCTATGCGGGTGTCATCTCGGATCTGGAAGCAGCAAACACCTTGCTTTCCAAACCTCAAACGGACTATACTGAGGTCGTCCCTGCTGCTGACGTCATTTACGGTGGAGATGCAGGGAAATGGCGGAAACTGGCGAACTCTCTTATGCTCCGCTATTACATGCGCATCTCAGAAAAAGACCCTGCAACTGCGCAGGCAGGCATCGAAAAAATCGTCAATGATCCGGGTACATACCCGCTGATTACCAGCAATGAGGATAATGCGCTGATGGAATATGTAGGCAACAGCTCTTCGGATGCATGGCCTTCCAATTCGGTTTTTGATGCAAGCGAAAGTAACTATACCCGCATTCAAATGTGTGTAACCCTGGTAGAAGCACTCCAGCGACTTCAGGATCCTCGTATCACAGTATGGGCGGAAAAAGTCCAAATTCCCTTAGTGGTAGAAGATAGTCTTGCACCCGGAACCGATGCTGTCATCGATGGAGTACGGTACATTCATCCAGCTGAGATCCCGGCAGGTGTCCCCTTTGATACCAATCCTGATTATGTAGGCTTGCCTGCGGGCATTGGGGGAATTCCCGCAGCCTATAACCTCAACCCGGTTCCTACCCAGGGCGGCCCGAATCCCCACGTTTCTCAAATTGCAGAAATGTACAAAGGGGCAGCGGGCGGCCTGCTTCAATCCCGGGTATTTGCAGCATCCGAAACCCACTTCATTCTGGCAGAAGCTGCCTTGAAAGGGTGGAGCGTAGGCGGAAGTGCGCAGTCCTACTATGAAACGGCAGTAACCCTGTCCCTGGAATCCTGGGAATTGGGAGATGCGGCCGGAGATTACCTACTGGGCCCTGCTGCCTATGATGGCAGTCTCGAACAGCTCATGGAGCAAAAATGGATTTCCAACTGGACCACTGCGACAGAAGCCTGGTATGACTATCGCAGAACCGGCTTACCTGCACTTCAGGCGGGACAGCTTGTCAAGCGTGAAGCAATTCCCCTGCGGTTCTACTACATGCAGGATGAGTTGAATATCAATGCCGATAATGCCAACTCAGCCGTCAATCTATTGGAAGAAACGGCTTTCTCACAGGGCGATGGCAAAAACAGTGCATGGTCTAAATCATGGTTACTGCAAGGAACCGGAAAACCTTATTAAGCGATACAAGACATTAGATCACAGATAAAAGAAAGGGATATTAACCATCAACCTATTTTATTCCCCCTTTTATATTCCCCTTTTTATCGAAAATGAGAACCCTTAATTGGGTTTTCATTTTCATTTTCAAATTCATCTCAAATCCCCTTGCCCTTGAAATTCTCATTTACCTACTTTTGCTTCCTGCTCTTGGGCATGCTCGCTTGTCTGGATAGTTCCGCACAATCCTTCAAAGCAGGCGCTGCACTCCGCATTCTTACGCCTGATCCCCTACTCCCCGTATCCGGCGGAGTGGGCCAGCCCAAACCCGCTACCCAACAACAAGGAGAGTTGTATGTCCGGGCTGTGGTTTTTGAAAAAGGAGCAGAACGCGTGGCCATTGCCATTGTCGACAACCTCGGCTGGCCTGCTGCTTTGGGGGATCGTTCGCGGGAACTGGTAAATGGCATTCCACCTGAAAACATCCTCATCGGCGCCACCCATACGCACAGCGGCCCTGATGCCTATGCTTTTCCAGATGAAACCGGCAAATCAGCAGCTGACCTGGAATATCTCGATGCCTGCGTCCACAAAATTGCGGCGGCGATCAATGAGGCAATTGAAAATCTCCAACCCGTTGAATTAAAGATTGCAGTAGGAGAAGCAAAAGGAAAAATTGCGTATAACTATTATGCGCCAGATCTGTACGACCCGCGATGTGGAGTCATTCAGGCCATCGCGACCGAAGGTGCTGAAAAAGGCACGGTCATCACAACACTCGTAAATTATGCCATTCATCCAGAAGTAATCGGAGCCGGTCGCGGGATTCTCAGCCCCGATCTGTGTGGGCCGCTTTATGACCGACTTGAAGCGAAGGCAGGCGGCATGGCAATCTTTGTAAATGGCGCTCAGGGCGGTATGGTAACGGCAGATACCCGTCGGGAAGGCGGAACTGAAGCCAATGACTGGGCCGAGTGCCAGCGGATTGGGAATCTTCTGGCTGATGAAGCCCTCCGGATTGTAGCAGAAGCGCCCATCCAACAAACCCCAGGTCTGTATTGCACCTCTCAACGGGTACAGTTCCCGATTGAATCCGAAATGATGCGCTTCATTTTCAAACATTCCCCTCTTCAGTATGACGGGTTCGAGGAAGATGCAGCGGTTACGCAAGTCAATTTGCTGAATATCGGAACCGCACAAATCCTGACAATTCCCGGCGAAGCCCTGCCCAATATCGGGTACTACCTCAAACGAAAAATGAACAGCGAACACACTTTTCTATTCGGCCTGGTCAATGATGCATTTGGCTACATCCTGACCCCAGAAGATTTTAACAGCTTCAAGCGGTACGAATATATCAGTCGCACCAGCCTGGGTGAAAGAACCGGCGAAATCTATGTCGAAGAAGCCTTGAAACTAATCGAAAACAGTCCCGCTCCCGAACAAGAATAAACCCAATCCAGGCAGCTGGCTTCAACCCTCATCTCAGGTGTCAACAGTAAATCATGCGCATGAAACCATCCGGGTATCTCCTTTCCATTCTACTGATATTGATCCTGAATGCTTGTGGGGGCACCCAGCATATTTCCCTGGAAAACTATTATGCCTATGACCACGATTTACCACTGAAAGACTCTGTAAATTTACTAAGTGATAGTTCCGATTTCCAGCTGTCTTATATCAGTTTCCGAAGTGTGCACGACAAGCGTGTTACCGGATTATTGAGCATCCCTTCACAAGCCAAAGAACCTGTGCCCGTCATCATCCTGATGCATGGCCTCGGCGACGAAAAGACCGTCGATTATATTGAAAGCGGGCACCAATATTTTCTTCAGGCAGGATATGCCGTTTTGCGACTCGATATTGACCTGCATGGAGACAGAGCCGGGGATGAATATGATTTTAGCTTTACAGATGGCTATCGCTATTGGACGCGTAGCATCATTACCCAGACTGTTTTTGACCTGCGCCGCGCCGTTGACTTCCTGGAAACCCAGCCTCAAATTGATGCTGCCAGGATTGGGTATTATGGCATTAGCCTGGGTGGGATTATCGGCACTATATTTTGTGGAATCGATGATCGCGTCAAAGTACCGGTAATCGCGCTGGCAGGTGGAGGACTCCATCTGATGTTTGGCACAAGCGCCCTATCGGAAGAAACCACGGAGTACCTCAGCTTGATCGACCCGATTAATTATGTGGAAAAAATTACGCCCCGCCCCTTACTGATGATAAATGCCGAACAAGATGAAGTCGTTCCTCCGATGATGAGCAAACTCCTCTTTAACGCAGCAGATGAGCCCAAAAAGATCATTTGGTATCCAACCAAACACCGCACCATTTCTCCGGAAAAAGTATATCAAGACGGAATCGACTGGTACAATCAGCATCTATAATTCTCCATGAAAGGCTTCAAACGCATCCGCCGCTTTTTCATGCGCAGCCTCCTGATTGCAGCAGGTCTGCTGTTCCTGCTTTTTTGTATCCTGACAGCATCGGCCTGGAAAAAAAACTGGATAGACTATCCACGATTAGACCGCGAACGCTTAGCGCTTCGAGCCTTGCATAAACCCGTTTCCCAAAAAACTAACCACCGGGACTACAAAGGAGTGTTACACAGCCATAGCTACCGTTCTCATGACAGCCGAGGCGTATTGGAAGAGATCATTCCTGCTGCACAACAGGCCCAACTCGATTTTATTTTTCTTTCTGATCACAAACGGGGTGTTCAGGATACATTTCCACGGGGCTATCACGGTCTCTACAATGGCATTTTGATAGAATCCGGTACCGAATCCAATGGCATGATGGTATCGCCCATGGACAGCACGATTCTCGATTGGTCTCAGGAAAATGAAACCATTCAACAGGAAGTGATTGCAATGGGGGGAATGGTCTGGTATGTCCACAGCGAAGA
>CAYGTH010000296.1:0-9135 GCA_964352745.1 uncultured Bacteroidia bacterium
GGGCTGGTATTGGCTTCTGCGATTTTTGCCCCACTTTATTAAAAAAGTGGGAAGAGGGTAAAATCATAAATGGTTTAGAACCTTGTTCCCAATGCAGTAGTGAAATCAACGAATCATCTGGAAATGAGTCCGCGCTCTGTTGCAATTTTCACTGCTTCTGTGCGGTTATGTGCGCCGAGTTTGTTGAGAATTGCGCTCACATGAAACTTTACTGTGCGCTCGGAGATGAATAATTGAACTGCAATCTGTTTGTTCGTTTGCCCCTCAGCAAGTGGGGTGAGGACTTCGAGCTCACGCGGGGTGAGGGTTTCATTTCCTTCACTGATGTGCTGAAAAAGTTTGGACGCAATGACTGGTTGGAGCAATGAACCTCCGCCATGTACGACCCTGATCGCCTGAAAAATCTCATCGCGCGATGCGCCTTTTAATAAATACCCTTTCGCGCCTGCCTTGATTGCGCTGATGATTCGATCATCGGTGTCAAATACCGTAAAGATAATCACCTGCACAGGAATTCGCCGTTTTTGAATTTCCTGTATAACTGCTACCCCGTCCATATTCGGCATCTCAAGATCCAACAGTAGCACTTCTGTTTGAGTATATTTCTCCAATAGATCGAGTGCCTCCAATCCATCTGCAGCCTGTCCCAACACCATAAAGTCCTCCTGTGTGCCCAGCACATTTGCCAGTCCTTCCCGAACTATGGGATGATCATCTGCTACCAGTATGTGAATGGATTTGCTCATATTGTCCTGAGGGGGATTTGTACCTGGATTTGAGTTCCTTTTCCGGGATGCGTGAGTAAGTCGAGCTTCCCTTTCAACAATTTTGCTCTTTCATTCATCCCAAGCAAACCCATGCAGTTTTTTCCTACCATTAGTGGATCAAATCCACGGCCATCATCAATGATCATCATAATAATGGATTCTTCTTCAAACTGAATCTGCAGTTGAATCTCCATAGCATTTGCATGTTGAAAAGCATTTTGAAGCGCTTCTTGTGCAATGCGATACAAGCCCATTTGTATTTTGACTGAAAGCCCTTGTTCTTTCCCCTTTACTTCAAAAGTTTGGGTGGGCAGTTCCTCAGTTCCGGAACTATTCAATAAGTGCGCAAGGGCCTCTACCAATGTGTTTTCCTGTAAGGGTCGCGCTCTGAGATCCAGTACCGAACGTCGGGCTTCTTCGATATTTACCTGCGTAAGTTCCAGGCTTTGATGAAGTAAGGCGGCAACTTGTTCCCGTTTGGTCTCCGATTCCCAAAGGGCTTCAGCAGTTTCGAGCTTCAGAGAAATGGCCGTCAGGCCTTGCGCCAGGGTATCGTGTATCTCTCGGGCAAGTCGGTTTCGTTCCTCAGCAATGCCCAGCCGGCGACTTTTTTCAAACAAACGCGCACGCTCAATCGCGATGCTCAGCATGTCTCCGATGGTATAGAGCAATTGTAATTGTTCGGGTGATAATTCCTGCAAATGAGGACTCACGACATTCAAAATGCCGATTTTTCGATCGGGGGCATACAAAGGCACACTTGCATGATAGCGCAATCCTTCCGTCCCTTCATATAGATTTTTGAGGCGGGTACAGGTAATTTCGCTGATATTCGCGGCGGTGTCCAGCTTATCGTTGAAGTATTTTTCTATGCAATAACAGGTTCCTTGTAGCAGCGCCGGCTGCTCCTTGAATACCGGCGGCAATTGATATTCAGCAGCGAGCGAACTCTCTTGTGTTTCGGAATCAAATAACCAAATCCAACCCGTCTCCAGATTCAACAATTTCACAGTCTGTACAAGCGTAGCGTCGAGGGCCTTTTGAAGCGAAACTTCGCGATTGAGATCCTGCGCGATTGTATTGAGAATCGCCAGTTCCTGATTGCGTTGTTGAAGGTGTTTCAGTTCATCCATACAAAAGGGCGGAAAAGTTACGATTTACGATTTGGGAGTTACGATTTACGATCTGAGGATGCCTGAACTTGAGATTGAATTTGAACTTGAATTTCCCTGTCTTCTGTCTTCTGTCTTCTGTCTTCTGTCTTCTGTCTTCAAAATTACGCCCGCCACTCAGCTGGTGTTTTCCCTGTCCAGCGTTTAAAAGAACGCGTAAATGCGCTTACCTCATTATAGCCCAGCATCCAGGAGATTTCTTTGATACGTGCGTCGCGGTTTTCGAGGTACCGAATGGCAAATTCTTTCCGAACTGCATCCGAGAGTTTCTGATAAGAAGTTCCCTCCTCACTTAATTTACGCTGAAAGGTGCGCACACTCATATTGAATCCGGCAGCCATATCGGGCAATTGAGGCAAAGAGATATGCATGCGATTGATCAGCGACTTGCGTACCTGTGTAGCAAATACCGGAAGGGTAGATTGAATCGTGAGCAGATGTTCCGCATGCCTATGGAGGAGGTTCAACAATTCGTAGTCTGCCGTAATGATGCGCTGAGGGAGTAAATTTGCCTCAAATTGAATGGCAGTCTCCGAAGTATTAAAAGAGATCGGGCATTGAAAAATACGTTCGTACTCCTTCACATTGTTGGGTTGGGATTTCCGAAACGAAACCCCGGCCGGGCGAATATTCCCTAAAACCAGTGCCTTGTATTCATTCAGCACAAAAACCAGCGCAACGTCTATACTTTGTTCCAATGCAAAAGGATAGTCTTGTTGGCAATCGGGATCGGGCAAGATTTCGAGTTGAAAATGAGTACCTGATTTCACCAATTGTAAGCGAAAAGCATCCGTTGTCAAACCAATAAAGGCACAGGCATGTTGAAGAGCTGCCTCAATTGTTGGGCTATTGGTAATCAATTGGCCCACAATCCCCAAAGCAGTCAGGTTCGCTTCCTCTCCCAAATGCAAGCCGATATAGGGATCGCCACTCAGCTTAGCAGCATTTTGCCAGAGGGAATTGATTTGAGGTAGGGTAGACGATTCTCCTCGATTCAAAGCATCCCAATCAATGTCCGACAGCGCACACAACC
Source organism: uncultured Bacteroidia bacterium (assembly GCA_964352745.1). Taxonomy (GTDB): domain Bacteria; phylum Bacteroidota; class Bacteroidia; order J057; family J057; genus CAYGTH01. The sequence continues at coordinate 2,973 of CAYGTH010000296.1, forward strand.
GCTGGGGAGCAATGCCTAGCTTTTCCGCATACCGAATCAGGCTCAGGATAAATTGAGGGACCATATTCATACTGGTAACCTACAAAAGGAATTTCTTTTTTCCTGCTTTTGGCACAAAAGGATAAGCGCTTGGCATGAAAAGTAAATTCCATTCTCCGAAAACCGGGGAATCCTGCTAAATTCTGGTAGTCATTTTTGCGCTTTAGATATAAAAACTACATTTAAGGCAAATATAGTTTTTATGGGTAAACATCGACTCGGTGAGTTTGAGGAAATAGTCCTCCTGACAGTCGCCATCTTATTTGGAGAGGCATACGGAGTAGCCATCATTGACGAAATGGAAAAGCGCCTCGACCGGAAGGTCAGTATGGGCTCACTTCAAACCGTCTTGCGTCGGCTGGAAAAAAAGGGGTACCTGGCTTCTGAGTTTGGAGAAGCCACTAAAATCAGGGGCGGCAAGCGAAAGCGTTTTTTCACGGTTACCAATTTCGGGAAGCAAGCACTGGAAGCATCCAAAGAACAGCGAATGGGCCTATGGAGCGCTATTCCAAAAATTGCCTTTGGTAACTGATATGAAAAGTCCACCCCCTATTTCTCCGCCCTCCTGGCTCCTCCGTTTTTTTCGCTGGTTTTGCCATCCGGATTTTGTGGAAGACATCGAAGGGGATCTCTGTGAGCGATTTTCTCAGCATACAGAATCAACCGGAGTCCGTAAGGCCCGATGGCGATTTTTGCTGGAAGTATTGTTGCTATGCCGTCCCGGCATTATCAGGCCCTTTTCAGGTATCTACTATCTAATGAATACCGGTATGTTTAAGAATTATGTGAAAGTGGGAGTCCGTAATATTGCAAAACACAAGCTGTTTTCGGTCCTGAATATATTTGGCCTTTCGCTGGCGATGTCTGTAACCTTATTGGTTGTGGTACTCCTGGATAATGTCATGCACTTTGATAGTTTCCAGGTCAACAAAGACCGAATTTACCGGGTCTATACAGAGGAAAGCAATCAGAATGGCAAAGAAATATGGGGCCAAACCTTGCCGCAACTGGCAGGGCCATTGATGCAAAACGAAACCGTAGCAGAAGTCGTCCAGGTCAACAGTCAATTTAGGAGTGAGGTTACTTACCAATCCAAAAAAATTCCGCTCAGTGGCTATCTGGCTGACGAACATTTTTTCGAGGTATTCAGCTATCCTTTTCTGATGGGAAGTGCGGATGATGCGCTCCGCAAACCCTATAGCATCGTCCTGACGGAAGCAGCGGCCCACAAAATATTCAGTGATAAAAACCCCATTGGAAAGCTTGTTACGACAGATTACGGAGATTTCATGGTTACAGGAGTGATCCGGGAGCCTGTGGAAAATTCGCACTTTTCCTTTGAAATGCTCGGCTCTTATGCCACGCTCGCCTCCCTTGAAAGAAAGGGAGACATTGAATCCAGTACCTGGAAATGGAAAGATAAGCGATCTGATTTTGTGTATGTGCTGCTGAATGAAAGCGGACATACAGATGCTGTGGCGGACCAACTCGCTGTACTGGCAACCGAAGCCAATGTTTTTCAGGAAGATATTTCATTGGACTTTGGCTTGCATGATTTGAGAGAAATCACTTTTGGGCCTCAGATACGATCTCAACTCGGCCCTTCCTACCCGATCCTGGACTCGCTACTGATATTGGGACTCACCCTGCTGATTTTGTTGCCCGGCTGCTTTAACTACATCAATTTATCCATCGCAAGATCCCTCAAAAGAGGTAAGGAGATAGGTATCCGCAAAATAGTGGGCAGCAGTAAAAATCAAATCGTACTGCAATTCATGGTGGAAACCTTTCTGATATCCATTATTGCCTTGATTGGATCTATTGTCATTGTCATGCTGATCAAAGATGAGTTTATGGGAATGCTCGCGCCTGCCTCCCAGATCAGCCAGATAGTCTTTTCGGCCTCTTCTTTTCTGTTTGCGCTGATGCTGGCGCTATTTACAGCCCTGCTTGCGGGCATTGTTCCGGCTATATATTTTTCAAAATTGCAGCCGATGGAGTCCATTGCCGCCAAAGCCAAGCCAGGTTCATTTGCCGGAATTAGCGTGCGAAAAGGCCTGACAGTCTTTCAATTTGCCCTATCACTGGGATTCCTGATCGGCGTTTCGTCCATCATCAGGCAGTATCAATATACCCTGACCTTTGATATGGGATTTGATCGCGAAAACACATTGGTCATTCCCCTGGCGGGTGTGGACCATCAGTTGTTACGCCACAGTTTCAATACCCTTTCAGCGGTACAGAGCGTAACTTTTTCATCCCATATACCGGGCACCTGGGGTGCTTCCATGACAACGATTCGAGAAAAGGCTCGCCTGGATTCCCTTGAGATGCAGGAAATGTATGTCGATGAAACCTACCTGGACCGGATGGGGATCAAACTCCTAAAAGGAAAAGGCCTGACCAGCGATAGGCCGGAACATATTGAATGGATATTGGTGAATCAACAATTTGAAGAAGACTTTATCGCTATTGATTCCAGCCATTTTGCCGATAAAGAATGGGTATTGTCAGGGGAGCAGAATGCCGTCGTCATTGGGGTAGTGGAGAATTTCAACATTTCTCCGATCAAAGAAAAGATTGCGCCGGTCATGCTCCGGTTCAATCCCGATCAATTCCAATATGCGCATGTGAGTCTGCAATCAACGAATATCAAATCGACCCTCGAAGAGCTGGAAACAAAATGGGAAAGCCTCAGCAGTGCCCCCTTTGAGTCCAAATTTCTCCATCACCATGTAGAAGATGCTTTTGCGACGTATGATATCATGATCAAGATTCTGGGCTTTCAGGGTATGCTCGTGATCGTTATCTCCTGCCTCGGCCTGCTGGGAATGGTTGTGTTTACAACTGAAAACAGAATCAAGGAAATGGGAATCCGGAAAGTGCTGGGTGCATCGGAAAGTGGACTCATTTGGTTGATCAGTAAAACCTTTGTGAAGCTACTCTTAATAGCCACTGCAATAGGAACCCCGATTGCATACCTGCTCTTCGATTCGATGCTCTTGCAGACCCAGCATTATACGGTGGGGGTTGGTTGGTTTGAAGTGTTCATTTCTGTAGTCATTATGTTTCTGCTGGGGGGAATCACGATCTATTGGCAAACCAAAAAAGTGGCAGGAATTAATCCAGCAGATCATCTCCGGAATGAATAAGCCCGAGCCCATATCGCCGCCTCGCTGGCTCCTCCGCTTCTTCCGGTGGTTTTGCCATCCGGATTTTGCGGAGGATATTGAAGGAGATCTCTGCGAACGATTTGCCAAAACGGCAGCAGAAACAAGTGCGCGGAAAGCGCGTTGGCGATTCCTGATAGAAGTACTCCTGCTTTTTCGTCCCGGCATTATCAAACCCATTTCTGATACTCCATTTTTCATTCCCATTGGTATGTTCAAACACAATTTGCTGATCACCTACAGAAGCTATATGCGGAATAAGATTTCGTTTTTTATCAACCTGATCGGCCTCTCTTCAGGTTTGGCATGTGTGCTGTTGATTTACCTCTGGGTAGGGGATGAGTTGAAGATGGATACCTTTCATGGAACAGACAGTCGCCTCTATCAGGTCTTAGAAAAACAGGAAATGGCGGACGGAATCGGGGTGAATCACCAGACTTCCGGTCCCCTTGCACAAGCTTTGGTGGCAGAAATGCCTGATATAAAATACGCAGCGACTACCGCTTTTGGCGAAAAAGAAAAACAAACCCTGGCGGTCGGTACCGATGAAACCCGGGCCATAGGGCTCTATGCCAGCAAAGATTATTTCCATCTCTTCGGCTATGAGTTGATTCAGGGAAATCCGGATAAAGTACTGGCTGACAAACACAGCATCGTCCTTTCAGAAGCCCTGGCTTTACGCTTTTTTGGCAGTGTGGAAGCGGCAATCGGCAACACGCTGGACTACGAACAGGAAAGAGACCTCTCTGTTTCGGGCGTTTTTAAGCAAGAAGCGGCTTCTTCGGTTCAATTTGACTTTGTGATGGCTTATCAGGTACTGGAAGAAGAAATCCCCTGGATTACAGATTGGCGCAATAATTACCCGAAGACCTTTGTAGTCCTGCAAGAAGGGGTTGAGCAAACCCATTTCACGGAGAAAATAGCGGGCATCGTAAGTCGTAACGTCGAAGGGGCTGAAAACCGCAGCCTGTTTCTCCAGCCCTATTCACAAACCTATTTATATGGAGAATACGAAAACGGCATTCAATCAGGTGGTCGAATCGAATATGTAGTTCTGTTTTCCATCATTGCCCTGCTGATTCTGATCATCGCCTGTGTCAATTTCATGAACCTGTCCACCGCTCAGGCGACCAAACGCCTGAAAGAGGTTGGGGTAAAAAAGGTCATGGGGGCCAGTCGTAGCAGCCTGATGGTCCAGCATTTAGGCGAATCTCTATTAATGGCCTGCTTGTCGCTACTCGTTGCCTTATTGATTGCCGACCTCTTCCTCCCTCAGTTTAATGAAATTACCGGGAAAGAATTGTCTTTCCATTTCAGCCTGACATTTTTTATGACCTTGCTACTCATCACCCTCATTACGGGCCTGATATCGGGTAGCTATCCGGCACTCTATCTCTCTGGCTTACGCCCTTCCCTGGTCCTCAAAGGAAAATTGAGCCGGGCTTTTGGAGAGGTATGGACCCGAAAAGGATTAGTTGTTTTTCAGTTTTCCTTGTCGATCGTCATGATCGTAGTAGTAGGCGTGGTCTATCAGCAAATACAAATGATTCAAACCCGCGACCTCGGATATAATAAGGAGAATGTCCTGTATCTAGAGGCGGAAGGAAAAATGGTGGAGAACATGGAAGTCTTCCTTGAGGAAATTCGCCAAATTCCCGGTGTTACAAGTGCTTCGAGTATATTTTGGGGATTTATGGGCTGGGGAACGGGCACTCACTTCCTCGATTGGGAAGGCAAAGATCCGAATGCCGTCATTCATGTAGAATACCGGGCCGTGAATTATGATATGATTGAATTACTCGAAATCGATCTCCTTTCCGGGAGAACTTTTTCCAGAGAATTTGCCACTGATGAATCAACCATCCTACTCAACGAAACGGCTGTCGAGATCATGGGCCTGGAAGAGCCTTTGGGCGCAAGCATTGAAATCTGGGGCAATCCCGTTCAGGTAATCGGCGTGGTAAAAGACTTCAATTTTGCCTCTCTTCACAATCAGGTAAGGCCCTTGATGTTTTTACTGACTCCAGATAATACCGGGACGATCATGGCCAAAATCGAACCTGGACGAGAGCAGGAAACCCTGCAGGTGATGGAAGCATTTTATGCCGAGTTCAATCCGGGTTTCCCTTTTGATCCTCAGTTTCTGGATACCGATTATCAGGCGATGTATGAATCTGAGCAAAGGGTAGGGGTATTGTCCCAATACTTCGCAGGGTTGGCGCTGTTGATCTCTTGCCTGGGGCTTTTCGGTTTGGCTACGTTTAATGCTGAGCGACGCATCAAGGAAATCGGCATTCGAAAAGTACTCGGTTCCAGTGTGTGGCAAATCATTTACCTTTTATCAACTGACTTTGCCAAAATGGTGCTGGTCGCGATTGGAATCGCTGTCCCGATCAGCTACCTCATTGCCCAAAACTGGCTCGAAGATTTTGCTTATCAGATCGAACTGAAATGGTGGCTCTTTGCTGGCGCTGCAGCGCTCGCTTTGCTGATCGCGCTATTCACCGTAAGCATGCAGACCCTCAAAGCGGCGAATGTAAATCCGGCTCAATGCCTACGCAATGAATAGAACAATAAGAGAATAGATTTAAGTAGTGAGTATTGAGACTATAAGCTGGACTTTCACCATTTCGATAGCTCCACAATAGGGAGGATATTCCCCTATGACATACCTGCTGAGTTATCACACCTCGATTATTGGAATCGATGTTTGATATTTTCGATCAGGCCGTAGGCAAAGTCGCTTAGCGGCTGAATATGTGTAGCATCAATTCCCCCCATAGTTTTGAGATTGAGCACTGTAAAGCGCCCGACAGCAAAAAGGGGGAGGAACTATTACTACAAATATGGTTTCCCACTGGGAAACAGGGCTTCTCCCCATCTCAATATAGCTCCACAGGAGACTATGGATCGAATTGACGAAAGTCAAAATAAGGTTACTGTCTTTTTCTGAT
>CAYGTH010000297.1:0-9097 GCA_964352745.1 uncultured Bacteroidia bacterium
TTCATTCTTGATTAGCCTGCCAATATTGAATACATAGATGTGAGAGAGACTTGAAATAGGGTCGTCAATGACAATGATTTTCTTTTTGCCCGTTTCTGTAGCTTCTTGTTTACCTCTACACATTTCTAAAAAGTACAAGAAGCTTATAATCATTTTTTCTCCTTCACTTAAAGAACGAAAAACTCTTTCCTTGTTTTTACCCCTAACTATTTTGTAAAGATTTTCTGAGTGATTTTCAATTTTGAAATCAGTAATTCCCAAATCAATTAATCCATCATTAATATTTGCAACTGCTTCTTCAATATTTACTGTTTGTTTCTGCTGTTCGGAAATTATTGAATTCTGTTCGGAAATTTTTGTGTCATAATCCTTAATAGATGCGTTAAGCGAATCTGATTTAACTTTTGATGCATTCTTGTCTGAAAGGTATGAGTTGATTGTTTGGTCGTAATCCCAACGTGAAATTTGCCAAAAAGTCCTTTTAATTGTTGCCTTTACAGCTGATTTTCGGTCAATATTATTATTGTGTCCTAAAATAGTAGCGTTAATTTTTTCTATAACTTCATTTATTTCTTCTAACGCATTTGTTGATGTTTCAAGTGCTTGAGGTACACTTGGGGTTTTGATTTTATCTTCAATCCTTTTTTTATTAGAATTAATCAATTGATTGAACGCTCTATATTTAAGTTCAAAATCCTTTTTATATGCCTCAAGTTTAGGACTTGATTCAAATATGTTCTTATCTGGAATTTGCTGGATTGCTTGTGAATATTCTTCCCGAAATGTTTTTAGATAGTTTATGTCTGACTCATAAGAAGCATCAAAGTAATCCTTTATATTTTTAACCAATTCGTTTGATATAGTGTTTTCCTGACAAAATGGGCAATTTTCATTTTCTTCTAGCGGTTCTTGGGGTAAATACTTTAAGCCAGATTTTACCCAATCAGAGTTACCAAGTTGTGTAATTAACTCAGAGACACTACTATTTTTATTACCTACAATTTCTTTAACGAAAATCTTTTCAGTTTCTATCCTTGAAGATGAGAATGTGATTTTAGGGACATAGGAATGTTTTTGGGCGTTCTCTCCTGAAATTGCCTGTGCCTCATTTTTTATTTCGTCAATGCTTTTGGTTGGTTTATCAGTTGACTTTGTTAAACCAATAATGTGAATAAATAAACTTTCTTTTGAGCCTTTATGGCCTTCCAAACAAAACTCTAGAACGCGGTCACCTCCGGTATAATCAGTTTTTATTTTCCAAACTATGTTTTTTGCATTTTCCAGCTTTTTACTTATTGATGCGTTTTCAGCTTCTAACTCTTTGACTTTTTTGCCTTTTTCTTCTTCAAGTTTTTGTCTTTCTTTTTCAGCAACAGAAATTTTTGTTTCTGCTTCTGTATTTTCTTTTGAAAGAGTAAAAATTCCCTTTAAGCTTTCAGATTCGAAAAAGTTCTCTTGAATAAAGGTTTGGTTATAAACAAGTATTTCTTGATTCTCGTCTAAACCTGCAACGGAACAATCTTTAAACTTGTCATCTGTCCTTTTTAAAAGATAATTTGATAAGGTGCTTTTACCTGTGCCATTTAAACCATAAATAAGATTAATTTTCTTATCTGTTTCTAGAGTCGCTTGACTTATGAAACTCGCTACCTTATTAAGGTTTATTTTATTTATCACTTTTAGTTAGTTTTTCTTTTTCAAGAGAGTTTTGTCGTATGACGAACAACGGTTTAGGTATAGTGCGTATCCCACAGTTATGTACTATACTTATTATTGTGCAACGCCAATTTTTTCTATGAATTTATCCTGAATAATTTTCATGTGTCGTCCAAGTTCTTTGTTGAGCTGAATAACTCGGACTGTTCTCATAAATGAGTAGTACACTAAGAAAATCGAGATGCCGAGTCTAATAAATATTTCAGCCACTTGTCCGAAATGATCATTGTGAACCAAATACTTAAATAATCTATAAGATTTGCCGTCAGCAATGACATTAGTTTGTATAAAGGTTTCAGTGAAGTCATGAGCGATAATCAGTCCCAAAAGTATAGAAGGAGCGAATAACATAAGTCTTCTAACCCAGATTAAGAGATCGCTTTCCCACTTATCATGGAAGTCATCGTCAAGTGGTACATCTATACCAGGAATTGTGTTGAATATTTCATTAAAGGCTGTCCCATAGAAAAGATATTCAATTGAATCCTTAGAATCTTCAGATTGGATTTTTTGTGAAATGGCAACGGTAATTCCTTTCTCTCTTCGAATTACATATTGAAACCATGTCATTACTATAAGTAGGGCAATTCCTCCGAGAATAGGGAGGTCATCAATAAAAATCTTGGTTCCAATAAGATTAATCTTTACAAACTTAAATTCACTTCCAAGACTTTCTTTGATGAGTTGCTCCCGAATGTCAAGTATGTCAGTCTTTTTTCCTGGATTAACAAATTCTAAATAGTCTTTTGGTCTGCTTCCAGTAGCTGTGCTATCTATCTTCGTTTCAGAATAAGATGGTGTTGATAAGTGTCTCAGCCATGTCCATCTATGGTTGAAATAACCGACTAAAAAAATGATTGAAATGACATTGACTATTATGAATACATTTCTAGTTCTAGTAATTGATACTTTGTAGTCCGTTACTAAATTCTGATAAACTGTCTTCTTATCCATAAGTTTCTTTTAGATATTGCCATTTGGCAATTCGCTATATAGTGTGTATTCCTTAATTATAGAGCCCGCATTCCTTCCCCGCGCCGATTTTCAAAAACAACCCACTACGAACAGGTCTTAGAAAACATAAGCAATCAAGAAAATGGGTATAGCGTTTCACATTATTGGGCTTATGTTTAAATATGCAAAATATTCAGCGGAATGCCAAGATGTTGTCGGGTTATTTGGTGAGGCTGGAGCACCTTTTTTGACGCTGACTCAAGTGCTTGGTTCTACTTTATCAAATAGGGTTCCACCGGCTGCTTATCCTGATCCCTTATTTCCTCACATGTCATTTTCTTTTTTGATGAGCCAAAATGGGATTCGCTCAATTATTTGAGGCTTGCTACCCATTTAAGGAAGGTTCCTTTGTGGGAAACGGTTCTTGTATGAAGGCCTCTTGCCACTTTTTTAATAAAGTGGCGCAAAAATCGCAGAAGCCAATGCAACGCGCAATCCTCCCCCCTTTTCCCGATGGCTTCTGCATCGCCGACTCGCTTGGATGGGACCCCTTTGGGTTACATTCATGCCAATCGAAGATCCCACCCAGGCGGTCCCAAGGAATTGTCCCCCACGTGTAGGCAAAAGCGTTGGGCGGTGGGGGACAGCAAGCGCAGCGCGCAGGGGGAAACAGAGTCCGCAGATCGGGGTCTGCGTCCAACATACAATCGAAGATTGGGCCTGCGGGCTCATTTCCTTAGGAAGGAAATGGGGGCTGCGCGAAAGGATGTCCCTCCGCAGGTCTGGGTTTTCTTGCTTGCCCAAATCTCGTCAGCAGATTCCGATCTACTGACTACGCAATATTAATTTTCAACTGATTTCCGTAAAAAAAGCAACGAAATGGAATCAAATAAGAGCGTCGGATTTCTATAATACCTCAACAAATCTGGGTGTACGCCTAAAATGAAGTTTCTTGCCGGTCTCCATGAATAGGTACGCGGATAAGGCGGATTGTACCAATTTTCACGAATAAGAAGGGGGTGTCCCCGCTCGTTTCCTTTTTAATTTTCATTCCTTCGGATTTCGAGGTTGGAAAATTATAACGAAGAGAAAATGGGGGTTTGGGCGCCACTCTGCCAATAGTCGGGTTTGTGTTGCACCCCGAAATATACTTATATTTATTTATGTTCAGGTTATTGTCTTTAATCGTAGTTTTTATTTCGGTTTCGGGCTATCCGCAATCTCGGACAGACAGTCTGGAGCAATATCTTCGCTCAGAAAATGACGACTCCCTAAAAGTCAATATTCTTCTGGATCTATTCGATGCCTATCTCTATGAGAACCCCGTAAAAGCTGAAGAAAATCTGCGCAAAGCAATTGAGATCTCTACAGGGATCAAGGATGAAAAGTATGCGGTGATGGCCCTGAACGCATTTGCAGATCTTTTATATAGTAGGGCGAGTAACGACTCAGCCATCTCCGTTTACCAAAAAACCTTGACCATTTCAGAACGGATACATTACAATGAAGGCAAGAGATCAGCCTTTATCGGATTGGGAAATGCCTATTTGGGCAAAGGTGATTTCGATAAAGCAGAAAAATTCCTCAGGCAGAATATTTCCTTTGCCAAAGGGATAGCAGACCACGAAGGGATGGCCATTTCCTATAATAGTCTGGGAAACATCCACAACGAAAGAGGAGAATATAAAAAGGCGATGGAATCCTACACGTCTGCGGCAAAAATGAACACAAAGATCGGCAATGAGAAAGATGCAGGGGTCAATATGGCAAATATCGGTTTGATACACCAAAAACTGGACAACTACGATGAAGCCATAGAGTACTATAAGAAAAGTGATAGTCTCTTCAAAAAATATGATTTTCTTCCGGGGCGTGCCTTTGTCCTGAAAAACATGGGGGTTATCTACAGAAACCAAGAGAGGTATGACGATGCCCTTGTCCAATACAGGCTCGCCCTGCAAAGCTATGAAAAAGTGGACCGGAAACGCGAGATAAGCCAGGTATACCAGAACATAGGGAACATTTTTTCAGATAGAGGGCAGTCCAAAGAGGCTATCCACCATTATCACCAATCTTTGTCGATTGCAAAAGAAGCGTCGGATTCGATAAATACAGGCATGGCCAGTCAGGCACTTGGACAGGAATTCTTTTATCTCAAAGAATTGGACAGTGCGGAAATATACTCAGCAAATGCAGTGAAAGTAGCAGAGGCAATCGGGGCAGACCTTACCCTCATGGATGGGTACAAGACACTGTCAGAAGTGTACCATGCCAATTCCCGCTACAAAAACGCCTATGATTTTTTGACCCGGTACCAAACCCTGAGGGATAGCCTATATAACATAGAAAAGCGTGATCTGGCTGAAGAAATAGAAGCCAGGTACCAAAACGACCAAAAGAGCAAGGAGATCGTCCTGCTTGCCTCAGAAAAAGAACTACAGGCGCTACAACTCAACAAAAGGGAGAATGAAAGAAATGCCATCATCGTTTTTGCCGTTTTGTTCCTGGGCCTTGCAGGTCTGCTCTACAACCAGTACCGCATCAAAAAAAGATCGAACAGAGAACTTCAGGAACTCGACAAGCTGAAATCCAATTTTTTCGCCAATATTTCCCACGAGTTCAGGACCCCGCTTACCTTGATAAAGGGTCCTATAGAACATTTAGAGCAAAATCCTGAAGAAACACTTGGCCGTGAGGACATCAAGATGATCCGGCGCAATACCAACAAGGTACTGGGGCTGGTGAACCAGTTGTTAGACCTGTCGCGAATCGACCAGGGCAAGCTAAGGTTACAGCCTACGGAAGGGGATGTCCTGAAATGCCTCAGGGCCGCTGCGGCATCCTTTAATTCACATGCAGCTCAACGTGATATGGACTATCGTATCGATATCCCTGATGGGACGCTGTGGGCAGCTTTTGACCGTGAGAAGTTGGAACAGGTCATATACAATCTGTTGGGAAATGCCTTTAAGTTTAGCGGGAACGGTGAAATGGTCGCTTTCAAGGCGCTCCACTCAAATGGGGAACTGGATATCGAGGTATCCGATTCGGGAAGGGGTATTTCAGAAGAAAAGTTACCCTTTATTTTCGATCGTTTTTACCAGGTCGATGGCGGCACCACCAAAGACAGTGACGGTTCGGGGATCGGGCTGTCGCTCTCGAAGAGTCTGGTCGAACTGATGGATGGTACGGTAACCGTTTCGAGCGAAGAGGGCAAGGGTACCTACTTTACCGTGCAGATACCGGTGGAAAAAATCGAAATACGACAAAACACGGAACCCGAAAAAATAATCAACGGGAAAGACCTGGTGGGGAAAGGTTTTTTTCAAACCTATGAGTGGGATCAGACCCATGCACGTAATGTACCGCAAATATTAATAGTTGAAGACAATAAAGATATGCGACGGTTCATCAAGGCACAGCTTGTAAAAACGTATCACATACTTGAGGCAAAAGATGGTGAGGAAGGCCTGAAAATAGCGACTACAGCTATCCCCGATTTGATCGTGACCGATCTGATGATGCCCAAAATCGACGGAATAGCGCTTTGTAAAAAATTGAAGAGGAGTCTTGAGACCAGCCATATTCCCCTGATCATGTTAACGGCCAGGGCAGGAGTAGAGAACAAGATCGAAGGATTGGAGACCGGGGCCGATGATTACCTTACAAAACCCTTTGATGCCAAAGAGCTGGCGGTCCGCGTCAAAAATCTGATCGAGCAGCGGCGACGGCTATGGGAACACTACCACGCAAACCCGCAAAAATTGGATCCTGAAAAAGTAACGACCACTTCTTTAGACAAAAAATTTCTGGAACAGGTTTTGGATTTATTGGAAAAGAGACACACCGATGCAGATTTTGGGGTTCCCCAGATGCAGCAAGAACTGGCTATGAGTAAAACACAGTTGCATAGAAAATTAAAGGCCTTAACCAATGAATCTCCAGGAGAACTGTTGCGCAAATTCAGGTTGAAGCGGGCTGCCCAGTTGTTGGCCAATAAGACTGATACCGTGACACAGATCGCCTATCGGGTAGGGTTTAATAACCTTTCCTATTTTGCCAAATGTTTTAAGGAGCTATATGGGGTTTCACCCTCTTCTTTTTGATTTCCTGAACAAGTATTTTCCTCATTTGGGACCACAATGTTAGGATGTGGGACTATCGTGTCAGCCCTGAGCTGCTCTGTACCCTAGTTTTGGTGTAGTGCTAGCAAATTTTCACATCCAAAAAATTTATGAACATGAAATGGTATAAGTACACGTCTCTAAAGTCGGCTGGCCCTATTGTCATCCCCTTCATTTTATTGCTCTTGTTCTCTTGCAGTTCAGGTGAAGATGACCCCGATATCGCTGGTCTTAACTCAGTCGGGTTTGATATCAATATATCCGGAAATTTCTCCAGAAATATGCAGGGCACAAACGCCACCTTTAAACTGTTACAAATGCCCGGCAGTTTTGTTACCACGCACCAACTGTCAATTTATTTGGTAGATGGAGAGGGCTATTCGGTCATTGCCAGTATTCTCATTAATGGGGCTGCTGTCCCCAGTACGGGGACATATCCTATTAATAATCTGTTGTCCAGTTCGCTGAAAGAAAATGATGGAAGTCTTTTGTTTGGGCAGAATGGAGGGATAAGCTATAGTTCGGCAGCTGGAAGCGGAGGCAGTATCACCCTTACCCAAACGGGAAGCGATTTCATTAAAGGCACCATAGATGGGGGCCTGATATCGACAGGTACAGGATCGGGAAGCATAAATATAAAAGGGGCTTTTTTCGCTCAATTAGCAGATTGAGCATATCATTGACGATGACCCTATTTCTTTAACCGCCAAACGTAACTGCACAATCAATTGATTCGGGATAGGAGCCAGGCCCAAACTTCCTTAGCGTTTTTCTGGCTGAAAACCAGGCGAGAGAAGAAGTAAAGCAAGGGTGCTGTTTTCCATGTGGTAAAAAGGTAGGGTAGCCTTGGTTGTTGCGTTTTGCCTTGCGTACCTGCCGCCATCGATTGGGATAATAAACAGTAGATTTATCTAAGGAGTGAAAATCTCCCGCGTGCTTAGACAAGGAATCGCTAGTAAGTGGCAAGTGCCTTGTGGGTATGCGCAGGTCCAATTAAGTAGGACTGCAAAGTCCTGTATTGACGAACCGAAACTGCATAAGAGGCAGGGCAGGCCTATGCATGGTCTCGTTCGTTCCCGAACAGGAGGCTACGCTATGATCTGGTGTAAGTATACGTTTTTTTAAGGTTTGCAACAGATATAGACTTCTGTCCCAACTTCATAACAACTCGAATTTAAAGAGGAGACAAACCATAGAATCTGAATCACTTCATTTCGCTCTGGAAATGCGTCGCCATCAGCTAATTTTATTAGTCTGTCTTCAAGATCTTTCTTGGAAATGAAATTGATTATCAAAAACACCTTCTTTCTAAGATTAGGGTAGCTTTTAATCGCTTTGAAGTGATTGACTGTGTCTTCAACTGTTCCTCCTTTTCTAATTCTTGATATAGAGGTTTGAACTCCATTAATTCTATAGTCATTTGCCCAAAATCCTTCCTTCATTGGCCATTGGTAGTCCGAAGGACTGAGATTGCCAAGATTCTTTTGAGCCTGACCTATTATATCCTGAAAAGCGGATGCAGAGAAATTAGTGTCTTTGAATTTAGAATGAAAGAATGAGATGCTTTCATCATCCAATCCAATATGGTCTGCCCACTCCCTGCCAAGATCATCGCAAATGAAGAAATCTGCATTCGGCATAAACTGACTCTCGACAAAACCGAATACCGAGTCCACATCCAGTCCCTCATACACGCCCCAATAACCCGCTACGAACTGGTCTTAGAAAACATAATCAAACAAGAAAATGGGCTAAGCGGTTCACATTTTGGGTTTGTGTTTAAATATCCACAATATCCAGCGAAATGCCAAGATATTGTCGACTTATTTGGCGAGGCTAGAGCATCTTTATTGATGCGCCAAAATAGGACTCGCTCAATTACTTGAGGCTTGCTATACATGTAAGGAAGGTCCCTTTGTGGGAAAGGGGTCTTGCCACTTTTTTAATAAAGTGGCGCAAAAATCGCAGAAGCCAATGCAACGCGCAATCCTCCCCCCTTTTCCCGATGGCTTCTGCATCGCCGACTCGCTTGGATGGGACCCCTTTGGGTTACATTCATGCCAATCGAAGATCCCACCCAGGCGGTCCCAAGGAATTGTCCCCCACGTGTAGGCAAAAGCGTTGGGCGGTGGGGGACAGCAAGCGCAGCGCGCAGGGGGAAACAGAGTCCGCAGATCGGGGTCTGCGTCCAACATACAATCGAAGATTGGGCCTGCGGGCTCATTTCCTTAGGAAGGAAATGGGGGCTGCGCGAAAGGATGTCCCTCCGCAGGTCTGGGTTTTCTTGCTTGCCCAAATCTCGT
>CAYGTH010000298.1:0-9062 GCA_964352745.1 uncultured Bacteroidia bacterium
GCATTAAGCAGGCTGCGGAAAAAGTAGATATGTATTGTAAAAGAGCAGATGAAGATCCTGTATATGGGAAAATCAGCTCAAACATTTATGATTCAATAAACAAAGCGGATATAATCGTTTCTCTAATGACCGGAACAAATCCCAACGTCTTTTACGAAACAGGATATGCTCATGCAAGGTTTAAACCTACAATTCACTTAGCCGAAAATGGAAATGATATTCCGTTTGATTTGAAGGATTATAGCCATATCCTCTATAATCCAAATAAGATCCAAGAATTAAGAGATATGTTATTGGAATACTTTAAATATGCTAGAGAGCATGTTTTAGGTATACCTGAAGGAAGAGAAAGAATAAGCAGTATTACTAAAAGTTAATGCAATCTCCGCAGCTACTTCCTCTCTCCTGACAGTCGCATTGCGTAGTTATGCTGTTACAAATCGCTAAAATTTCAAAACCGCTATCCCACTACTACCTATTCTGGGGCAAAAGATAACTCAACTCATCAATAAAGTGATTTTATTGGGCAAGCCCCGAAATTGGGGCAGTATGCTGAATCTCCGATTGATCTTCATAGTAATCCTGCTGCGCAGTAGCTCCGCCAAACGACCTTTCC
This sequence comes from uncultured Bacteroidia bacterium, assembly GCA_964352745.1. GTDB lineage: Bacteria > Bacteroidota > Bacteroidia > J057 > J057 > CAYGTH01. The sequence goes on from CAYGTH010000298.1 coordinate 617, forward strand.
TTGTATGGCGGATGTCGGGGGATGATGAATCTGATTTGAGATCGGGATAGCCGAAGCCTCTTTTTCGACAGCCTAAAATCTTGCCTTGTGAGCAACAAGGATGCTTTTTCCCTTACGCCTGGCTATACCTCTATTCACTACCGTACACTTTTTAAAGCCAATCTATTTTTGCTCAAAAAGTGCGGCTGGGATGAAACGGGCGCGGGGAGGATGGCATGTAGAGTAGGCCTTGGTTAGCCCGTTTCGATTTTTTGCGCCAACTTTTTTCTAAAAAAAGTGGCAAAGCAAGCCCTGGAAACAGGAAAACGAAAAAGTGTACTGAAGTGAATCCCTCTATAGGGAAACCCTTAGAAAAAAATCTATACTTACCTGCTCGGAATCCCATGTAAGCACATAAGTATGTCTTGGTAATTTCTATTCACTTTTGGGTCGTTGCAAATTGAATCACTCAACCCCAACGTTATGGATCAAGAAATAAGGCATATCATCATCAAGCACCTTAGTGGGAGCAAGACCAATCAGATTGAAGAATTTGATTACGAATCAAATGACACAATCAGTTTTGGCAGATCCGCTACCAATCATCTTCAGTTTGATTCTGATCAGGATAATGCAGTCAGTCGTGAGCATGGGCAGATTTCCAAAGGGGAAACGGCAGGCAGTTTTACCATTACGGATAACAACAGCCTGAACGGAACCTATGTGAATGGCAAAAAAATCACAGGAACCCAGCCCCTTCATCCCGGTGATGAGATTACCTTAGGCGCAAAAGGCCCCGGCTTTCAATTTGATATCAACCCACGACTGGCCGAAAGTGCAGCCACGCAATTGATCAATATTCCCGTTGCTGATCCTACAATGGAATACAACATTGAGGAGGAGTTGGAACCCGTAAAAAAAGGAGTTGGAAAAGAAACTTTCGAACGGGCAATCGTTACGGAGCGCAAGCGCTCCCAAAAAACATTAATATCGGTACTGGGAGCGGTGCTTCTCGTAGCCATTACCTTAGGTTATACCTTTCGGAGCAAGATCCTCCCAAGCCAGACAGCCAAATCCGGAACCGATACCATCCAGGTAATTACCCAAACTACGACAGTGGTTCAAGAGGGGTTTTCGGCAGAAAAAATTGCAAAGGATAACACCAATAAGGTCGTATTCATAGAATTCGGATTTAAGTTGATACACGCCCCTACCGGTGATGATATTTACCATCAATACACCCGCCAAAAGGATCCCAAAACGCAGAAAGAATATTTGGTTCCGCTTTTCATTGAGATGGAACAAGGCGTGATTGAGCCGCTGTTGGGGCTGAGAAAGAATGTGGATGAAGGCGCTCCGATTGCTATGGCGCAACTTTCAGGTACCGGTTTTGTGGTAGATGAAGATGGCTATCTCCTCACCAACAAACATATCGCTGAGCCGTGGAAATACCCATACACCTTTCCCCCTGATGCCGCTGAGGGTTTGTTGTACCAAATGGTAAACAATGAATGGAAAATAACAGGTTCAGTAAAAGCTCCTACTCACTGGATTCCTTCGGAGACAAAATTTTTCGGCAGAGAACCGGTCTCTGGACAAATAATCAGTGGTGTCAGCACCTATATGCATGTAACCTTTGCCAAAACGGATTCCCGGATCAATGCGCGGGTTGTACAGTCCAGCCCCAATCATGACGTTGCCATGTTGAAAATTGACCATACGGCTAATTTTTCGCCCGTAGTTCTGAAGGAAGACGGCTCAGAGGTCGCACAAGGTGGAAAAATAGCAGTTATGGGCTATCCGGGCATTTCTCCTACGGTAATTTATGGCAGGGCTACCCAGGAATTTGGCAGGGCTTCGGGTGAAGTGAAAATTGTACCTGATCCGACGATCACCGATGGTACCATTGGAAAAATCATCAGAGGTACCAATCTCTCGAACAATGCAGAACTGAACGGATACTACAGTCCCATGGGCGAATATTATCAACTGACCGCCAGTGAGACCGGTGCAGGAAATAGCGGCGGGCCCGTGTTTGACAAAGAAGGCAAAGTGATTGCCATCTTCGCAGCCTCACTCACTTCTGCGGAAGGTGCCAGAATTACCTTTGCGATTCCGATCAAATATGGCCTGGACCTGATGCATCTCACGCCAGTGATTCAATAGTAAGTTAAGCTACAGATGATGAACCTCGCAGGTCTCATGAAAAGACCTGCGAGGTTGTTAGAAGGGGTGAGTGATTTCACTACCGGACACTTTTTAAAGCCAATCGATTTTTGCTAAAAAGTGCGGCTGGGAAGAAGCACTGCTTCAACGGGCGCGGGGAAGCCTGCCCCTGACTCGATCAGGGGGATGGCATGTAGAGTAGGCCCTGGTTAGCCCGTTTCGATGTTGTAGCGCCAACTTTTTCTAAAAAAAGTGGCAAAACAAGCCTTGGAAATAGGAAAACGAAAAAGTGTACGGTAGTGAGTAGGCGATATCAACATTAAATTGAAACGAATCTGTTATGACATTCCTGTTCCGAAGAAAAAAGAAGCCCACCCCTCTCCCTGAAAAGGAGCCGGAGGTCCTGCTCGACTACCGGGCAGTTGCAGCAACAGATGTAGGTTCTGTCCGCGACAACAATGAGGACCATTTGGTATTTATTCGACCCTATGATGCCAAGGTACGGGCCAGCCATGGTTGTCTGGCGCTGGTTGCCGATGGAATGGGAGGTCATAGCAGCGGAGAAATTGCTTCTAAAATGGCTGCTGATATCATCGCCCGAAATTATTTCGATTCAAATCATGCGGTACTGAATTCCCTGAATCGTGCATTTGAGAAAGCAAACAAGACCATTTTTCAAAAAGCAGACAGAAACCCTGCGCTCAAAGGAATGGGGACAACCTGTACTGCTGTTATTTTGCTGAATAACCAGATTTACCTGGGGCACGTAGGAGACAGCCGAGCCTATTTGTTCAAGGGAGATAAACTCCTTCAACTTTCCAATGATCATACCTATGTTCAGCATCTGCTGGATACCGGGAAAATCAGTCAGGAAGAAAGCCTGAGTCACCCACAGCGAAATGTCATCACCCGTGCCATGGGTACTGCACCTAAATTGCAAGCGGATTTCAGCCACCATACATTGAGTTTTGAGCAAGGAGACAAACTCCTGATCTGTAGTGATGGCCTGTACGAATACATTAATTCGGAGGAATTGAAGGACATTTTGTCTGCTGAAAGTCTGAATGAATCTGCTCAATCTCTGATCAATCTTGCCAAACAAAGGGGAGGGCATGATAATATTTCGGTCCTGATTGCCGAGACCTTTAGTATAAATGCAGAACAAGCTGCTAAGCAAACCCAAAAGATACAATTGTCATGATCGGCCGAAAACTATCCCATTTCCATATCAACGAACGGATTGGTGAAGGCGGTATGGGAACCGTATATAAAGCGACGGATATGTCGTTGAAGCGGACCGTTGCGATCAAGATGTTACACCCTAATCTGGTCAACAATCCGGATTCATTCAAGCGATTTCAGAATGAAGCCCATTTGTCAGCCAGAATATCGCATCCGAATGTGGCTACCCTTTTTGACTTTCAGGAATCTGATGGTTCCCACTTTATTGTGATGGAATACGTCAATGGAAAAGCGGTGGACGATGTATTAAAACTGCAAGGCCATTTGCCGGACCATGAATCTGTAAAAATTATTTTGCAGGTATTGGAAGGATTGGGGGCTGCCCATGATCTGGGGATTATGCACCGGGATCTGAAACCGGGAAATATCATGATTACCGAAAGAGGGTTTGTGAAACTAATGGATTTTGGAATCGCAAGACTTGAGAATACAGAGAGAATGACACGCCAAAACAGCGTGATAGGAACCCTCGATTACCTTTCTCCGGAATTGATAAAAGGAGCGGCCCCTTCGAAAGCATCGGACCTCTATGCGGTGGGGGTCATGTTATATGAGATGCTATCGGGTCAAACTCTGCATGCCGGAGACAGTGAAGCAGCTCTGATGTACCAGATTGCCCATAAACAACCTTCGATTAAACTGGTAGGGCATGACAAACGGTTGGTTCAGGTTATCAAAAAACTCACAAACAAGCAACCTGCAAAGCGGTACCAGTCCACTCAGGAGGTAATTCAGGACCTGGAGCGGATTCACGCTGGCGGGAAAGTCAATACCTTGCTGTTGGAACGAAAGCTGATACCTGAAAAAAAACAGCCCCATCTGGGAGTCTCCTTACCAGGCAATCTGACAATGCCGGGCTTACCGGATGTCTCTAAAATCAAAGTCCCTTTTGACATAGATCTGAGAATCCTGGCAGGTGCCGTGGTTCTTTGTCTGTTGATCCTGATATTCGGGCTGTGGAGTTCTTCCGATTCCCATGAAATAGCAGCAGGTCCGGAAATAGCTGACGCCGGTGAACTGATGGACCCCGAGGCAAACGAAGTGAATCCAACCCGTAATGTTCCGGTAAATCCTCTGCCAAATCCCAGGCAGGGAGGGGGTGAAATAGAGTTTATCGAGCGATTTGATGAAGCGACAACCTCTCCTGTGCAAGAAGAAAATAATTCCCGGACAGGGACAACCAAGAAAAAAAGACCGGAAGAGCAGGAACAGAAAAGCGAAAATATCAAACCTCGGGAGAAGACAACCCTGGTCGAAGATGTCAGCGAAAAAGCACCTGTCTCCATTCGTGAAAAGCAGGATATACCTGAGGTCGTGAAAGAACAGCTTACCGAAACAATCAAGCCAGCGAAACCTGAAGCAAGCAGCACAGATGAAAAAAGCCAGGTAACCGAAAGAAATGATTCACGGCCTGTGAAAGTCAGGATTCCCGATATGTACCTTTCAGCAAGTCTTTCTGAGTATGTTTCCACAGAAAAGAACCGGGAAGGGCAGACCATTTACCTGCATACCAGCCATGCGATCTATCAGGGAGATCATCTGATTATTCGCAAAGGGGCGAAGGTCCAGGCCATCATTAAAAAACTGCGCAAATCAGAAGATCGAAAAAAAGCATTTTTGGCCATTCAACTCCTTTCTGTACAGGCGGTCAATGGCGACTGGCTGACCATCAGCTACCCTGAGTATAGCAATATTTCCAAGACTGTTGTCGAATTCCCACAAGGTCTCCGACTGGATAAAATAAAACTGAAATCAACGAATATTACCCTATAAAACGTATCGATCATGCCTAAGCTAAAACTTCCTCTCATTTTCATCCTTGCCTTATTAATCGGTTTCCAATTATCTGCGCAAGGGATCAAGTCTTCCACCCAGGGCTTTTCAATCAACCTCAACGGGGCATACGGCTCTTGGGATTCCGAAAGCCTGTTTTTGAGAGATCTTGCCAACCTTGAACCAACTGGGCTTGGTGTGAGCGTAAAAGCAGGTTACGGGATCAACCAAAATATCGAAGTATTACTTGGGATTAGCAGTCTCGGTTTCCAAAGTGAATTTGACTGGAACAGCTATAGCCTGACGAATGTTCAGGTTGGCGGAAGGTATAATTTTGGTGCAACCTTACGCCGGTTCCGGCCCTTTTTAGAAGCCGCGATTAGTTTGAACAGTTTGCATGTCGATCCCATAACAGTTGGCGGCGGAACCGAATTATTTGAGCTGGAAAGTAGCGGCGCCGGTGCAAGCGTTGGAGGGGGCTTACATTTCTTTATCCTTCCCCAGCTTAGTGCCAATGCCAATGGCAGAATTATGTTTGGAGGGTTTAGCTCAACCTCTTTGTCGGGTACAGAAGTGAATAATTTCGATGAAAAGCTTGACTTTACCATAACTACCATCCATATTGGATTGTCTTATTTCTTTGAATAATCCGCTATCTATGTCAGCTTCCATTCGAGTATTGCTGGTTGATGACCACCAAATCATCCTCGACAGCCTCGAGTTGTTATTTGGTCTGATGGAGGGGATCGAGGTGGTTGCAACCCTCAATGATAGCCGAAAGGTGCTGGACACCCTTGCTGAAACCGAAGTGGATTTAGTAATCACCGACCTGACCATGCCCTATGTCGATGGGATTGAGCTCAGTTTTCGGGTGAAGGAAAAACATCCCGACCTCAAAATCCTGATGTTAACGGTAAATGACCAGGGGGATCGTATCCAGGACGCCTTTAAAGCAGGTATCTCAGGCTATGTCATGAAAAAGGCGGATCGCAATGAATTGGAGAATGCCATCAGAACCGTTGCCGCCGGACAATTACATTTTAGCCAGGAGGTGATGAAATCGCTGCTTTCGGCGACGGGAGAGGACGACGCTGCAGAAAAACTCAAACACCTGACTAAGCGGGAAATAGAAATCATTAGACTGATCGTTCAGGAACAATCTTCAGCTGAGATCGCAGAAAAATTGTTTATCAGCCTGGGTACGGTGGAAACCCATCGACACAATATATTTAAGAAACTCAATGTGAAGAATTCGATCGGCCTGGTTAAATTTGCCTTAAAATATAAGCTGATGTGAAAAATTGCCTTTGCTACCTATTCTTTTTCCTGCTGCTAACTTCCTCCGTTATCCCGGTATTTTCCCAGGGTGCGGATTCTCTTTATCGAAAATATGTAGCGAGTAATCAGCTTGAGAACCTGATTCAGCGCGATACGATGTCCATCCGGGATTATGCCACCTATGCGATCTATCGGATCAACGAAGGTGCGCCCAACTCACAGGCACTACTCGATAGCCTGGAACTATTGGTGGGGAATGCCAACTGGCCAAAAGCCTATGGCATTTCCATGCGTGCACAAGCCCGGTACTTCGATCGAAAGGGAGATATGGATCGGGCGATGAGTTATTATAATCTGGCCATTGATTCCCTGCGAAAAACGGGGCCGGATTATCGGGATTTATCCACTGCCTTGATTGGTTCAGGCTTTGTCCTCTTGAATACAGGCTTGTACCCCGAAGCACTCAAAACCCTCCGGGAAGGCTATCAATTTGCGCGCTTATCCGGATACCTGAAAAATCAACTCCAATGCCTTAATTTTTTTGGCGATTACTATTATTACAGTGCCTTTGGACAAGAGCAATTTGACTCAGCTTTGTACTATTATACCCTGACGGATTCTGTCCTCTTAGCAAACAACCAAAAGGGTTATTATAAAGCAGATAATGACCTCGGACTTGCAGATGTGTACCGGCGATTGAACAAACCGAGCCTTTCCGAGCAATATTTTCAAAGTGCACTGGAAGAGGCCGAAAAAAATCAATACTATGGGGTTATTTATGCCCTCTATGTGGACAAGGCCGAAATATTTGAAGAGAAAGGCCAATATAAAAAAGCGCTTGAACTACAACTGGAAGCCTATGAGTATGTACAAGCCTCGGGCTGGATTGAATTTATTTCGCGCGCCGATATGCATCTGTACACTACCTATAAATCCCTGGGCGAGCATGAAAAAGCCCTGCATTACTATGAAAAACACATTGCTGCACAAGACAGCATGAATAAAGAAGATGCGACAGCGCGATATGCGGATCTTGAGGCAAAATATGAGATCAAGGAAGCCGAAGACGAAATCATCCGACTTCAAAACATCAATCTTCAACAAACGCGGGATTATTTGTTCTGGGTGGCCTTGATTGGTCTGCTGCTGACCCTGTTCATTAGCTGGCTCAACTGGCGTTTGAGAAAAAAGAATGCCGAATTAAATAAGAAGAACCAGGAGATTTTACTGGCACAGCTCAGGGGTCAAAACCTGGAGCGAAAGCGGATGGCGGTTGAATTACATGATAACCTGAATACAAAAATCGCAGCAATTCGCTGGCAACTCGAAGCCATAAGCCCCTCTGTCAACGAAAAAACGCAAAGCATTCTCACCAAAACCCTGGAATTGGTCAATGATGTGTATGGAGACGTTCGCCTGATTTCTCACAACCTGATGCCGGAAAAAGTGGAAGCCCTGGGGCTCATTATAGCCCTGGAGACCTTATTGAGCCAACTGGAACAAAACAACAAAATCAAATTTCACCTGATCGTAAATACAGGCCCGGAATTTGACTTCGGCTCCCTCACCTACCCTATCTACAATATCATCATGGAGATGATCAACAATATCCTCAAGCATGCCGATGCCGATAATGGCTGGATCAGCATTTCGGAAGAAGGCAACAAAATCCTCCTGACCGTGAGCGATGATGGGATTGGCTTTGACATCGATCAGATGACCAATGGATATGGCATCCGGAATATCACTTCCCGGCTCGAAAACATCCGCGGAAAATGGAATATCGAAAGTGCGCCGGGCAAAGGAACCAAGTTTTTTATGGAGATTCCCAAGTTGGATTGATCGGGGCTTGTTTCCTGAAAAAATGGGTTGACACACAGTATTGGCAATAGTGGCTTAACAAGTCCCTTACCCCTCATAGTCGAATCGTTCAAAATAGGGGCGATTCCTGATCCTCAATTGTTTTTCGAGGCCGGAATATCAGGGATAGGCATTTTCATGGAATTTG
>CAYGTH010000299.1:0-9039 GCA_964352745.1 uncultured Bacteroidia bacterium
CAGTCGAGATGAGTGCACGAGAAACAATCTGTCGGATGGCCGTTTCGATTTCTTCGTTGGACCTTTTTTGTTCCCGATCTGTAAGTTTTACGATTCGGGCTTTGATGGCTTGAAATAAACCTACCTCATCTCGGATCAGTGTAGCTTCCGGTGAAGGTGCCGAAAGACCAAAAGCCTGAGATAATCGCGTTACATGTTGATTGAAACGAGATTTCCCTTCTTCGAGTCCTAAGATATATTCGGTAGCATCCAGCAGGAATTCCAAACGTGATTGTGCAGTCTTCAGCTCAAAATACTGCTTATAGTCGAAATGAGAAAAGAGGCCGACAATGATCTCATGAAACTCCATCATTCGCGCAATAGCCTCTGACTTATCAAAGGTAGGCTTGCCTTTTCCTCCGGAATCGGTATAAACGGCCAGAGCCTTTTTGAGGTCTTGCGCAATACCGATATAATCCACGACAAGTCCTCCTTGTTTATCCTTGAAAACCCGATTTACACGAGCAATAGCCTGCATGAGGTTATGACCGCTCATAGGCTTATCCACATACAAAGTATGGAGGCAAGGTGCGTCGAATCCTGTCAACCACATATCCCGGACAATCACCAAATTCAGGGGATTACTGGGATCTTTCAGACGATCGCCGATCGATTTTCTGCGAGGTTTATTTCGGATGTGTTCCTGCCAATCAAGGGGATCGCTGGCAGATCCTGTCATAATAACCTTAATGCTCCCTTCGCTATCCTTAGGACTATACCAATCTGGCCGGATCCTGGCAATTTCATCATGCAAGGCGACACAGACCCTGCGACTCATACATACGATCATGGCTTTCCCCTCCATTGCATGGGCCCGCTTCTCGTAGTGCTTAACGAGATCTTCTGCTACACGCTCCAATCGCTCCTGGCTCCCAACAATCGCCTCTTTACTGGTCCATTTGGCATACTGTTTTTGTTTTTCCGTGAACTCTTGTCCTTCAGTGAGGTATTCAGTCTCTTCGTCCATGACCATCTGGACGTGTTGATCCAGATCAATCCGAGCCAGGCGACTTTCATAATAAATCCGAACAGTAGCACCATCTTCCACCGCCTGCTGAATGTCATACACATGTACATAGTCCCCAAAGACTGCTCGGGTGTCCGCATCTTCTTTTTCGATCGGCGTTCCGGTAAAACCAATAAAAGATGCATGCGGCAATGCATCGCGCATATGTCGTGCGTATCCATCAATAAAATCATATTGGCTGCGGTGCGCCTCGTCGGCTACTACTACAATATTATGGCGCTCAGAAAGAGTGGGGAAAACATCACCCTTTTCTTCCGGTAAGAATTTTTGAATCGTGGTGAAGACTACTCCTCCGGAAGCTACTTCCAATAATTCGCGGAGATGTCCCCGATTTTCAGCCTGTACAGGTTGCTGGCGAATTAACTGCTGGCAGCTGCTAAAGGTCTCAAAGAGCTGTTGGTCCAGGTCATTGCGGTCGGTGAGCACAACGACGGTAGGATTGTTCATGGCTTGTTCCAATACGAGTTTTCCCGTGTAAAATACCATACTCAAGCTCTTACCGGAACCCTGGGTATGCCAAACAACCCCCGCACGTTTGTTTCCTTCGGGTCGGGATGCAGCCAGGGTCGTTTCAATAGCCTGGTTCACAGCGAAGTATTGGTGATAAGCCGCCAGTTTTTTGAGGGTCTCCTCCTTGCTGGATTCAAATACGATGAAATATCGCAACAGATCCAACAACCGGTCTGGAGCTAACATTCCCGCTATCAGATAGGGCAATTCGGCACGACTTCGATCTTGTTTCGTCTCATCGATATCGACGATGAGATCTCCATCCTTACTTTTCCATTCCATGAAGCGAGACCAGCCACTGCTCAACGTGCCTGCCTTGGCAAACCAATAGTCGCTGATCACCGAAAAAGCAGTGAAGGCAAAGAGTGAGGGGATATCTTTTTTGTAGGTTTCGATCTGATTAAAGGCCGCACGTGTATCAGCCTTTTCATCTGTCGGATTTTTTAACTCAATTACAACCAGGGGCAAACCATTGAGGTACAATACAATATCGGGACGACGATTGGCTCGGCCTTCGATGACTGTCAATTGATTGACGGCCAGCCACTCATTTTGCTTGCCTGCGTAGTCCACCAGCCAGACTTTATCGCTCCGTATCTCCCCGTTTTCTGCTCGAAAACTGATATCTACTCCTTCTGTCAGGTAGCGATGGCTGCGCTCATTCTGTACCATAAGATCCGGTGTGTCGACCCGTAATACCTTGCGCAAGGCCTCAGCACGTGCATCTACCGGGAGTTGTGGATTGATACGGTCGATAGCAGCCTGTAATCGCGCTTGTAAAACCACATCCGAAGCGCCTCGCTCAGCCCCTTCCCCCTCCAATAAATCTGAGCCATGGATATATAAGTAGCCCTGATTCTTGAGCAAGTCGAGTGTGATTTGTTCTATTTCGGCTTCGGTGATGGTCATTTACTTGATAAATTCAAATATTTTCTCAAACCGAGAAATCGTATCCGATGCTAGCTCAAACGGATGTTCTTCAACATACAGATTTTGCAGAGCGGTATTAAACTTAGATTTATGAAACTCCGTTGCCGCTGGATCGAAATATCGTGTGATCTCAACCCTTTCACTTTCTGAGAATAGTTTTTCAGTAGCGTACGAAAAACTGGGGTCGATATCAGATAATGTCAGTATCTTATTCTCAACTTCTCGTCCAAACTCTTTCTCATATCTTCTTTTTGCTTTAACCCCAGCTTCGTCTCCATCGAGCAATATGACAAAATCTCTCCCCCAAGCAAGATAGGTCGCTATAATTTGATTGTTTCTATCGGCCCCGTTGCCGGGATAAAATCTGAGCTCTCCCCAATCATTCCGGTCTCTGAATATTATTTCCTTGACATATTTAAAGGTATAATAGTCGTTCTTGCCCTCTGTCAATATGATGTTCGGCACTTGCTCCAGATAGCCCGGCCGATATTCCAGAGCATCTAAGATGGGCTGGAAATATGTTTGTTGCTCAGGATGCTTTGCAGCAAACTGCTTATAAAGTACAGCTTCAATATCGGTCTTTGCAGAATCAAAACTAAACTCCTCCTCGTACTTAAGAGCCTTATTACGAACTACATATGCGCCTGATAACCATTTAGGATTTACAAGATGGTGGCTATGAGTGGTATATACTAGTTTACAATCTGTAGCTAATTTCTCAAATGTCATCAAAAGCTTTTGCTGGGCAGTAGAGTGTAGATTTGATGCGGGCTCATCAAGCAAAAACAATATCTCTCCCTTTTCTCGGCGTCTGTTTTTTCTAAATTCCGTAAAAAGCAAAAAAGTAAAAAACCATTTAAACCCTAAGCTTCTTTCAGAAATTTGAAATTGTTCTGTCCCGTCCTTTAATCGGACTTCAAGAGCACATATGTTTTTTGATTGATCTATTCCAACCTTAAGCCGAATCTCCTTACCACTCGAATCAAAGAGCTGTTCCCATGCTGTAAACACAACGTTGGAAATTTTAGCACTTATCCGCTCAATGGTGGATTCTAGTGCTTCGTCTATGCCCGCCTCATTACTTCTAATTCTTTTTACGATGTGTTCTTCGATGGAAAGGTTTTCTCCTAATGTGTCCATGATATCACTGATCACAGCCCGATACGTAGCTTGTTCTTCAGATTCATTTTGAGATGTTTCTAAGAATATCTTAATTGGAAAATCGAAGAGGAAATTTGGATAATATATAATAGGGGGTAGTAATTCTGATTCTAGTATATGTTGACAGACATTATTCCAATCATCAGAATCCCTTTCAATCGTCCGGATGTGTTGTTGATTTTTCTTTTTCCCTCTCAGGATAAATTCATAATTGATTCCAGAATTAGCGTCAATATATTTCGAATCCCTGAAGTGATAAACTAACTTAATAATGATATTTGTTATCTTTTCAATCTGGCGGAAGCCATTGTCAACACAGAAATCGCTTATAGAATGTTCATCACTTTCATCCAAAGTTAAAGTGGCATGAACCTCAATGGTCCCATTGAAGTTATATTTTTTTGCCTTCGGAATAAGCTTATGGCGGTCCGGGATTTCCAACTCTTTGCTTAACAAGCTAAGCGCTTCCAGAATAGAAGTTTTTCCACACTCATTGAGGCCAACCAAAGTAATAACGTTTGACCTGGGATCTTTATCCAAGTAGAGGGTTAATTCCTTAATGCCTTTGTAATTCTTGATATAAAATGACGAGTATTTCATAGTCTACTTTTACACTTCTATTTCGCCGGAAATTAGTTTGGGTAACAGTGCATCTCTATTCCCTTCAAGACTTAAATTTTCTTTGATATTTTTCAGTTCCGTTTTCATAAAACTGGATGTTATTTTTTCAAATTTTTCCAGCACATTATTAGGAGGTAGATGAAACTCGAATTCATAAATTTTGCTTGGAGATGTATGCTTTACTGTTGAACCAGTTGCAGTGCCTAAAACCCATGATCTATATTGATTTGTCCTCAATAACCAGTAAATGAAATTCTTGATCGGACGAGTTGTGTTAAAAATTATTTTGCCAAGTCGTTGATTATGTAAAAAATACTTACCGGTTATTCGTGGTACAATCGCTGGAAATCCAAGTGTATCTCCATTCTTGCTTAAATCGGTCATTGTCACTATAATATCTCCTTCCTCAAGGACATATCCACCTGGCACTTCACCATTGTAAAATTTCATTTTATGCATCGAAAACCCTCCGCCAATCTTAACATTCCCTGGTGTCATGAGAACATTTTCGGTTTCTGATTTAGAAAAATACTCTCCCTTAAAAGCAAACCCGTGTTTTATTTCAACCAAATCCCTGATTTTTTTCCACTCCCATCCCTCAGGCAGTTCATCTCCCTTGGGCATACACATCTCACGAAACAAAGCCTGAGTCATCGCCTCAAGTGTGGCATTCATTCTTCGATTGAGCTCGATCTTGGTGTCGAAGCTAGAGAGGATGGCAGCGATTCGGCGCTGAGTGGGGAGGGGGGGGAGGTCGATTTCTAAAGATTTTAATTGTTGCCCAGAAACATTAGGAAATGTTGATCCAGTTGCTTCAGACAGTAGGCGAGGTAGGTTGTATTCAATGATAGCTTTGATAAATGGCTGTAAATTCTCTTCACTATTATGCCTTATTGCAGCCAACCCTCTTCCTATTGCATACTTCCGATCAGCCCAATTCATTCGCCCAGTGGTTGATCCTCGAACGCAAAAAAGTAAATCACCTTTTCTGGTAATTTTTTTAGGGTCAGTTGTATGTTGAACGGGACTAGGGTAAGAGCTACCAAATTCTGTTGGTCCATTCAATAGGGGTATGCCTTCGCCGATTGTATTGCAAGTATTTCCTAAAGGAGATTGTCCCATAGTGATTTCTGCTATTGCAGCAAGCTCACTGGTTTGCCACATTTCTTTTTTACTCATACCCCAAAGCCTTTAATCGTTCCTGAATTTGATCTAAGATATGCGTTACTACTCGTTCGGCGATCTCCTCAATCGCTTCCAGGTCCCATGGCTGATGGTAGAGTCTTTCCAGCTCGGTTTTGCGTCGCTCAAACCCCAGCCGGTATTTGAAGCGATCCAGGTCAATAAAGACATCCCGGGAACAGGAAAAAGCCTGTGTGCCGACTTTTTTCAAGCCTTCAAGCCAATATAGTAATCGCAGTTCCTGAGGTAGAGGCTGGTCCGGATCAAGGGTCTGACATTCTTTTACTTCCTGAAAAGTCCGATTACCTATTTCTATCCGGTGTTGCTGGCTGGCGAATAGCTCATCAATTTTCAGTTCTGTCAGCTTTTGCAGGATGGATGCATGCAAAGGAAACAACAGTTCATCCAAGAGCCGTTGGACATTTTGGGCGCTTCGTTCCTCCTGAATTTCCTCCTGGTCCATCTTCTCTAGTACAGTCTTTATTCGAGCCAGTTTTTGATTCAGCGGGCTTTGCGCGAGTTCGATCTCTTTTTCGAGTTCTGTCTCCAATTCCTCTATTGTTGGGAATGTGGGTTTAAGCTCATCTGGCAAGCTATGGCTGAGTTCGTACTCTGCTACGCCCAATGGTTTATGCACCCCTCTTAGCGAGTATTCCACGACGGTTTTATTGGGAGTTTTGCATAGTAGTACCCCGATCGTGGGTTGATCTCCTTCAGATCGAATTTGCTCATCCACCGTATTGATGTAAAAATTGAGTTTACCTGCATATTCCGGCTTAAAATCGCCCACTTTCAACTCAAAGACCACATAACAATGCAGTTTGGTGTTATAAAAAAGCAGGTCCAGGAAGAAGTCATCTTCTTCCACCATCAGGTTATACTGGTTCCCTACATAGGCAAAGCCTCTACCGAGTTCCAGTAGGAACTTTTTCAGATGACTAATAAGGGCTTGTTCGAACTCCCGCTCCAGTATCTTATCTCCCAGCGATAAAAAATCAAACACATAGGGGTTTTTCAGGGTTTCCCTCGCCAAATCCGATTGGGGAGTCGGTAGTGTATGGCTAAAGTTGGTTAGGGCCGCACCCTTTCGGGCAAATAGATTACTTTCGATCTGTCGCTTCAGGATATCCCGGCTCCAGCCATTTTCGGTGATCTGATGGAGGTAAAAAAATCGCTGATCCACATCTTTTACCTTATCGAGTAATACCTGATGGTGTGTCCAGGGAATTTGGGCGATCATCTGCGTTCTCTCTTGTTCGGCTGTTAATTGTGCAGCAGCCTGCTGCACAATTCTAAAATCCGGATATGACTCCGCAAAAGCACGCATATATTTGATACTTCGGATCGATAAGCCTTTCATGTCCGTGAACTCCGCCTTCAGGTCGGAAGATAATCTTTGAATTACTTTTGCCCCCCAACCTTCGGCTGCCTGCTGTTTCAAAATCGTATCTCCGATCTCCCAATACACCTCAAGCAGTTGTGCATTCACGCTAAGTGAGGCCCTCATTCGGGCTTCCCTTATTTTCGCTTTCAATCCCTTCAGGATCGCGGCATAAGTCTTTGACAATTCAGAGCTCATATCCGAGGCTTTTCAAGTTTTCGCGGATCTGTGCTTCCAGCTTTGCACTCTCTGCAAATTGTTCTGCCAGTTGCGTTGTGAGTGTATTCATTTTTTCCTCGAAGGGAATGCCATCATCTTCTACCTCAGCCGTACCCACATACCGGCCCGGGGTAAGGACATAGTTGGCATCCCTTACCTGTTCTGGGCTCGCAGCTTTACAAAAGCCTGCGATATCGGCATAGTCTCCATCTGGATTTCGCCAGTTGTGATAGGTCTCTGATATTTCGGATAACTCCTCTCTTGTTAGCTCCCGGTGACGACGGCTAATCATTTGCCCTTTGTTTCGTGCATCGATAAAGAGGATTTCATCAGTTCGATCACGGAATTTGCCATTTTGTTTGTTACGCGCCATGAACCAGAGGCAGGCGGGGATCATCGTATTATAAAAGAGTTGGGACGGCAGGGCTACCATACAGTCGATCAGGCCTGCTTCGATCAGGTTTTTGCGAATCTCGCCCTCCCCTCCAGAGTTGGTGGTCATGGAGCCATTGGCCAGAACAATGCCAGCCGTTCCTGATGGACTTAACTTATAGATAAAATGTTGGAGCCAGGCATAATTGGCATTGCCCGTAGGCGGAACGCCGTATTTCCATCGGATATCATCCCGTAGGTGTTCGCCACTCCAGTCGCTAATGTTAAATGGAGGATTGGCGATGATGTAGTCGGCTTTCAGGTCCTGATGTTTGTCATTCCTTAGCGTATCACCCAATTCGATCTTCGCATCTATACCTCGAATGGCCAGGTTCATTTTGGCTAGTCGTAAGGTCGTAGGATTGCTTTCCTGGCCATAGATCGAAACATCTCCCAACTTGCCACCATGGGCTTCAATGAATTTCTCGCTTTGTACAAACATGCCCCCACTCCCACAGCATCCATCATATATCCGGCCTTGATACGGCTCAAGCATTTCGACCAGCAAGGTTACGATGCTTTGTGGCGTGTAAAACTGTCCGCCTTTTTTTCCTTCGGCGTCTGCGAATTGCCCCAGGAAATATTCATATACCTGCCCAAGTAAATCTTTCGCCTGATGGCCTTCCTGATTGAAGCCAATGGTCCCGATCAGGTCGATCAATTCACCAAGACGCTGCTTATTCAAATCAGGACGCGCATATTCTTTAGGCAAAACGCCTTTAAGACTAAGGTTTTGCTTTTCGATGACGTCCATGGCATCATCTACAAATTTTCCCACCTCAGGTTGCTTGGCCCTATCCTGAAGGTATTGCCAACGTGCAGTTTCCGGCACAAAAAAGACGTTTTCTGCCAAATATTCATCTGGGTCTTCTGCATCTGCTCCCTCATACTGCCCTTCTCCTGCTTGAAGTTTTTGATACAAATCCTGAAAGGCATCTGAAATGTATTTCAAAAAAATAAGGCCTAGTACCACATGCTTGTACTCTGCTGCATCCATATTAGAGCGGAGTTTGTCAGCTGCGGCCCATAAGGTTTTTTCGAGTTCGTTGTTATTATCTGCCATTGTGTGTTTCAAGTTCCATAAGCACTAGTAAAAACCAATGCGATTACCTCTTCAATATAACCTTCTGAAAATGATACGTGCAAGCATTTCTTGGCATAAATAATTTGTGCCGCTTTTCTGGCGAGACAAATCATAAAGGTCATTTTAAGTGAGAAGGCGAAAGAATTTGAACTTACGGATTCCTGTTGGAAAATACTATACGTGGCCCCAAAATACCTTATGTACTCTGCCTGAAGTTACTTGATTCCCCCTGGCCAAATTCCTACCTTCGTTCCGAACCCATTTCTAAGACGCTGGACAAGTTCTGCACAAGAACTTGTGCTCGTTGTATGACACGCCCTCTGGTCACGACAAACGACATGGACTTGTCCATTTGCGTCTTGAAGTGGGTTCAGCCAGGGGGCTCTTTTTCCACCTAATCATCGTGTCATGAACCCACACCGATTTTGTTTGATCCATTCTTTTCGCTTGTAT
>CAYGTH010000300.1:0-9015 GCA_964352745.1 uncultured Bacteroidia bacterium
AGCTGCTCCCGCTCAATCATCTCTTCAATATCAGAGAGGCTGGGCTGTGCCCAAACGGGTTGCATCAGCCCTATGAGGCAAATGAAGATTGAAAGGAAGTAGCTGAGAATTTTCATGCTCATTTTTTTGATAGGAATTATCTTATCAGGTCTAAGTAATACAACAGCTAACTTGTAAGGTCATATTCGACAAGAGGTATATCTAATGTTGGCAATTAGCACGAATTCCCAACAGGTATTCATCTTCGGGGGCAAAAATCAATGCTTTTTCCAGCCAGGGCCGCGCTGCTTCGCAATTGCCGCTGCCGTCAGTTTGCATGCCATACTGATAAACCGTCATCAGCTGATAAGAGGTGAGGAGTTGGGCTTTTTCGGCGGGTTTTAGCTCTTTTATGGGTTTGTCTCCTAGGTATTGGATGACTTGTTGGGCATGTGGAATGACGAGCCATTGTTCATTTTCCGGATCCTGGGCTTTGGCAACTCGGAGTCGCCAGAAGTGGGCGGCGGTGAAGTCGGGTCTGATGTTGAGGACTTGGATGAAACTGCTGTCTGATTTTTCAAGCTTTCCTGCTCTAAAATTGGCGATACCGGAATAATAATAATCCCGAATTGACACTGTTCGTCCAGTTAATTGTTTTTGGGCGATATATTGATCTCTGAATGTAGCTTCTAGTTCATGTTTTTTGTCATATTTTGCTATGTCAGCCAATTCTTTAATTACCTCAATAGTATCTCTTTCTGTTATTGCTTTAGGTGAATGAGTATAGTACCCCTCTAATTCTACAATCGTAGGCGTTCTTTCAAAATATGCATCCATACAAGCCTGAGATTTTTTCGCATCTCCAAGCTCCAAATATGCCATGCCTTTCAATCGCCAACCCAGAGTCGTGGTGGTATCCAGGCTTTCCAACACATCAAGCACTCCCTGATAGTCTTCGGCCATAAACAAAAAACTTGCATATCGTTGCCTGGCAAAGAAATCATTACCGGTGAGTTCTACATATGTTTTATAGTTATCACGCGCCTTTTCAATCTCCTTCGTTTTGAGCAATAGTTCACCCATATACTTGAAGGCAGGGGAATAAGTAGAATCGATTTCCATCGCTTTTGACAACCTTGTTTCTGCTTCTTTGTACTGACTCTTTTCGATCAGCATGTGTCCCGCGCGCGTGTATCCTTGTACAGAATTAGGATCTTTTTCTATCGCCTGATTGTACTGGATCAATGCTAAGTCGGGCACATTTTTCACAAAATAGTAGTCCCCAAGCGCTATATAGCATTCAGGATTATCAGGGGCTTTGTTTCGAGCCTGGAGAATAAGTACTTCTGCTTCTTTCATGCTGCCAGGGCTTCCTTCGTCCAAAAACGCCCGTGATACTGCAAGCTTCACCCCAAAATCTCTTCGTCGAATATCCAGGGCCATTTTCAGATGTTCAAGGGCTTCCCTGTTTTTTTTCAGTTGAAAAAGTGCTCCCCCTAGCCCTGCATAGTTGTAGGCATTTTTTCTATTGAGATAAATCCCTTTTTCAAAGGCTATCTCCGCATCCTCGTAATCCCCCATTTTGTATTGGACAAGACCTTTCCAATAGTAGGTTTCGGAATCATTACCCGCTATTTCAAGCCGTTCGTCCAATAGCTGATCCGCGCGAGTAAGCTGCTCCCGCTCAATCATCTCTTCAATATCAGAGAGGCTGGGCTGTGCCCAAAGGCAGCCCATCGCAGCAGCAGATATTAATAGAATGAGCGCGAAGCGAGAAATACCATGATCCATGATTCCCGAGTTGATTCGCCTAACAAAATTACTCCCCAATACTTGGTCTTCTAAAAAGATACTCACAGATCAGGCAAATTCCAATCACAAAAGCGCCCCCTGATTACGCGGGATTGTGTCATTTTGCTTTTGGGTTCTGTAGGTAATAGAGCCTGCCATCCTCTGCACCGATCAGCAGATCGGGAATGCCATTTTGATCCCAATCGACAGTTGTAGGGCTGGTTGTATGGCCTGCGAGTTTCTGATCAGAAACTGCTCCCTGATCCACCAGCATGATGCTGCCATCGGCTTGTTTCCCGGCATTGTGATAGAAGGTGATATTTTTGCTATTGGCGAGCAGGTCAACCCGGCCATCCAGGTCCCAATCCACAAAACAGAGTTTGCGGCGGCCGCTTCCTCCGGCGGTTCGCTCATTCAGCCGTAAGGGATTGCCTGTGCTATCGACAAATATTCGCTTCGGGGCCTTCAAGCGCAGTTCCCCAAAATCCCAGTACCGCTCAAAATAGGCGAGATAGCCTTCCTGGTCGAGCATAACCAAGTCCTGGAGGCCGTCGGTATTCAGGTCCATCGCATAGGGGGTCGTCCGCCATTGCGTTGCCAATTCCCGGCCCTGGGGATTCCACCAGTTCCAGACAGGCTTGGGTGGCGTATGTTCCCATTCGACTTCAATCGGTCGCGCTGCAGTAAGAATCGGATGACCGATCGTTCCGACATTTTCATACCAGACCACCTTGCCCCAGATTGAGTTTACAATCAGATCAGGCAGGTTATCCCGATTCCAATCAGCAACGCTCAGGGTTGTATAGCCCCATTTAGCTTCGCAAGGCCCTTGAATCGAGCCATTAGGCCCCGCCATCGGACGAATGATCTGTGCATCGGCTTTCAGGTATTGAGGAGCGGCCCATTTAGGGCTTGCGGCCCCATCCAGGTTTTCGATAAATCCGATATAACCCGCTGTGTTTCCACAAATCAAATCTTCATCCCCATCCGCATCCCAGTCGTAGCTTACCGGGGTAACGAGTGCACCAAATTTGACATCCTCTGCTGCTTGCTGGAAATAGCGCGGGGCTTCGAATACGGGAATGCCTGCGACCACCTTCCCGCTATGTTTGATCAGTGCTACCCGTCCGTCTTCATCGCCCGCAATCACATCTATCCAGCCATCGCCTGTCCAGTCCAGCGCCACTGGGGTAATCATTTGCAGGTCCATGCGGATCTCCTGACCATTTGATTTCAGGTATTTCCCTGCTGCGTATTCGGGCTGCTTTCGGGAACCAATATTTTCAAAATAAGTGAAGCCATCTAAAAATTCTCCACAGATGAGATCGAGGTCTCCGTCTTTGTCATAGTCCGCAAAATTGGGAGAAGGCATCCCATAGACATCGATGGGTGCACCAGCGGCTTCGAGTAGAACGGGCTCAGCAAAGGCTTCCTGGGCAGTAGTTCCTGTATTTCGAGCAAAATAGACATAGCCATGTAAGGGTCCCCGGGTCCAGGTTCCCCGCTCATCAAATGCATTATCCCAACCGTATTCCGTCCAGTCGCCAATCCCGATGATAAAATCCTCCAAGCCGTCTCCATCATAATCCACTCGTTTCCATTGATTGGCGCGGGTTCGTTCGTGCGCCTGTTTGAAGTCCCAATCAATGGGGATAGGAAACTTCCCAGCGAGGGTTTTATTCTGAAAATCGGGGTAATGAAATCCCGGACTGCTCACGTATGGGCCTGTCTCAGTATAAGAAACCTGCAAATAGCGCTCAGCATCTGCAATGCGACGGGCAGGCTTAAAAACAGGCATTTCGGCATCTCCACCTGGATTTTCAAAGAAATAGATGCCATTGTACGGCACATCGGGACAAGCGACTACTAAGTCAAGATCACCATCCTGATCATAATCCATCGGCAAAGGCCAGGCCCATAGTCCTACTCCCAAATCCACAACAAGGTCGGGATCGTTATAGGAAATGGGGGACATGGTTTGGGCACTTATTCCCATGATACACAGAATAAACAAATGGTAAGCTGCAAGTGTAGTTTTCATAGGCTGAAAGTAATCAACAATCCTCAAAAAAACGTAAGAGACCAGGCAGTAAATAATAAACGCTTACTCCCCCAACAAAAAATCCCCAAACCAATAGGAATGGGGACGGTTGGGCGCCTTCAAGGCGAAAAAAGGGTGTTTTATCAGGGTTGCATCTGAAACCGAAAGGGAATCGTAACCCATGCTATTTTGGGGTTTCCGGAAAAGGTAGCAGACGCAAAACGCATCGCATTGATGTGCTGAAAAACCGCTTCACTTAGTAACTCATTGGGGCTATTCGCAATTCGATATCGAACCGGCTTACCCAATTCATCTACCAAAACTTGCATTTGTACCAGCCCTTCAAACCCTGCTTCACGTGCTGCTTCCGGATATGCGATCTGACTCCGGACCGATTCATAATTCAGGGGAATGGGGTCAGTGTCGAGTAGTTGAAACGCGTCGAATGCAGGTAACGAAGTAGAATTGTCTGTGATTGTTGGCGTCAATTCAACAGAGGCAATTTCACGATTGCTGGTCTGTGCAGTACACAGCGTAATGGCAGTTAGGGAAAGCACCATCCATGCAAAAACTTGACTTACATTCATGACTCTAATAATTAGGGGTTAGTTGGCTGTTGACAATTCAAACCTAGTGCCGTCAATTCCCGGATCACAGAGAATACACATGAGTCCCGATTATTACTACGTGAACGCCAGTATTCCAGTAATGAAAGCATTTTTACCCGAAAGCCCCCACCGGTTTTTTATCACCAGTGGGGGCTCGTTCTCTGACAGAACTGTCTGTTATTACGGAATCGGTTCCGTTTCAAAGTCGGAATCGTTAACCCAACCTGTTTTCATTTTCTCCCCTGCCATGAAGCGTTCATAAAAACCCCGGGTCTCCTCATGGGCATATTGATAGGTATCAAAGATATTTCCATTCCCCAGTGCACGCGGATCTTCATCCGCAATTAATTCTTCCATCATTTGACTTCTGAGTTGCTCTTTGAGGTCCTGGAAGTCAGCTGCTTCAGCCAGGTTATTCATACATTCCCGATCCACATCGATCCGGTACAGTTCTTCGGAAGGCCTTCTCCCAAAAGAAAAATCCCAGTACTGCCGGGTTGAAAAAGTAGTTCGCGCCTCCAGACAGGCAGTTTTAGTCGGGCTTCCATCACAATTGAGATAGCCGGTTTCCGGATTTCCGGCAGGCCAGCGATTGGGCTCAAAATTTTGGATATACAAATAATCGCCTTTGACAATGCCCCGAATGGGGTAGCCCTCATCATTGGGTCTTCCGATATCGTGGCGCTCTTTGCCAATCAGAATATGATCGCGGGAATAGTCGATGATTCCAGACTTCTCGCTAGCAAAAATTTCTGTAAGGCTTTTCCCTGTAATGGGCTGCATATTAGCCGATTCCTCCGTCAATCCGGCGACTTCTAAAAAAGTGGGCGCAAAATCAATGAAATTCACAAAATCATCGACGGTACGACCCGGTGCGGCAATTCCATCCGGCCAGCGTATTGCCAGGGGGAGGTGATTAGAATATTCATATGCCTGCCCCTTGATTCGGGGAAAAGGCATGCCATTATCTGCTGTCACCACCACAATGGTGTTATCCAACTCCCCTGCTTCATCCAGCACTTCGAGCATTTGTTGAAGATGTTTATCAAAATATTCCAGCTCAAATGCATAATCCATCATATCCGTTCGGGTGGTAGGGTTATCCGGCCAGAATGTGGGCACACTATCCACATCTTCAATGTTTTTTCCGCCTACCTTGGCACCCGCTCCAAATTCATAAGCCCGGTGCGGTTCGATGGCTCCATACCAGAAACAAAAGGGCTCTCCTTTGGGCCGGGCCTCCATAAAGGATTTAAAATTGGCGGTATAGTCGTTTTTGCTGATGAATTTCGCAGGGGGTTCGAGTGTGTGTTCATTATAAGCAGGCCCGAGTAGTTGGCGTTTTTTTCCATCGATCTCCCCCGCATTTCCCGGTGCCCAGCCTTTCGCCGTATAGCCAACATGATAGCCGTTCCGGTCCAGGGCTTCCGCATAGGTTGTGAATTTGGCTGGAAAAAAGGGAACGTGATTGGTTGCCTCTTCCAGTTGCCATGAATTTCGGCCGGTCAGAATGCATGAACGGGAAGGTGAGCATTTGGCATTTGGAGTGTACGCATGTGTAAAGAGAATTCCCTCTCGTGCTACCCGATCAAATCCAGGCGTATTCACCCAGCTGCATCCATAGGCACTCATGTGCGGAAAAGAAGCGTCATCCGCTATGGCAAACAGAATATTAGGCGGTTTGCTTTCAGGCTCCGAGGGGGACGAACAGGCAAAGCAGAATAGGCTGAGGAGGACACATGCACAGGACCAATTGCGGGTTTTCATACGATTAAGCGCTTTATTAAGCGCTTAAGGTAGAAAATTCTCCTTTAGAATGCCATAGCAGACTGAAATCGGCGAATGAATTCGCCGGTACTATTCGTCCTTAATCATGTGAATTCACAATCCTTTCTTTGTATCGGCGAATTCATTCGCCGAAAACCCTGTCTTAATGATACTTAACATAAGAAAAGGGCCATTCTTGCCAGTCCTTTACCAGCCCCGCTTTAACTGGATTATTCAGTATATAAGCAAGAATCCGGTTCCATTCCTCGTGATTTCGAACAAAATGATCGTAGCTATCCTTTTGCCAAAAAGTGAATCCTGTTCTTCCAAGAAGTTGATTAGCATATCTGGAGCTAGCACCTTTTATCCGCTTCATGATCCGATCTAGCTGCATATACTTTGTATCGGCCTCATTAGATTCCAGTTGATGTAGCTGGGTCGAGGTATCCAATAATACATGCACATGATTCGGCATAATGCAGAAAGCCTGAAGCTCATACCAAATTCCGTCATGCTTATGAAGTTGATCACTCACAATATTGGCGACATCTGGTTTTCTTAACCAACAGTTACCTAATGGATTATTATCCAATCTCGAATCAAAATTGTTAAAATAAACCTTCTCTTCTCGGTATATTTTTTGTTCAAATCTCGCTGGCTGTTCTTCCCTCAATCGTTTTAATTGCTCATCTCTATCAGCTCTTAATCGTTGAACAATCTTCCATGGCAATGAATCGGCTAGTCGAAAGGTTACAAAAAAGCATGCCCCCATAGGAGCAATATGGGGTAACCTGTTTTGATAAAAAATCTTTAACTGATCCATTTAATCAGACTACAATCGGCGAATGAATTCGCCGGTACTATCCCGCTTCATTCACGACTTCATACACAAGGAGTACCTTCAGGAGTGTTTTGTCATGCCCCCGCTCGGCACGATTCACCCAATAGCGAATGGTTCGCTCGACTACCTGTGGGAAGGGGAACATCATGTAATAATCCCAGCTTTGGAAGTGCTCTACACAACGTTGCAGGGTTCGCTCTTTGAAAACCTCTTCTGCTGTCAGCACATCCATTGCATAACCTCGGCTTTCAAAATAAAACCGAAAAGGGGAGGGAATAGGCAAGAGAAAAAGCAGAAACAATAAAGCCCAAAACCCAAAAAAGGGAAAAAACAATATACCCATTGTAAAAATTTGCGGGGTCAGGTACAGAAACATAAAACCCGGCTCACTCCAGCGCTCAGCATCCAGCATATGCACCACTTCATGTGCCAGTGTTCGCAGTACCGAATCTCCGTGTACCTCTACATATTCCCGGCTTGGCAGGTAAATCGTGCTACCAATCACCGTTGTATATCGCGTCATGAAATCAGGGCAAAACCACAACGCAACCAGATTGAGCAATTGCATCTCCCAGCTTTCGTCCTTGTATCGAATACGGAACGGAACAAGCTGTTGTAACTCAGAGACGAAATAATCAAATCGGGTCATATAGAAAGGAAATTGCTGGCTACTTGTTACTCATACTCGTTTAGCCGGGAAAAAGTTCTTGTTATTCTGACGTGTATATACAGAAAAAGGCACACACTTATCTAGTGTATGCCTTTGATTTTTCTACGAGGTGCTAGGGGAGCACTTAGCGGACAACCTGAATATTGCTCAATAAGCGAATATCTTTAGGGTTACTGTAATCGTACTGGGCAATGCCATCTTCGCCTACAAAGATCAGGGTATTGTTGTAGGGCAATACGTCATATCCCTGAAACTCAGGAAAATGAGCCAATTGGTTATTCCCTACTTTTTCGGGCTTGGAGGCATCGAATATTTTCAGACCATCCCGACCATCGGCCAGAAACAGCAGTTCATTATCAATTCCCAATCCATGGGGATTAGTCATATCGAATGCACGAGCCAGATGAGGAGAGGAAGGGTTTGAGATATCAATCACATTCAATTCGTTGGCAAATCCATCTCCACAAGGGCCATTTTGTCCGTTCCGAAGGGTAACATACGCATAGTCTCCTTCCACCACGACGGGATCACAGGATACGACGTGCTCAAAAACTGACAGGAAGTTCGGCATTTCGGGATTGGTCCGATCATAGATGTACATCCCAGCTGTACCGCCAATAAACAGGTGGTCGCCTTGTCCAAATATGGTTTCAGCTTCTCCCTGCCACATATCGATCCCTATTGACTGTATCTTAACCGGTTGCGCACAGGATGCAGCATTGAATACCATCAAATCGTGTGAAGAAACAACATACAAGTAATCATCAGCAACTGTAAATCGAGACATCGATCCGCCTTTTCCGGCTACAGCAGGATTGATAGAGCGGGTATTATTTCCTCCATTAGTGATCGCATCAGTTGGATCTACCCGATTAATTTGCCACAGTTGTGGAACTCCTGCTTCACAGTTATAATCTCCTGTTACCACCTCAGTCCGCCATTCTACCACCACACCCATATTCTGGTCCGCGTAAAATCCGCGATACGACAGCATAGCAGGTAGCGCATTTTTGACGCGGTTTACAAAGGAAGGGGCAGCGGGATTCTTAATATCAAATACCAATAGATCGGTACTGCTATCTACATAGAGCTTGTCGCAGTTAGCATTGATGTCAAAGTTTCCCGGAACCACCAGGAAGGAAAGTGCTATTGGAGCGGCAGGATCACTGTTGTCAAAGATATGTACCCCTTTTCCCATTTCACTGACAAACAGGAAATCGTCTTTCACAAATATTTTTCCCGGATTTTCCAGGTTTCTGGGCGCTTCCACCGCTACCGCATTTTCAAAAGTGACCTCATCCATATAAATCGGCGTGTA
>CAYGTH010000301.1:0-9008 GCA_964352745.1 uncultured Bacteroidia bacterium
CCTGGCACTTCCAGGTATCCGGAACCATATTCAATTGATAGCATTTCCATCTAAAGAAGAAGAAAGATTAAAGACATTAGAAGAAAGAAAAAATGTGCCTACTCACCCGTGAACACAAGCAAGTCCTCAGCTTTTATAGAATTCTACTTTCCCGCCGTCAAAATCAACAACGCGCTCGATGAGGTCATATCGCTCGGAGAGTGTCATCCCTGAGAATTCACGCGCCAGGTCAATTTTCTCCTGCAACATCGGCGCATCATCCGCACCTGTGATTAATACGCTCACAGGCAAAGACCAGACAAAATGTAAGGCCTCACGGATGCTCACACATCCCGGTACAATCCGCGGATTGGGACCATGATTGAAGTGCGTCGTTCCACCAAAGAAGCCGCCATTTCCCAGGGTCTTCATGGCCAGTACGCCCATTTCACGCTCTACCAATTTAGGTAATACGTGGTTAATGAAACTCTTATAATTCGGGTCATATACATTGATTGGCATTTGACAGGTATCAAATACCTCCGATTGTTCGAGCATGTGCAAATGTGCCAAGTAGCTGGTATGTCCGGTAAATCCGATATATCGCGCCTTCCCGGTTTCTTTCATTCGAATGGCATAGTCCAATACTCCTGCTTCAATACGTCCATCCACATCCGAGGGACTACTAATCGCGTGGATTTGCCAGAGGTCTACATAATCGGTTTTCATGCGCCGTAGGGACCCTTCAAAATGTGCCTGCGCGGTTTTGGCTGTCTGGCCGGTAGATTTAGTCATCACAAAGGCCTCATCCCGGTATTTAGGGCACAAATATTTGCCATAATACTCCTCAGCCCGGCCACTGTGGTACATTTCCGCATTATCAAAAAAACGAATTCCTCCTGCAATGGCCGTTTCAATCAACGCCTGTGCTGATTTTGCATCTGTTTTCCCCACATGTGCCCCGCCTAGTCCGAGCATCGTAACCCGCTCGCCGGTTTTCCCCAACAACCGCTGTGGGAGAAGTGCCCCCAGCCGATCCCGCGAAACAAAGGAATGTGCCCCTGACTCTCCTCCCGGCAACATCATGCCAGCAGTCAGGGCTGCAATTGTTTTGATAAAAGCTCTTCTGTCTTTCATTGCAAATGATTAATGGAGTAGAGATGATAGACTTTAGATATCAGACTCTTTCATAAATCTCAAATTTGAATTTTGCGATTGAGTTTGAGTTTGAGTTTGAGTTTGAGTTTGAGTTTGAATTCCCCCCCTCACTTCTCTTCCGTATAGGCTTTCACCGTCCTGCGTCCGAGTTGGTACATATGAACCTCATCCGGCCCATCGGCAAGTCGGATAATGCGCGCCCAGGCAAAGTACTTGTATAAAGGTACATCATTACTTACTCCCATGCCGCCAAAGGCCTGTATTGCGCGATCAACGACGGTCTGAGTCATGGTAGGAGCCACAATCTTAATCATGGCAATCAAATCTGCCGCGCCTTTGGTACCGTATTTATCCATTTTGTCAGCTGCCTCCAGGGTGAGCAAACGCGCCTGCTGAATGTCGCAACGGGAGCGGGCAATATCCTGCCGAATGCTGCTAAAATCTTTGATGGCACGTCCAAACGCTTTTCTGCTGGCAACGCGATCACACATCAATTCGAGGGAACGCTGTGCCATTCCGATGAGTCGCATACAATGGTGAATTCGACCCGGTCCGAGTCTGCCTTGAGCAATTTCAAATCCTCTCCCTTCTCCCAACAATAAATTCCCGGCGGGTACCCGTACATTCTCCAACAAGATCTCTGCATGTCCCCCCGGAGAATCATAACCGCCCATCGCATGTAGAGGTCGCACGATGCTTACTCCCGGTGTATTTTTAGGCACGAGAATCATGCTTTGCTGTACATGGCGCTGCGCTTCGGGATCGGTTTTTCCCATCACAATGAAGATTTCACAGCGAGGATCCATGGCACCTGAAGACCACCATTTACGGCCATTGATCACATATTCATCCCCCTCCCGAACGATCGAAGTCTCAATATTTGTAGCATCAGAAGAGGCTACTTCAGGCTCCGTCATCAGAAAAGCAGATCGGATTTTTCCCGCCAGTAATGGCGTCAGCCATTGCGCTTGTTGCGCTGGGGTTCCATATTTGGCCAGGACTTCCATGTTTCCGGTATCCGGTGCGCTACAATTAAACACCTCTGATGACCACAATACCCGCCCCATCATTTCAGCCATCGGTGCATATTCCAGATTGGTAAGGCCGGGACTGATCTCTCCATACGACTGGGGCAAAAACAGATTCCAAAGACCCGCTGCTTTCGCCTCCTCTTTCAAGGCATCCATCCCCGGCCACACCTTCCAATAGTTATCCGGATTTTCAACCCAGGCTTCATATTCAGCTTCTACAGGGTAAATATGCGCATCCATGAAACTGCCCAGGCGCTCTTGCAGGCTTTTGATTGTATCGGAATAGTCGAAATTCATCTAATGATATTATGTGCTTGTTGTGGGTTATCGTATTCTGGCTTTTTCTTTTTTTCTTCTTTCTCTGTTAACCCTTCCGTTGCAAGCCCGTTTCCCTCGCGAGGGAAACAACCCACCACCGCAGGTGATCTTCTTTTTCTTTCTTCTTCTCTCTTTCCTCTTTATTCTGACTCCTGACTCCCCATCCCTGCCCCCTATTTCCTCTTATTCACAACTTCGTAGTCCACTTCAACAGCTGAATCATGCGATTTTTGTACGGCGGGTAGATCATGCTCAAGGTACCCCAATTCCGCTTGAGAACTCCTCTTTCATTTGAGAATTCCACGAAACCATGCTTCCCATTTGATTTGCCGATGCCACTATTATTGACCCCGCCAAAGGGAAGGTGGGGATTGACCGAACTGACCATCAGTTCATTGATTACGGTACCTCCGGCAGAGGTATTGGCCAGGATAAATTCGACATTTGCACGGCGGTTACTCTGAATATACATGGCCAGCGGCTTGGGGCGCCGATTGATCATTTCCGTAACTTCTGACAAGTCCTGATAGGGTAAAACCGGCATCAGGGGACCGAAAATTTCTTCTTTCATGAGCGTCATCTCCTCCGTAACGCCTGTCAATAGCATTGGACTCATGAACAAATCAGCTTCCTCCATTTCGCCGCCCACCTCGATTTGCGCACCTTTGGCCTCTGCATCTTCGAGCAGGCTCAATAGTCTGGCGAAGTGTTTGGCGTTAATCAGTCGGCCATAATCGGGGGAGGCCTGAACCCCTCTTCCATCGGGATTATAGAATTTTTTGATTGCAGCCGCATACTGATCCGTGAATTCTTCCAGCAAATCTTCCCGTACCATTACATAATCCGGCGCGATGCAGGTTTGGCCGTTATTGAGGCACTTTGCCCAGGCTATTTGGGTTGCAGCCGTTTCGATATCTCGGGTTCCATCCACTATTGCCGGGGACTTTCCGCCGAGCTCCAACGTAACAGAGGTTAAATGCTCCGCTGCTGCCCGCATGACGATTTTCCCCACGGCCGGACTCCCTGTAAAAAAGATATGGTTAAAGGGCTTGGCGAGCAAGGCTGTAGCGACGGGAACCTCTCCCTCAACCACAGCAACTTCCGACGGATCAAAGAGCGCTGTGATCATTTGCTTAAGAAAAGCGGAAGTATGTGCCGCCACTTCTGAAGGTTTGATGATCACCGCATTTCCTGCTGCAATTGCATACAGGAGGGGATTGATTGCCAATTGAAAGGGATAATTCCAGGGAGAAATGATCAATGCCTGTCCTTTGGGTTCATAGCGGATTTTGGAAGAAATGCCCGCCATAGAGATCGGCGCGCCGACTGACTGATCTTTCATCCAGCTACTGAGATGGCTCTGAATATGCTTTGCTGTAACGAGGACCGGCGTGATCTCAGTAGTAATCACTTCTGCACGAGGCTTCCGCAAATCGGCGTACATCGCTTCTGCCAATGCCTCTTCATGCTCCGGATCGGCCAGATAGCGCTCGATTTGTTTGATTTTCTCCAGCCGTTCCGATACGCCTTCGGCTTTGAGTTGCTGTAAATTCGCCGTCTGCTGCGAAAATAAGCTATCTATTTCGGTAAGATGAGCAGTCGTGATCATAATTTCGGTATTCGATTATAAAGCGGTCTTCCGTCTTTCCTCTCACTTCCGCTGCGCATCACGCATCGCCTTAAAGGCGACGCCTTCATGCCAGTTGGGCCAATCTTCATTATTGGCGAGTTCCAGACCGATCTGAAAGAGCATTTGTAAATCCTGCACCGCGCCACTCAGGTCCCAATTCGGGTCATAATTATCGCCGGGCTTGTGATAGCGATTGGTGGTATAGTCTTTTTGCTGTTCGAGGGTCCAGTCCGGGCCATGGGTTACATGGTTGATGCCACTCTTGGCATTGAGGGCCGGGACGCCTTGCTTGGCAAAACTGAAATGGTCTGAGCGAAAGTAACTGCCTTTTTCGGGAGTGGGGTCTTCCCGGACAGTCCTGTTTTGAGCTGCTGCATATTTTTCGACGTATTGATCCAGCTCCGAATTGCCATAACCAATAATCATGATGTCTTTCATCTGGCCCAGGGTATTGAGGGCATCCATGTTGATGACCGCGACCGTTTGGCCGAGCGGATACACAGGATTGCTGGCATAATAAGCAGATCCGATGAGGCCTTGCTCTTCTGCTGTAACGGCCATGAACACAATCGTGCGATCTGATCGGCCTGCTGCCTGATAGGCTTCTGCTAATTCGAGGAGAGCCGCTGTTCCGGTGGCATTATCCTGTGCGCCATTGTAGATCTGATCGCCTTCGAGCGTCGTATCGATCCCAAAGTGGTCCCAATGAGCGGTATAAATGATGTATTCATCTGGCCGGGTTTTTCCGGGAATTTTGGCGATGACATTATTGGAAGTGCTTTTTTCCAAAGCATTACGGAGGGAAACCGATATTTCCTGATTCATCATTTTCCACTTGAAACCGGGTTGCGCTGCCGCAGCCATCATTTCATCCATCGAAAGTCCTGCCCGGTCAAAGAGGTCTTTGGCAACGGATTCCTGCACCCAGCCCTCTACAGCACAACGATCGGCATTTCCATCTGCGCTTACCTGATCAAACTGCTTGCCCGACCAGCCATTTTTCACAACCTCCCAGGGATAACTCGCGGGGCCGGTTTGGTGAATGATCAGGGCACCGGCTGCACCTTGCCGCGCGGCTTCCTCATATTTATAGGTCCAGCGGCCGTAGTAGGTCATGGCTTTTCCGGTAAACAGGGAGGAGTCCTGCGTGACATAGCCGGGATCATTGACAATGATAAGGGCCGTTTTCCCTTTCATATCCAATCCCTCGTAGTCATTCCAGCCAAATTCCGGCGCTACAATTCCATAGCCCACAAAAACGAGTTCCGAAGCTTCCAGTTCGATGGATTCGACCACCCGCTTGGTTCCGACCATTGCCTCTGTACCGTAGGCATATTCCACACGCTTACCCCCCTGACTTACGATCAGTTGCGTATTGGGATCAGTCGTGATTGCCCCCAGGGAAACGGGTTGAAAATAGCTGTCGCCATTGCCTGGTACTGCTCCGAGCTTGGCAAATTCATCAGCGAGATAGGCGATGGTTTTTTCCTCACCGGGAGAGGCTGGAAGCCTGCCTTCAAATTCGTCAGAGGCGAGGGTCTGTATATGTTGGCTGAAACCCGGCACGTCTATTAACGAGACGGGGTCAGCTTGCGGAGCGGGAGATTGACAAGCGATAATTAGCACCACTGGTATTAGTGGAAAGATATGATATTTCATGTGTTTTGAGACGAATGATTAAGTTTTGGCAAAGATACCTTCGTAAGGGGCCTTATGCAAAATACCTCACTCCTGTAATCATTTGGAGGGTTCTACCTTCTCAGTTGAGCCGCGAATCACTAATTTCGTTCTTAAAATCTTGAATTGCGGATCAGCCAGAGGATGGGCAAGCTGGTACAAAAGCATACGCGCCGCTTCCTGACCCATTTTGTAAGCGGGTTGTGAGATGGTGGAAAGCCCGGGAGAAATCAGCGCAGCATAAGGTTCGTCATTAAACCCAAGTACTGCCACATCCTCAGGCACGCGCAGCCCCGATTGCCTCACAGCTGCCAAAGCCCCGATTCCGATTCGGTCATTGATCGTAAAGATTGCATCGGGCCGGTTCAATTGTAATAATTCCAATGCATTGCTAAAGCCCATATCCGTAGAAAAGGTGCAATGGCGGGTAAGGTGAGGGTCAAAGGCAATTCCGGCAGTTTTCAAGGCGCTGAGGTAGCCTTTTTTCCGGGCGTGAGCGATGGGCATATTCTCAGGCCCCATCAAAAATGCGATACGACGGCAACCTCTTTCTAATAAATGCTGAACGCCATGTCTGGCGGCTGCTTCATTGTCGATCATAACCTTGGAAATATTCGGCACATTGAAACCCCGATCAAACAGCACCAAAGGCGTTCCTTTTTCCTGAATATGTTTAAAATGATTCCAGGCTCGTGCCTCCCCGGATATCGAAGAAATGATACCGTCTACCTGGTTCGCCATCAGGTTTTCGCAATGTGCGACCTCTCGATCGTAAGACTCATGTGTCTGGCAGATACTCAGGTTAAACCCCTCCTTAAGCAAGATATCTTCGATTCCTTTGATCGCCTCGGAATTGAAATAATAGGAGATCTCCGGGACAATCACCCCCACCATATTACTCCGCTTGGTAAGGAGTCGTTTGGCAACCAGATTGGGCTGGTACTTCCACTTGGCAGCTAATTCCCAAACGGCCTTTTTTGTATTTTGACTGATTTGGGGGCTGTCTCGCAAGGCCCGGGAAATCGTGGAAGGAGAGACCTTCAGAGCTTCTGCCAGATCTTTGAGGGTTATGGGGTTTTGACGTAGCATGGCTTATGCAAACCTTTGCGTAGAATTTAGTTCTTTTCCTTCCATTAATCAAAAAAAAGAGAGAGTATTGGTTAACGCGAAATAGAGACTATTACTATGCAAAAACTACGCTTTGCCGTAATTGGCTGCGGCTTCTGGTCGCAGTTCCAGATCGCTGCCTGGGGGGAGTTCTCTGATCAGGTGGAATTGCTGGCAGTGTGTGACCAGGATTTGGCAAAGGCACAGCAGCGTGCTGCTGAGTTTGGTGAGGTAGCCGTTTATCAGGATGCAAACCAACTTTTTTCGGAGTTGACACTGGATTTTGTAGATGTGATTACGGATGTGGAGACCCACCCCTATTTTGTGCAATTGGCAGCTCAGCATGGTGTAGGGGTAATTTGCCAGAAGCCCATGGCTCCAACCTTTAGGCAAGCCCAGGAAATGGTCGCCATATGCAAGCAACACCAGGTGCCCTTTATGGTTCATGAAAACTTCAGGTGGCAGACGCCTGTGCAGGTATTGAAAGAGAAACTCGAAAGTGGAGTGATCGGCCGGCCGTTTAAAGCCAGGGTATCCTTTTGTAGTCATTTTCCCGTATTTGAGAACCAGCCTTTCCTCGCTGAACTCGACCAATTCATTCTGACAGATATCGGTTCTCATATCCTGGATATCGCACGCTTTCTCTTTGGAGAAGCCAACTCTCTGTATTGCAAAACCCAGACAATCAATCCCGGAATAAAAGGGGAAGATGTAGCCAATGTCTTGATGGAAATGGACAATGGCCTTCATTGTTATGTGGAAATGTCTTATGCTTCAATTCTTGAAGAAGAACCCTTTCCCCAAACACTTATCCTTATTGAAGGAACCAAAGGGTCTATGGCCCTCGAAAAAGATTTTATGATCCGGACTACTACGAAGGCAGGAACTACAAGAGAAACAATTTCCCTTAAGCAGTACAAATGGGCAGACCCTGATTATGCCTTGATTCATTCAAGTATTGTCGAATGCAACCGCGATATTCTGTTTGCTATGCAGGGAAAGAAGCTTTGTGAAACGAGCGGCGAAGACAATCTTCGCACCGTACGCCTGCTTTTTGATGCCTACGATTCAGCCACATCAGATACCGCCCTTCATTATTGAATTACTTCCACTATGCAATTGGGAATCGGTACATATGCATTTGCCTGGTCTATCGGGATGGCGGGATACCAACCGGAAACCCCTTTTTCGGCACATCAATTTCTCCAAAAGGCGAAATCACTTGGTGCCAGGTGTGTCCAAATTGCCGACAACCTCCCTTTACACCTTCTTTCCCAAAAGGACCTGAGCGACCTAAAACAGCTAGCTGGAAAATTAGACTTAAGCATAGAAGTCGGCGCCCGAGGAATGCGACCCATGCATCTGGAAACATACCTTGAGATTACGAAAAATTTGGACGCTTCCATTCTCCGATTTGTGATAGATGACCACGATTATGAGCCAGCTTTATCAGAGGTCATAGCGCTGGTTAAAGATGCGATTCCATTATTGAAACAACATAATATCCGGTTGGCAATCGAAAATCACGACCGGCTGAAGGCGGCTCAGTTCCTTGAGATTATTGAACAAACGGATGATCAATGGGTAGGAATCTGCCTCGACTCAGTCAATTCGCTTGGTGCGGACGAGGGCTTTGCCAAGGTATCGGAACTCCTGATCCCCCATACCCTCAATGTGCACTTGAAGGACTATCAGATTAAGCGGAAAGCACACAATATGGGCTTTGAGGTAAAGGGAACCCCTGCAGGGCAAGGAATGCTTCCTATTCCTTCCTTATTGAATCAGCTGATTGCTATCGGGAAATGCAAGAGTGCGATTTTGGAATTATGGCCCCCTCCGGAATCCCTTCTTTCCGCTACGATTGAAAAAGAACACAAATGGGTCCAAAGCAGTATGGATTACCTCAACCCTCTATTTGAATCTCTCAGACATGGTCAAACGTGATATTCAGGCAAGTTATTTGATCGAAACCGCCTGGCCTCTGGCACAGGCAGCGGAGATTATGGCGGGCGAACAATCTGCTGGAACCTTTGTCCCGACGCCGGGAGAAACCCCCGAATTACAGGCATTTCACGGAGCCCGGGTTGAAGAAATAATTCCGCTTGGAG
>CAYGTH010000302.1:0-9005 GCA_964352745.1 uncultured Bacteroidia bacterium
GAATATATGATCATCCAATCACACCAAACCCCCAGGGAGTCTTTGCTCCACCCCCATACCCATTTTGACTTTGAACTACCCGAAGCACTGGAATGCAGTCAACCAACTGAAAAGAGAGGAATCGCCCGGGACGAAATCCGGATGATGGTTTCCCGTATGGCAACTGACGAAGTCGAACATCGTATTTTTCGGAATTTGCCAGACTATCTGGAAACTGGAGATGTCCTCGTTGTGAATACCAGCGGCACTCTCAAAGCAGCGATTGAAACAAGGCTGGAAGATGGAAGGGAAGCCCGTATCCACCTATCTACTCCGTTGGAATCCGGCCATTGGATTGCCGAAATCCGGGAAGTACATCAAGGCCATTCGCGTCGATTTATCCAGGACTTCTCCGACCGAACCCTGCCTGTCCCCAATGGCGCTCAGGTAGAACTCCTGCGTCCCCAACATCCTGACCGGACTGAAGTCGGCCGACTTCAACTTTGGGAGGTGCGCTTGGTACTCGGAATGCCCGTGGGAGACTACCTCGCTCGATTTGGGAAACCCATCAAATACAAAAACCTGGATCAAATCTATCCACAAAGTTGGTATCAAACGGTGTTTGCCACAGATTGGGGCAGCGCTGAAATGCCTTCTGCCGGGCGGGGTTTTACGCCACGAGTGGTACATGAACTCGGTGAAAAGGGCGTAGAAATCGCCCCCATTCTGCTACATACAGGCGTCAGTAGTTTGGAAGTAGATGAACAGCCCTATGCGGAATATTATCGCATTTCGACGAGCTCTGCCGAAATCCTGAATCAGGCACGGGCCTCAGGCAATCGAATTATCGCCGTGGGAACTACAGCGGTACGCGCAGTGGAAACCCTGACGACTCCGGAAGGAATTACGACAAGTGGCTCAGGCAAAACGAGTCTGTATATCACCCCTGAGCGGGGCTTGTATGGAATTGATGGCCTGCTCACCGGCTTTCATGAACCCCGAGCTTCTCACCTCTGGATGTTGGAAGCCCTTGCAGGCAAGCCCCATTTAGGGATCACCTACTCTGCTGCCCTGGAAGCAAAATACTTCTGGCATGAGTTCGGAGATGTACATTTGATCCTGCCCTGATCTGTTTCTTTTTTCCGCTGCTCTTCTCCGCTATTCGGGATTTGTAATCCCGAACCCAGGTTTCCTATCGCCGTTTTTTAGGGCAATCAGCTTACTTCCGAATTTCCGCACTCGGCACAAAACCGATTCTGTGTGCCAGTGCGATCACTTCCTGACCGGATTCGATGGCAAAAGGCTCGACATAAACTTGCCAGGTTTCTCCTGGGGCTGCTCCGGGCTGCACCACTTGGTAGCCAATAGAAGCACCGGGTGTTTCAGACTGAAGGCTTACTTTCCCCGCTTCGATTGCGATTACCGGATTTGCAGTAACAGGCTGGACCTCTCCCGGCCAAATAGATCGGAAAAACTCCGGCTCGGGCATGCGGCCTTTGTCATCAATCTCATCCATCCAGCGGTCGCATTCTTCCCGGAGTTCGGCAAGTATTCCCGAATAAACCGGATCAGCGGCGAGGTTATGTAATTCATGAGGATCGGCTTCTGTATCAAAGAGTTCTTCTTTTTCTTTTGAATCCCGAAACCACTGCGCTTGAAAAGGATTTAGTTCCCCTGCATCCCGCATGCGCAGTAATTCCTGCATGATCGGCATCTGTTCCCGATACGCAACCGGCAAGTAATAGCCCTGTTCGGGTTTGTAGTTACGAAGGTATTTAAACTGCTTGTCGCGCACAGCACGAATCATATCGTATTTGCCATCAAAACGGTCAGCGGCACCGTGTACATACACGCGTTCTCCCGAAGCATCATATTTACCGAGAAAAGCCCGACCATCCAGATAGGCAGGCGGTTCGATGCCCGCAAGAGAAAGGATCGTCGGTTTGAAATCTACGAAGGAAACCAATTGATCATCCACTTCTCCGGCCCGATAGGCATCTGGAAAGCGAACGATCAGCGGTAAGCGCATCCCGGAATCATAGAGCAAGCGTTTCATGCGGGGCAATGGCCCGCCGTGATCGGCATACCAAAAAATGATCGTGCTATCGAGTAATCCGTCGGCTTCCAGTTGAGCCAGAATTTCTCCCACCTGGAAATCCATTTCCTTGATGTTGGAGTACATTCGCCTTACGTCTCGTTGGCCGATTTCATTATCGGGTAAGTACGGCGGAACAGGAACGTCGAGATCGGCATCTACCCACAGGGAATCTTCTGCCTTATTCCATATTCTGGATTCGTGTGTTACTTCAAAGTTGAAAATCGCGAAAAACGGTTGTCCCGGTTTGCGATTGCGCCAATGTCCTCCCCTGCCGCTTTCGTCCCAGGCAGTTACGGGCTTTTTAAACTGATAGTCCTCTTTGGATCGGTTGGTGCAGTAGTATCCATTTCTCCGCAAGTATTCACTATGCATTTTTACTTCCGGCCCGGGCTGTGCTTCATAAGGCTTGAGTTCGGAAGGGAAGTATTTGGGATTTCCGCCCGTTCGCATGTGGTGTGCTCCGATATGTGAGGGGTACATGCCCGTTGAGATGGCTGCACGACTCGGTGCGCACACGCCAGAAGGCGAAAAGCAATGTGTATAGCGAATTCCCTCTGCTGCCAGTCGGCTCAGATTGGGGGTTTCGACTGTCGAGTCTCCAAAGGCAGGGATAAAACTCCCCATGTCCTCTGTTACCAGCCAAAGGATATTCGGCTGAAAAGGTAAGTCTGGAGAAGAGAAGGGAATAGCCTCGCTTGTTTCTGTTGGGGGGGTGCAACTCCCGATGAGGAGCAAAAGTGGGAGAAAAAAAGATAAGGTACGCATGGGCAGAATTGGAATTAAAGAGAATGGGAATTTCCGGTTTTGTCGGGATTGATATTTTTTTGATAATGCTGCAAGAGTTCGTTCAAGGCTGCCATTCCTTCTCGTAGTGCCTTGTTTTCAGCTTTTACCCTTTCGATAATTTCAGCTTGATAGTAAAGATGAATCCGCATATCTGCGGGATCATTCCTGTCAAAGCTAGGAAGGTTTTTCTGTTCAGTCCCCTCGGTAGCGCTTGAATAAATTGGCCCTTCCTCCTCAAGTCTCCATCCTGTTGTTTCCTGAATGGAGGGATCTCCTTCTATCAGGTATTGATAATCTGTATCGAGAATATGAATAATCTGCGAAAGATGTTCCAGCGAAGGCTTTGACTTATCGGTTTCAATCTGTCCGATCAGGGAACGACTCACCTTCAGCTTATTGGCCAGGGCCTGTTGGGAAAGCCCACTGGATTTCCGTTTCTGCTGAATGCGCTTACCAATTGTTAGATTATGTGTCATTTTATGAAAAATAATGACATTTATTTTGGCATTTACTATAAAAAAGTGCATATTTGCTATGCACTTTCACCTAAATGTAATCAAAAACTCCTGTTTTGGCAATTTTCCGACAGGAATACTAACTGCAAGCTGATATGATAGTAGGCAGTCAGGGTTATACATAATGGTAGAGTGAATCATGAAATTTTCATTTTTCTTCACGCATTGTCCCACCTGGGCGATGGCTTGTATGCTGCTTTCCATCGGGGGAATCTTTCTTC
Organism: uncultured Bacteroidia bacterium; assembly: GCA_964352745.1. Taxonomy (GTDB): domain Bacteria; phylum Bacteroidota; class Bacteroidia; order J057; family J057; genus CAYGTH01. Next base: position 3,600 of record CAYGTH010000302.1, read on the forward strand.
CACTTGGCTTAAGCCCCCTACCGTCGGTGTGGGTCATCGGGATCAAGCTGGTGTTTGGCATATTGGGTTTGACAGGAATAGGGGGAACCGGGTATCAGCTGTATCGTCGCGGACACAAGGCGCAGGCCATCCAGGTATGGGTGGCTGGGGGAATGATCGCCTTGGTGGGTTTATTGGGGTATGTCTGGTGGCATATGCTACTGACCGGCGTGACATAAGCGACCCGTTCCCCATTTATCATGCCTCCCCAATTCCGGTATCGATCTTCCTTGTGCGCATGTCCCTGAGCCAAGTGAGTATGGATGTGTAACACCGGAGGGGAGGTTTTTTTTGACTAAGTAGGTGGCCGCAACTATATCTCCTGAACTCTGCGAATCTTTGTTCAATTCTGTGAAATGATTTCTTTCCGCTGGAACTGTTACACTGAGAGTCACAAAGCAAGCACGGAGGTACACAAAGTATAGATAAGGCGATTCTGATGGTGCGTTTTTTCATACTATTCGTGTGTTTTATGCGAATTCCAAACGACTGATCAATAAGCGCATTATTTCTGTACGGATATTAGGCAAACGAGGATATGCAGGTTGGCTGGTAGCTGGACCGGAACCCGGCTATAGCTGGCAGGACAATCTTTGTTGGTTATTCTTTATATTCGTTTTATGAATCGCTTCCTAATCCTCCTCCTGATCCTGGCAGCCTGCCAACCGGCACCGCCGAAAGCAGAAACACAAGCCCTGCAAAATATCCTCTTCATCGTAGGAGACGACCATTCTGCAAATGTGCTGGGCTGCTATGGCAATGAGATTGTTCGTACTCCAAACCTTGATCGACTTGCTGGACAAGGGGTCCGTTTCGCCAATGCTTTTGCCAATGCACCTATGTGTAGCGCATCTCGTCAATCATTCCTGACAGGTCGTTATCCGCATGCAACGGGAGTTACCCTTTTGCGCACAGCCTTCCCGGATGAAAATCGCACGCTTGCAGAACATCTCAAACCGCTGGGCTACCAGACTGCGGCGATTGGGAAAATGCATTTCAACAATGGCCTTTCGCATGGCTTTGATACCCTCGTAGATCGGAAAACTCATCGCCAATGGCTGAAAACTCATCCACCGCGCGAAGTACCGGATAACATAGCAGTTCGACCTCAGTGGAAACCCTTCCGCGATCACGCCCGTACCTGGCTCAATGCCGAAGCACGGCCCGGCTCCTATTATGATGCAGATGATAATGGAACTTTTTATGCCAATAGCGCGATGCGATTTTTGGAAGATCATCAGGCTGATCCCTTTTGTATGTGGCTGAGTTTTCATGAGCCGCATTCCCCTTTCAATTTCCCGATTGAGTTTCATGGCAAATACAAGCCTGCCGATATGCCCCTCCCGAGCGGAAGCCCGGAAGACGATCAGTGGATACCTGAGGAGTTTAAAGATTTGACGGAAGCGGAGCGGAGAGGGATAATTTCAGCCTATTATACTTCAGTAGAATACATGGATAAAAATGTGGGCCTCGTTCTCGACAAACTGGAAGCCCTCGGCCTGGCAGAAAATACCCTCGTTGTCTATATAGGCGACCACGGCTATCTGCTCAATGACCACAAGCGATTTGAAAAACATATGATGTGGGAACCTGCGACCCGAGCGCCTCTGATCATTCGGGCAGGGAAGCAATTTGAAGCGGGGAAAGTCATCGAGTCCTTAGCAGAATTTGTGGACATCGCCCCTACCCTGCTGGATATCCTGGGGCATGGCCCCTTGCCTGATGCACAAGGCAAAAGTCTGAAGCCTGTATTAGCAGGAGAAACGAATCAGCACAAGGATCGAATCTTTTCAGAATTTCTGGCAGATAACAAAGCCATGGTACGCACTGCCGAATGGAAATATATTTTCACAACGGGGCAGCGAGATCTCGGACAAGGCTATGCAACCGGCAATCCCCCGCCTGGGATTACCCATCGCCTCTATGATTTGAGAACGGACGCCGATGAGACAACCAATGTGTTTGAACAGCCTGAAAACGCTGCTGTCATCGCAGATTTACAGGCTTCAATGTTGAATTGGTTTCGGGAGACGCATCCCAATGCTGATGAGGTCTCGGATGAATTATCTGTAGAGGCGCAGTTTGTTGCATTCTGTGAGCCGCCGGATGCTGGTGCGGATGTAGGGGCGAAGTAGGGAACACGCCACCCATAGGTTGCTTTGCCTCTTTGCACCTTCGCGTTCAATTCCTGTTTATCTCACGCAAAGTCGCCAAGCCGCTAAGGAAAATCTTCTCTGTGCCTCCGTACCTCCGTGTTCAATCTCAAAACGCTCCAACCACAGGCTACTTTGCCTCTTTGCCACTCTGCGTTCATATGCCTCTTTCTGCGTTTACAATAGATGATTATTTCGCGGCTTTTGAGGAATGATAAAAGCTGTTTTTCAGGAAAGGCGCTTCTCTCAAAAATACCTAAATTATTTATTTCAAAACGACTAACCATGATAAGGAAAACCCGTATAATATCGGAAATGTTATCAAACCAATTGATTTTATTAACCTAATGAAAACAATCATTAAAGCCGGACTGCTCCTTAGCCTTGGGCTGATGCTGCTAACGCCGCTCATGAGTGCGAAAACTCAATCTGAAACTACGCCTTTTTCTCAGGTGGGTGATCGATTCGAAAAACCTACTGACATGACGAAAAAGCGACCTAAAAAGGAGAAAAAAGCGAAAAAAGAGAAGAAGGAGGCCAAGGCTAAAAAAGCAAAAGCCTCAAAGGAGAAAATGAACGAAGATAACTAGGTTCAAAAGAACTCGATCGGGTCTTTTATTAAAGACTCATAAAATTTATAGGCCGGAACCTTTAGGGGTTTCGGCTTTTTTATTCTACCGCTAAATTCATGTGGGGGGATAAGAGTGCTTACTGGAAGAATGAACGTAAATATACCCACGTAAAAGGAATTTTTGATCCATGCTTGCTACTTTCTGCCTTTGTGTTCCATCCCAGCATCCATATCTTTGGCGTATGAGCGAATTGATCGAATCCTGGCACCGCCGCAAAGACAGTCAGAAAAAGGAAAATCGAAAATTTGTACAGAAACTAAGGCAACACAAAGGCAGGCGCCTCGACCGATTGGCAGAGGAGGTACATGAGGAAGTCTTTGCAAAAGTGGATTGCCTGGACTGTGCCAACTGCTGTACGAGTATTCCCCCTATCGTGAACCGTACTGATGAGGCGCGCATTGCCAAACATCTGGGGATGAAACCCGCGGAATTTCACACACAATATCTCACCGTGGACGAGGACGGAGATACCGTTATGAACCAGAGTCCATGCCCCTTTTTGCAGGAAGACCACAAATGCCTGATCTACGAATTTCGCCCCAAAGCCTGCCGCCAATACCCGCATACAGACGGCTCCCAATTTTCCGCAGAATTGAATCTTCATGCCCAAAACGCACTATATTGCCCTGCCGTGTTTCACATTCTGGAGATATTGAAACAGCGTGTGCCGGTCTAGAAAAAAATAAGAATAGTATCTTCCGGTTTCAGGCTTACTCCCCAAATCCAAATCGTATGCACCCGATTCAGATATTCTTTCTTACTGTTTGCCTGCTCAATTTGCCGCTCCTTGCTGCGCAGACTGTCGGCGAAGTCCTTCCCGATTGGACGCCGGGTATATTAGACATTCACGAAATCAGTACAGGTCGCGGATGTGCTACCTTTAGTATGCTGCCTGATGGGACGACGCTATTATATGATGCCGGAGGAGATGCTTATCAGGTTATTATCCTGGATGATTCTGATGAATCAGGACGAATCACCGCAATACACGGCCCCTATGAAACCCTATAATCAATATTTTTTGTCCCAAAAGGCTCTTTGAAACTGTCAACTGGTAAATGTCTTTCGTCTTTTTTCTGTGATCTTTCTTCTTTTCATATGCCTGAATCGGAACGCCCCCTATTTGAAGAACTCCGCCGAATCCTGTTTGCTACGGCTTATAAAATGACGGGCGAAGTTGCACCTAGTGAAGACCTGGTTCAGGAAGTGCTGTTGCCTGTTCAATTAGCGCCTGAAAAAAGGCTTCAAATTCAGAACCTGCGCGCTTACCTCATTCGTTCGATTATTAATGCTTCGCTCAATTACCTCAAGCGAAAAGAACAGGAACGGGCAGCGTACAAAGGGCCCTGGCTTCCAGAACCGATTCAGGGGATAGATAAGAATTGGGACCATCAGCTGGATATGGAATATGGGCTGACCGTATTAATGGCGCGACTTGCTCCCCGTGAACGAGCTGTTTTTTTGTTGCGGGAGGCTTTCTCTTTTTCTCATGCTGAAATTGCCGAATGCCTTGAAGAAACGCCTGAAAATACCCGAAAGCGATATCAGCGCGCCAAAGCCCGGATGGGAGCACGCCGAAAGCTGAATACAGTTGAGCAGGCTGAAAAAGAAGCCTTGTTGCAAGCTTTTTCTGATACCTTGGTTAGTGGGAATTTTGAGCCGCTGATTGCCCGACTCAAAGAAGATATTGTGCTCTATTCGGATGGTGGGGGAAAAGTCGCTGCTGCGATTAACCCCATTGCAGGAATCGAAACATGTCTGAAATTCCTCTTTGGTATTTTTCAAAAACAACAGGGTAAGATGCAATTCATGCCTACCCGGATCAATGGCGAACCTGCTGTGCTGGTAGTTGGAACGGGAGAGACACGACCCAATACCGTCATCGTATTTGATCTGCTGGGAGAACAAATCGCGAATCTCTATCTGATCCGAAATCCAGATAAAATCAGTTTTTTTGTCCCAAAATCCAGCTAGCTTTTGTCTTCCTGGAAAACAGAGACAATGAAACGATTACATTATTTTTCAGGACTGTTGATGAGCCTATTTGTAGGGATGCATCTGATCAATCACCTCTTTACTTTATGGGGCCCGGAATTGCATATCCAGGTGATGGAAGGATTGCGAACGGTTTATCGCTTTCCGCCTGTTGAGATGGGGTTACTAGGTGCAGTGCTGGTTCAGGTTTTCTCAGGTTTCAAATTGGTACGGGAAAAAGGGTTTCGCCAAGCGACCTTATTTGGGAAACTGCATGTGTATTCCGGCCTTGTTCTGGCATTATTTCTCTTCATGCACACAACGGCTACAGTTGGGGGGCGTTTTGCATTTGACGTTGACACCAATTTCTACTATGCCGCGATGGTGGTGAACCTATTCCCATTCGCCTATTTGTATGTGCCCTATTACTTGCTGGGAGTGTTGGCCTTTTTTGTGCATGTGGCTTGTATTCATCGTATCAAGATGCAGGCTATTCGAGGGGTTTCGGCCGCAGACTGGCATGTTTGGGGAATTATGGGGCTGGGACTTATTATCGGGGTTTTGATTCTGCTGGGACTGACAGATTTTGGGACGGGAATCGAAATTCC
>CAYGTH010000303.1:0-9002 GCA_964352745.1 uncultured Bacteroidia bacterium
TCGCGAAAGGCGTCAATGTCCCAGGCACCAAAATAATGACCGATCCCCTTCCCTACTGAGCCGGGGGAAGCTTCTACATTGATCGCAAAGGGCGGCGCAAAAGGCCCCCAGTTTGCACCGCTAAGTACTGCCGTGAGCATATCCACCAGCGTTGCGAGGCAATAGCCTTTGTGGCCACCCGCCTCACGCGTACTACCAAGCGGCAATAAGGCACCGCCATTGATCATATCAAGCGGCTCATGCGTATCCATTCCTGCTTGATCAATTGCCCAGCCAACAGGGATTGGTTGGCCTTTACGGCTGGCGATTTCCACTTTTCCATAACTCACTGTACTCGTCGCAAAATCCACTACAACAGGCGGTTCTTCCAGACCGGGGAAGGCCATCGCAATCGGATTGGTCCCCAACATTTTTTCACCGCCCCACAAGGGCGCGACTCCCTTGGAGCTATTCGTCATCGCCCAGGCGATTTGGTCCCGCTCCAGGGCCTTGACCGGATAATAGCCCGCTGCGCCAAAGTGGTTGGTATTGCAAACCGCGACTTGCCCGGTTCCGCATTCCGCCGCTTTTTGCATCGCAATCTCCAATGCTTTGGGACCTATGACCAGTCCCAGTCCATTGTCTCCGTCAAAGGTAGCAGTCGCCTTGCGTTCCCGAATAATCCGGGGAGTCGGCCTGGGATTGATGCGCCCGGCAGCGAGTAAATCCGAATACGTTTTGAGGCGGGCTACGCCATGCGAATCAATTCCATGAAGGTCGCTGTAGGCAAGAACATCGGCAGCCAGGACCGCATCGGCTTCCGGCACTCCATACTGCACAAACACGCGGACGGTAAAGTCATGCAGAAATTGGGGCTCAAATTGATGAAAGACAGGGATAGTAGGTTCCATTCTATAAGATAAATAGATCCCCTGTGACTTTGCTTATCATCTGGACTTAGTAGGTGCGAAATGCAATGCCCACTCCCTGAAATCAGGGTCATTTTGGCACAATGCTAAAAGAAATCCGCGACCCTGACTACGGAATATTCTGTTCAAATTGTATATTCAAAGCGGCTACTCAACAAAAGAAGGCACAGCTCTCGTAAACATGAACAAATTTTTCGTCCTTATCTCCTTTTGCATCCTCGTTACCCTCCTGCCTTTGGGATGTCAGGAATACCAACTCTCCACTGTTGAGCGTCCCCGGGACGTCTGGGTCATGCGATCTGTGCTGGATGGCCGATCGCGCATGATCAGCCTGGCGATGCATGAAGCTGGATACCTGGCCTATGATGCCAATTACTGCGCACTCTACAAGGCATGGCGGGGCGGCATCCATCTCAATGGTGCTCCATTCAACGATGTAAAAACTATACAGCCTACCAGTTGGGGGGGTGTTTACTCACAAGATTCCCTGGATCAACCCGTTTGGACGATACGAGATGTCAAGCGAGATACGGTGATCCCCATTGCATTTGGGGGCTATAGCATCGTTCATAATCGAATCACGTTTCGCTACGATGCAGAATATGAGGATAAGCAATTCCTCAAAATAGCCGAGCGTCCCGAATTCGAATTTGACGAACAGGGAAATCCTACGCTTGTTCGTATTTTCAGAACACGAGATGTACCCGATGACATTGAAATCAAACTCCAGACACAAGGGCGTACAGTTATTCTTCCGCATAATGATACCCTCCACCTCCGCACTTCCTTTTCAGCTGTACCGCCTCAGCAAAAACCGGAATTCATCCCTATCGGAAACCGGGCAGGCTATTGGATTGCGCGCAGTGGATGCCTGACTTGCCATGAGCGTGAATCGGCGACAGTCGGTCCGGCCTGGGAAGCCATTGCAGCCCGGTATGCATCCAAGGAGGGCGCGGCCGAACAACTCGCCCAAAAGATTCAATCCGGGGGTTCTGGAAATTGGGGGAAGGTACCCATGAATCCGCATCCGCACATCGCCTTACCCGAGCTGAAGGAAATGGCAAGTTATATTCTTTCGCTGGTTCCCGATACAGAAAAACGAGCCTCACGGCCTAAAAAGAAAAAAATAACACAAGAAGCTGATGCGACTCCCGGGCACGGAGCAGCGCTTGAAGCCGTACACCCGGCTTATGACCTGAGTCTTGCCCGGCCCCTGGATTTCCATCCCAAAATTGGGGGTATGGACTTTCTTCCTGATGGGCGGCTTGCTGTCTGCACCTGGGATTCCACCGGCGGGGTGTATCTGCTGGAAGGCGTAGAAACGGGAGATCCTAATCAGATCTCGGTGAAGCGGATTGCGTCGGGACTGGCAGAACCCCTGGGCCTCAAGGTAGTCGGAAAGACCATTTTCGTATTGCAAAAACAGGAGCTGACGGAGTTGCGCGACTTTAATGGAGACGATATCATAGATGAATACCGCGCCGCTTGCAGCTCTTTTGATGTATCCCCCGATTTTCATGAGTTCTCTTATGGATTACAATATCTGGACGGATTTTTCTATGCGAATCTGGGCCTTGCCATGCGGCTGATGTCGCATGAAAAACAATTACCCGACCGGGGAAAAACCATTGAATTATCTCCTTTTGACTCCTATCGCACCCTCAACTCCGGACTTCGACAACCCAATGGCATCGGAGTCGGCCCGGAAGGAGAGTTATTCATCACGGAAAATCAGGGCAAATGGGTACCTGCCTGTAAATTGATTCACGTAAAAGAACATACTTTTGAAGGCTGTCGCCTTGCCCTGGGAGACTCTATGCCTAACTTGAAAATGCGACCGCCCGCAGTGTGGTTACCCCAAGGCGAGATTGGCAATTCTCCCGGAGAGCCTACGCTGATGCGGGACGGCCCCTACAAAGGACAAATGTTGCATGGAGAAGTTCGCCACGGCGGGATCAAACGCGTATTTCTCGAAAAAATAGCTGGAGAATATCAGGGCTGTGTATTTCGATTCAGCCAGGGGCTGGAAGCGGGAATCAACCGACTGGTTTGGGGCCCTGATGGTGCCTTATATGCAGGAGGTGTTGGCATGAATGGAGGCTGGTCGCATAAAGAAGCAAGGTCCGGGCTCCAACGATTGACATACAACGGAACAAGCGTATTTGAAATGCTCGCCGTTCACGCTACCCCTACCGGCATGGAGATCGAATTAACAGAACCGCTGGAAATGGGACTAGGCGAACAAGCAGCCGACTACCTGATTCAACAATGGTGGTACCTGCCCACCGAGCAATACGGAGGCCCCAAAATGGACCTCGAAAATATGGCGATTCAGTCAATCACCATTTCTCAAGACCGAAAACGCATTCACCTGGATATTCCGAATCTTAAGCCAGAACACGTTGTCTATATTCGACTCCCACGTACTTTCAAGAGTCAATCCGGGCAATCCCTCTGGTCCTCGGAAACCTGGTACACCCTCAATACAATTCCACAAGCTGCTGCCTTATGAACAAAGCTCTTTCTCGGCGCGAATTTATCCGACAGACCAGCGCCCTTACGGCACTGAGTATGACTGGATTAACCGCATGCACCGCAAACGCTTCTTTTATGCCTAAATCAATCAAAATCGCCTCCGTAAATGCCAACTTTGAACGTGAACCCATGGCCAAGCCCTGGGGATTCAAAGGGGGAATGCTCACCGAAATCTGGCAGAGTATTGCCCGAATGGAAAGTGAATCCGGGAAGCACGGAATCGGATTGGGAACCCAAAGTGTACTCTGGTCAGATTCCAGCGTATTTGCGGAGCACAGCGAAAGCGGCGGCAATGCCCTCATGTATGCCATGACGGAACACGCCTTGCAATTGGCAAAAGGTATGACCTTCTCTACGCCGATTGAATTGCTGGATGCATTGCTCCAACCTGTGCTGGATTATGGCAAGACCATCACCGGACATCAAAATCTCCGCACCACTTTTGCGCTCAATGCACTGGTGGCTGTAGACAATGCGGCCTGGCTCTTGTATGCCAAGGAAAATGACTTGCAGCAATTTGATGAGATGGTCCCCGCAGCCTACCGGCCCGGACTCTCTTTTCGTAATGATAAAGTAGCAGCCCTCCCTGCGCTTGGCTATGGAACAAAGATGGAAGAGATCAAGCGACTGGCGGATGAGGGGTTTTTCCTGATGAAAATCAAGATCGGGGCACCGGGCGATCAAACGGAAATGCTCAAAAAGGATATCGAATTCATGACGGCCATTCACAAAACCATCGGCCACTATGAAACGCCCCACACCGCTGATGGGAAGATTCCTTACTACTTTGATGCAAATGGCCGATACGACACCAAAGACAGCCTCCACCGCTTTCTGGATGCTGCGGAGAAAATCGGAGCATTGGGTCAAATCACCGTGATGGAAGAACCTTTTGGAGAGCGCAATCAGTCGTCCGTTCATGATATTGCAGAACGCGGTCCCCGGGTAGCAGCTGACGAAAGCGCTCACACGGATAAAGATTCTATTGATCGAATCGAGCAAGGATATAATGCCATTGCGGTAAAAGCGATTGCCAAGACGCTGAGTATGACCCTTAAGATTGTACAAGCAGCTCATGAGCGAGACATTCCTTGTTTCTGTGCGGATCTGACCGTCAATCCGATTTTGGTGGAATGGAACAAAGCAGTTGCGGCCAGACTCGCTCCATTTCCCGGCCTTCCCTTTGGCTTGCAGGAAACCAATGGCTGGCAAAACTACCGCAACTGGGAAACCATGATGCAGTACAATCCGAGCAAAGATGCCAGTTGGACCCGCCCCAAGGATGGCGTCTATGAAACCGGCAGCGAATTTATCCAGCAAAGTGGGGGCATATTTATGCCTTCGACGCATTACGAAGAAATGTTTTAGACAAGTGGTAACGTTTTGAAGGATAACAGGAACATCCTGATAAACGATTATACCCCATGCAAAAACACCCATTTCTCGTCCTCTTTGCGATTTGTATCCTGATTCAATCTGCAAATGCCCAGCTATCCGGCCCGGTAGATTATCCCTATTTGGGGGTTAAGTTCAGCATTCCTCAAAACTGGGTCGGCCAGGAATCGGAGGAAGGCATTCTGATGGGCTCAAATAACGAAGCCGGTCTTATGATCATGATGCCTCACACCTTTCAATCTATTGATCAAATCAAGCAGGAAGCGGAACTCGGCATTACAGATGAAGGACTTTCCCTACGTAGAAGCGGCGAGTTTCAGGCAGAAGGTAACAATGGGATTGGGGCTGAGTTTTCGGGAACCGTGCAAGGAGAAGCCGCAAAAGCCTATTTGATCTCTCTGCTTAATCCCAATGGTGGCGGCGTAACGATGATGGCCATGACGACTACTTCGGTGTATTCGCCTCAATTAGTAGGCAGGGTACGAGAACTATCGCAGAGTGTCGTATTTTCCCAACCCAAGCAGTCTGATGAAGTTGCCGAATGGAAAGCCTATTTCAGCAATAAGCGACTGACGTATATGAATACGTATTCCTCCACAGACTACAATGGAGGCTATAGTGGCTACAGCGATAAAAAGATCATGCATCTATGCGGAGAAGGCTATTTCAAATCCAGCAGCAGTTCTAACTCATCCTTTGATACTGGAGGCGGTGCCGGTGGGTTTGGCTATACCCATGGGCAAGGTAAAGGAGCTGGCACCTGGAAAATTGTTCCCAATTCACAAGGAAAGGCCATTCTCGAATTGACTTTTTATGAGGGGAATGTCGTGGAGTACCAGCTGGAATTCACTGACGACAAAACCTACCTGAACGGCACACGCTATTTTGTAACGGGCGCGGATAGTGGAGCTGATTATGCGCCGGATTGTCCGTGAGGAAGAAAGGGGTCAGAAGTGAGGAGACAGGGGACAGGTCAATCGCTGGACCCTCAATCGGTTACTACTCCCGCCAGAGATAGGGAAACAAAATAACTGAGGCTACTGAAAACCCCAGGGTCATGCCAGCGATAAGCCACAGGCTCTTAAAGCTAAAATTAGGATCCAGACCCTGCACTGCATACAAGGTAGCCTTGATGAGTGCCAATAGGATGGGCACGATCAAGGGAAAACTCAGCACTGCCAGTAAGGTAGTCCGATTTTCGGCACGTGCAGCTATTGCGGTAACGAGAGTCAGATTCGCAGAAAAAGCAGCACTTCCCAAGAGCACTACTCCGACAAAAAGTCCCATATTTTCAATATGAGAGGCGCTGAATAAGGAAAACCCCACCAATGCCAGCAAGGAGACCATGCTCAACATCAGGAAGTTATAGAGCATCTTGGAAATGATAATGGCAGTGGGGCCAGCCAGCGTATAGAGGTACAGAAGTTGGCCGGGGGTTTCGCTCATGAAACTTTTAGCGACAGCATTAATCGCTGCGAACAGGACAATCAACCAGTAAATGACATTCCATACCTTCATGTTGATCCCATCAGCAAAGGCCAGGGATATCACCACCACCATGCTCAACACGTAGAGCACCAGGCCATTAAAAGCATATTTCTGCTTCCATTCGAGGCTCAGTTCCTTCCGCATCAAGGCCCATATTTCTTCCAACAGTGTCATACCTTCCGCTTATTCGGGGCACCAAATATAAAACATGAGTCATCCCAAATTTTGGAAAAAGAAAACAAGACGTACGTCATTCCGTGGATTTTTTGTTGCGCAGCTTCAAAAAAGAACCCGGAATCTTCTGTTAGCACATCAAAAGCTGATAATAGGATTTGAAGATTCCGGATCGAATTTCAAAGCTATACAATGAAATTCGTCCGGAATGACATCTTTGATGGGTTTCCAGGATATAACATCTGGGATGCCTGATGTTTCCTGTATTTCTATTCGCAAACTAGTTTTGCTTCGGTTTCATTGCTTCGGCTTTGTTAGTCTGATTTGTACGAATGGCAGGATTTACCTGAGCAACCTTCAGCTCGCCACTTCGCACAGGAACTGACTGGTTTCTCATTGCTTTCGCACTCGTCAACGCACAGCAACGGCTGCGATTTGCATTCTTCCCTTCGCAACACACTACAGGGGTTGCGACACTCGCATCTGGATTTTCAACAACAGCACGCTTGGTAGCAGATTCTGCCACACTTTGCGCCTGAACAAAAACACATGAACATGCCAGGATCAAGGCAAATGCAGCGAATAATTTGATGGTATTTTTCATTGGAAATTAATTAAGGTTTGTGAGGAGGACGCTGTCAAGTCTAAGCAATATACGGAATTCCTTGTAGAAGGTAGATTTGAGTATAAAGATGATAGACAATACCTACCTATCAGGTACTCAACAGGATCCGATCTCAATACTCACATCTTTCCATCTATCTTCTTCCCCTCTCATTTGATCACATCCCGAACTGCATCCGCAATATCCTCGCCCAGACTCTGCCCGAGGAAAGGATAGCGATAATCCGTTGCGGGTGCGAAGGTTTCCTTGATCGTGCGAGGCGAAACCCACCGCAATAGATTCATATAAGACCCCGCCTTGTCATTGGTACCGGAAGCACGACCGCCTCCAAATGGCTGCTGACCGACCACGGCGCCTGTAGGCTTGTCATTGATGTAGAAGTTACCCGCAGTATGCTGTAACCTGCGTGCTGCTTTGTCAATCACTACCCGATCTTGTGCAAAAATCGCTCCTGTCAAGGCATAAGGGCTGGTATCATCCAGGATATCGAGTGTTTCGTCAAACTCCGCATCCTTGAATTTATAGATCGTCATGACGGGTCCGAAAATCTCTTCACACATGGTGAGGAATTTGGGGTTATCCGTTACCACAACTGTAGGCTCGATAAAATAGCCGGTCGTTTTGTCGTATCCTCCCCCTGCTACAATTTCAGCATCATCCGCCGCTTTGACCCGATCGATGTAGCTGGCGATTTTGTCAAATGCACGCTCGTCGATCACAGCATTGATGAAATTCCCAAAATCAGCCGGATCTCCCATATCAAAGGATTTGAGATCTTTTTTGACCTGCTCAATCACCTGATCAAAGAAGCTCTCGCTGATATACGCGCGAGAAGCGGCTGAACACTTTTGCCCCTGAAACTCAAAGGCTCCCCGGGAAATAGCAGTTGCCACCGCCATGGGTTTAGCAGATTGGTGGGCTACGATATAGTCCTTGCCGCCTGTTTCCCCCACAATGCGCGGATAACTCTTGTACAGGGCTATGTTTTCCCCGATAGTCCGCCAGAGGTGCTGAAATACGCCCGTAGAACCGGTAAAATGCAAACCCGCAAAGTCGCGATGTTTGAAAATGACATCACCCGCTTCCGGACCATCTGTATAAATCAGGTTAATTACCCCATCCGGCAAGCCTGCTTCCCGCAACACTTCCATGACTGTCCAGGCCGAGTAAATCTGACTATCAGCAGGTTTCCAGATACACACATTGCCCATCAGGGCTGCTGAGCCGGGAAGATTCCCTGCAATAGAAGTAAAGTTGAAAGGCGTTACACAAAAGACAAATCCCTCCAGTGCGCGATATTCCAGGCGGTTCCACATACCGGGGTTAGAGCCGGGCTGGTCTGCATAAATCTGCTGCATATAATGCACATTAAAGCGCAAAAAGTCCACCCATTCTGCTACGGCATCAATCTCTGCCTGATAGACATTTTTGGATTGGGCCAGCATGGTCGTTGCAGCAACCTTTGCGCGATAAGGGCCTGCAATCAAATCAGCAGCCTTCAGGAATACAGAAGCGCGATGTTCCCAGGAAGTATTTTCCCAGGCTTCTTTGGCAGAGAGCGCAGCATCTATCGCCGCATTTACATGCGCTGCTCCACCTCGAGAATAATTAGCAATGACATGCTGGTGATTATGAGGAGGACTCAATGGGAGCTTGTTGGAAGTGCGAACTTCTTTCCCACCAATGAACATAGGAATATCCATCACTTCGCCCGAAAGCTTATTCAGCATCTGCTTTACGGCTTTTCGCTCAGGCGTGCCGGGTGCGTAGGATTTCACTTCTTCATTTTGGGGGGTGGGTACCTGAAAAAATGCTTTTTGCATAATCAATTTGGAATTATAGAATCGTAGTCCTTTTCGAGGGGCAAATATCGGGCT
>CAYGTH010000304.1:0-8976 GCA_964352745.1 uncultured Bacteroidia bacterium
TGAAACGATGCTCCAGCAAGTTGCCGCGACCGGCAATGGGGAATATTTCCGGATGAGGTCAGGAAGCGGACTTGTGGATGAGGTGATGGACCGACTAGCCCGGGTCGAAAAAAAGGATTTTGAAGAACGGGTATTTACGGATTACGAAGATCAATTCCAGTGGTTCCTGGCAATAGCCGTCCTCTTGATTACGCTGGATTTTTTCATTACTGAGCGCAAGAGTATGTTCTGGTCGGATTGGGTGATTTTTAAAGAAAAAGAAAAAACATCATGAATCGGCTTATTCTCATCATCGGATTAATAATTGGCGGCAATGGTTTTATTTGTGCCTCAGCACAACCCTTTGCTAATACAGCACCTGCAAAAATACGCCAGGGAAACAACCGTTATAAGCTTGGCGATTTTAAAGGCGCAGAAGAAAGTTATCGCAGTGCACTGGAAAAAAATGCAAATAGCGACAAAGGAATTTTCAATTTAGGTGACGCTTATTACCAACAAGAGCGTTATGAGGAAGCTGCCCAGCAATTTGGACTTGCAGCTAAAATGGCAGAGGACCCATCTCAGAAAGCAAAAGCGTTCCATAATATGGGGAATGCACATATGGGCCTCAAGCAATTTGATAAAAGTGTAGATGCCTACAAAAATGCACTTCGCCTGAATCCTGCGGATGAAGATACCCGCTATAACCTGGCTTATGCTCAGCAAATGCTGCAAAATCAACAGAATCAGGATCAGGAAAATCAGGATCAGGAAAACGAAGACAAAGAGAACGAAGACAAGGAAAATCAAGACAAGCAGGATCAGGACAAACAAGATCAGGAAAACGAAGAGCAACAAGATCAGCAGGATCAGCAGGACAGTGAAGAATCTCAGGAATCAGAGGGGCAAAAACCTCAAAACCTGAGTAAGGAAGAAATCGCCAGAATGCTTGAGGCATTGCAGTATGAAGAGGATAAACTACAGCAAGAACTTCAGCAGAAAAAGGCTCGTGGTCAACGCCAAAAAACAGAAAAAGACTGGTAACGATTCCATTCTAATAAACCCCCTAAGTATTTCTCTTACCTATGAAAACTTCTTCCCGTACACAGGTCGATAACTTAGAAAGTAATATTTTGCTCTTTGCCAATTCCGTTCGGGAGTTTGTGAAAACCCTGCCGATGTCAATCGGAAATTCGGAAGATGCACGCCAGCTGGTTCGGACCTCCGGCGCAATAGGCTCAACGTATATCCGTGCCAATGGCTCCACCAATAAAAATGATTTCCTCGTAGGGATCAAGCATTGTGGAACCGAGGCGAAAGCGTCCCATTATTGGCTGCAACTCCTGGATACACACAGTATGGAGGTACAGGAAGCAAAACGGCAGCAGCTGATGAAGGCCGCAAATGAACTTACGTCTGTTTTTTCCGTAGTTTTGGCAAATGCACAGAAGTAATCATCGCATACATCGAATCAAGCAGTTAGATATGGTTCGGAAATTATCTTTTCTTGGATGGTGGCTGACTTTCATGCTCATCGGAATGATGAGCATGCAGGCACAGGAACTGAAAGCTACTGTCAATCCTGCAAAACCGGTTGCCGGCCGCCCATTTCAAGTATCTTTTCAGATTTCAGGTGCGCAGGCTTCTCGCTTACAAGCTCCTGATTTTGGTGAGATCAAGCTCCTTGGGGGGCCCAGCACCTTTGCGAATACGCAAATCATCAATGGTCAGGTGAGCCAATCCTTTTCCTATTCTTATACCTTGATGGCCCCCAAAGCAGGAACGTTTACAATAGGTGCTGCAAGCATCGAAGTGGGCGGAAAATCCGTATCATCCAAGCCCATATCCGTAACAGTAGGAGCGGCGGCGGCTGGGAATAATGGTGCAAATTCGGGGGCAGGTGCAGGCGCTAACGGACAGACAGATGAGGCAGTTGCCGGGGACGTAATGGCCCAGATCAAGGAAAATGTATTCCTGAGAGCGCTGGTCAGTAAGTCTGATGTGTATCAGGGAGAACAATTGATTGTTACCTATAAGCTATATACCCGCGCAGGCCTGAGTGGACTTGATTATGCAGAGTCGCCTTCCTTTAAGAATTTCTGGAAAGAAGAATTTGATCCGGAAAATGTACAGTTTGTGCAAGAGGCCTATAAAGGACAGCAGTACAATACAGCAATCATCAAGCGGGCAATTTTATTTCCTCAAAAATCAGGAGAGCTGGAGATTAATCCCTTGAAGCTCGACACCAAAGTACAGGTTCGGACTCAAACCCGCCGCCGCAGAAGAAGCGTATTCGACGATTTTTTTGGAAACGGCGGCGTGCAGGAAGTGCCCTACACAGTTTCCAGTGGGACGGTGAAGATTAAGTCGCGGCCTTTGCCACGAGACGGCAAGCCAGCTGACTTTACCGGAGCGGTAGGGGATTTTAACCTCACTGTGACATTGGACAATGAAGAAATTCAAACGGGTGATGCGGCTACTTTCAGCGTTACCCTTTCGGGGAAAGGAAATATCAAGGCGCTTGAGATGCCTAAACTGGAATTCCCCCCTGATTTTGAGGTCTATGACCCTAAAGTGGATGATCGTTCGTCTGCTTCCTCAGGAAGCATCAGTGGGACCAAGTCCTTTGATTACCTGATTATTCCGCGAAACCCCGGAGCCTATAAGCTTCCCAGGGTTACTTTCTCCTATTTTGATCCTGCCAAAAAGCGCTATTTCACCCGTGAATCTGAAGGGTATAGCCTGAACGTGGAAGGTGAGCCTATGGAGGGTTCTGTGCCGGGTATCACGCAGTTGAAAAAAGAAGATGTGGAATTGATCGGGGAAGATATCCGGTTTATTCAAACGGGCGAAACAAAGCTGAAAGTAAGAGGCGTTTCATTTCTCGCGAGTATGGGATTCGCCAGCTTGTATGTATTGCCATTCCTGTTGTTTGGGGCCTTGCTTTGGTACAAAACCCGACAAGATCGATTGGCAGGTGATGTAGCAGGAACCCGTAGCCGGAAAGCCAATAGCATGGCGCAGAAACGCTTGAAAGCTGCTGCTGAGCACATGAAGAAAGAGGATACCCGAGCTTTTTATGGAGAAGTTTCCCGTGCTACCTGGGGATTTCTAAGTGATAAATTGAATATCAGTCAATCGGAACTTTCCCGGGAGAATATTCGGGAGCGGATGGAGGGACGCGAGGTGCCAGCGGAATTATTGAGCCGATTGACCACCTTATTGGATACCTGCGAAATGGCTTTGTTTGCTCCCACTGCGGTGACCGGAGGGATGGAGAGTACCTATTCGGAAGCTTTAAGCCTGATTTCAGCTATTGACAACCAATTGTAATGCGAAACCCGAGTTATATATTTCCAGCACTTCTGTTGTTAGCGCTCTGGCTGCTTCCCGTGTCCCTGCAAGCAGGCGAAGCCGAGACCATTTTGGAGCAGGCAAATGACGCTTATGCCAATGCCGAGTATGACCGAGCTGCTAAATTGTATCAAACCGTAGTAGATATGGGCATGGAATCAGTAGCCTTGTATTACAATCTGGGCAATGCGGCGTATAAAAATAATGAACTGGCACGTGCAATTCTTAATTATGAGCGGGCCGAAAAACTGGAGCCGGGAAATGAAGATGTTCAATTTAACCTCCGGTTAGCCAATATGCGGCTGGTTGATAAGGTGGAGATCGATCCGGAATTTCTCATTACGAAATGGGGAAATGAGTTCGTGAATAGCAGGTCGTCCAGTGCCTGGGCAAGTTGGGCCTTGGCATTGGTGTGGATATCCCTGCTGGCTGCTGCTGCCTTTTTATTTGTCAATCGTACGATCATTAAGCGAATTGCCTTTTTTGGCGGGATCGTTTTTGCCTTCTGCTCTCTGGTGAGTCTGGGAATCGGGTTGCAAAAGCGCAACCTCGAACAAAACAGCCGATATGGAATTGTGATGGTACCTAATGCTTATGTGAAAAGTGGACCCGGTACTGAGAGTACGGATTTATTCATTATTCATGAAGGGCTCAAAGTAAGGGTAATGGAAACGACCACAGGATGGGTTCGCGTGAGTCTGGCAGACGGAAAACTAGGATGGATGGAAACGAGTCAGGTAACAGAAATATAACAGGTGAATCCTTATGGCTCAGAACGCTTGGAAGTAAATTGGCCATATACCCAGCCTTGTTGTCCTTCCACTTCGATTTGGTACCAATAATCCTTCACTTCGTCAATCAGGACTTCAGAACCTTTCTGAATCACATTGCAAACCGCTCCTCCATCGAGTTGTAACACCACATTGTTTTCTGATTTTTCGGGAGTACTCCGCACATTGACCCGACTTGCTGTAATGTAGAGTTGGTTATCTGGGATGCGTGCCAGGTCTTCGGATATCGGTAGTTGATCTCGTACCTTATCCAGAAAAATAGAATTGGCGTATTCATCATGATTGACAATTGAAAGGAGTTCTTTCAATTGCATACGAGGGTTTTTCATCTGCATGGCCCGCTCATACAGGACGGCAACTGCCACATCTTTAGATTCCCGGCTAATGGATTCGCCCCCTTTTATCCATCCGCTTTTTGTTTTCTCCTTTCCTGATACCCGTATCCAGTCCTTGCGTTGCTCGCTGGCTGCTACAATTTCACCTAGCTCAAAGATATCATCTTTCAAGGTCATCAAATCAGGTCTGCGATATACCTTCGCGTCCTGGGTGATCGCAGCAAGGGTTGCATTTTCAGAAAATAAGTATTGGTGGACCCATCCTTCCTGGCCATCGGATAGACGAACCTTAATATAAGTACGACGTTCGCTGTCGATCTCCTTGGATTCACCCAGGAGTTCCACTTTCTCTCCAAAATAGATTGAGGTAAGGTATTCATTGTTGGCACCACCTCGGCCTGCTTCTTCCCGGAGGCCAGCTACTCCCCATAGGCAAATACCGATATCCTCAAAGGATGCAAAATCCAAGGTGTCAGCGAGCGTTTCGGAAGATTCCGCAGCTGCTTCGGGATTGCCAGGTGCTGTATTGCAAGCAGCCAGAGCAAAGGTCAACATGACAAGGAATGCCAGCAAGAGGTTGTGCATGTTTTCCACAGTTTAGCGAACTGCAATTTATAAGAAGCTTAACAGATAAACAACGCCATATTTGCATATTTCTACCTCGATACCTTACATTGACTTGGTATTCCTTAATTAGGCAACAAATAGGGAAAGAAAATGCCTCACAGCCTCATGAGCCATAATTGACAAGGGAGTAGGGGAAAATCATTGACCCCTGAGAGTCTTTCTTTCGGGCTTGTTTTGGGCTGAGAATTGAAAACCACGCTATACTTTACATCTATGACGAGTCTAATTATCCTGGGTTCAGGAGGTTTTGCAAAGGAAGTGATTTGGCTGGTCGACGAAATCAATGGATTTGCAAACCCCAATGAAAAGTCGATATCTCCACTTGGGTTTATCGCTCCGGAAGGGGATGGGCGTAAAATCCGGCACTTGCCGGTTTTGGGAAATGATGAGTGGGCGATTAAGCACATGGATTCTGCAACTCGATTTGTGGTGGCGATAGGGAACTCTCATGTTCGCAAAAAAATAGCTGAAAAATTTGAAATGGCAGGCTTCGAGGCCTATAACCTGACGCATCCGGGGGTAGCATATGGCATGCCTTTGCAAGGCCCGGGAAAAGGAACGATGATTTGTGCAGGGGTTAAGATCACGCCGGATACGAATATTGGGCGTCACGTCTTGCTCAACCTCAATTGCACGATAGGCCATGATGTAGTATTGGAAGATTATGTAACCATATCTCCCGGGGCAAATATCAGTGGGAATGTGCATTTGGAATCTTGTGTTGAAATAGGAAGTGGTGCGGTAGTTTTGCCCGGGGTACGGATTGGTTCGGGCGCTGTATTGGGAGCGGGAGCAGTTGCCACACGCGATTTGGCCGGTGGAAAAACTTATGTAGGAATTCCTGCCAGACCCTTGCCCTTGCGTTGATTTCCTGAGAGGAAACGCTTATATTAAGTTTCCTAAACACAAAATTTACACTATCATGAAAAACCTCGTCTTTTTCATCGCCTGCATGTGGGCGACTCCCGCTCTATGGGCACAGGTTTCCGGTGGTCCGGATGGCTTCGGCTATACCTGGCAAAATACCTCCAGTACAGCTATAGATGCCCCTAATTATAACTGGATCGATATTACCAGTACAGGTACATTGGTTTCGGGATTGGGGGATGATAATTTTGTGGGGCCGCTTTCTATGGGGTTTAATTTTCGGTATTACTGGTCTGATTTTTCCCAACTGTATGTCGGATCTAATGGATATGTGAGTTTTCAGCCCTATAATATCAGCTCTACTGCAATTGGTTTTCCGACGATGCCGGTGGTTGATCCGTATAACAATCTGATGGCACCGATGCTGTGTGATTTGAATTTTTCGGGCTCAGGAAATCCTGGCGAAGTGTACCTCTGGTCCAACAATGTGGATAGCTGTATAATTTCCTATGTCTCAGTTCCTTTTTGGATTAACAGTATAGCCGGGTATGGAGGAAGCAATACCTTTCAAGTCATTTATTCCGGAGTCGATTCTTCTGTTACCTTCCAGTATCAGCAGCAATTAGGGAGTTATGACGCTGCATATAATACGGTTACCAACCCGGTAGTGGTAGGCATTGAAAACCTGACGGGGAGTGTTGGTCTTACTGTGTCTAATAACACCTTGCCCCTGGCCAGTACAGCAGTGAAATTCTATTATCCCGACTCCATATTATTGAGTGTGCCGGACGTATCGCCTACCTGGGTCCAAAATATAGATAATGGGGGCTTCTTCGTTTCCCAAAACGGGGCTGCTGTTACCGGCCAAACGACGGTGGCGAATGTAGGGAACGTCGACATTACAACCGGGATTGGGGTAGGGCTGGAAATATTCAATGCAGCCAATGTAATGGTGCATAGCGATGCCCTCAATCTGGCGGGCTTAGCGGTAGGAGCCGATACCTTACTGAACTTTACCACAGGCTATTCCCCCACTGTAGCCGGGCATTATAGGTATGAAGTAAGCACGACCAATACCGCTGACCTCAATTTGACCAATGACCAGACGCCCGTTGAAATGGTGGTTGTGGATACTTCAGCGATTGTCTCTACCTTAACGTATTGGGGAGGAACGCCGGGTTCGGCCACCAATGTGGTCTCCTGGACGGGCGGGAATTCGGATGACGGAATCGGAATTTATATTGAGCCTCCTTTTTATCCGGCAACTATCGAATCCGTGGAGGCTTATTTATTCACTACGGGAATAGCGGTCGGAGCGAATAGTTTTGAAATCAGGGTATATGATGATGACGCAGGGCCGGGACAGGGAACGCTGCTCGGGAGTGCTTTCATGCCTGCTGCGACAGCTGCGACCAATTCTTATAATTCAGTTGCGATGCCTACGCCGATTGAGATTACCTCTGGTGGCTTTTATGTAGGCTGGTATATGACGGGAGAAACGGTACAATTAGGCCTGGAAACCGTAGCACCGATTTCGCGCAGGAGCTACGAAATTCTGTTTGATACCTGGTCGCCGTATCGGGAGGTTGCGAATAATGAGCCGATGATCCGGGTCAAGGTGCGACGAAATTGTACGGTTGCCAATGGCATTGATTTAGGCGTTGATACGACGATTTGCAGCAATACCCCCCTGAACTTATCAGCGGGTGCTCCTACGCTCAATTTCCTCTGGTCAACCGGAGATACGACCTCTGCAATCGCTGTCGATACACCGGGCACCTATTATGTGGATGTGTCAGATGGGCAGGGATGTACCGGTACGGATACGGTTGTGGTCGATACCTTATCTGCACCTGCGATTCAGCTTCCGGCAGATGTGCAGACCTGTGCAGGAGATACCATCCTGCTTGATGGGGGAGCCGGTTATGCTTCCTATCTCTGGTCCACAGGGGAAACTACCCAGGCTATTACCGTTACAACCGGTGCGACTTATTCCCTAACCGTTGGCAATGCAAATGGCTGTACAGATATCGATGATATTATTGTGAATTTTCAACCGCTGCCCATTATGAGTCTGGGGCCGGATCAGGCCATTTGTTCGGGAGATGACCTGAACCTCACGGCACAACCCGGTTTTTCCAGCTATCTCTGGTCAACAGGAGAAACCACACCCGCGATTACAGTTGATATGGCCGGGACCTATTGGTTACAGGTAACCGACGCGCTGGGATGCTCGGTAAGCGATACGCTCCTTGTCATCAGTGACGAACCCATTCCGGATTTGGGGACAGATCAAACGATTTGTGAAGGCACTACTGCGAACCTGAATGCGGGCAATTTTCCAGGATACTTATGGTCCACTGGCGCAACCAGTGCTGCAATTGTGGTAGCGGATTCGGGGGTGTATTCTGTCACAGTAGTAGATGCCAATGGTTGTTCGGGTTCTGACTCGGTAACAATTTTTGTAGATCCCTTACCAGACCCTGACTTTACCTATGCGGCAATAGGAGGCCTCAGCTATCAGTTCACGAATATGACAACCAACGGGAATACCTATGCATGGGATTTCGGAGATGGCAGCTCTGGCTCGATACTCGAAAATCCGACGTTTACCTACCTGTTTGCAGGGATGTACACGGTTCAGTTGATTGCTACAAATGATTGTGGGGCAGATACGACAGAAATAAGCATTGCAAATGTCGGGATTGATGCGGCATTGCAATCTGGCATAAAACTCTATCCCAATCCGAATGGGGGGCAATTCACCCTTGAATTTGCTTCCGTAGCAAAAGAGGGGGTGAATATTCGCTTGTACAATGCGCTGGGACAGGAAATCAAACAGGAATTAGTGCGAAATATTTATCCGGGCTATCGGCATGAATGGAAGGTGCCAGGATTACCTGAGGGTTTATATGAACTTCAGATAGAGTCCGAATCGGGGACAGCTGCTCATCGGATTCAGGTTCGTTACTAGAAAATCCCGGTAATAGAAAAGAGAAAACCGCTAAGTGAAAAGGGGAACC
>CAYGTH010000305.1:0-3147 GCA_964352745.1 uncultured Bacteroidia bacterium
CCCTGTGAAGGTTGCCAAAATGGTATCCAGCGCACAGAGTTCTTCATAGTCAGCGTGGAGCGTGGTTGATAAGCCATCAATAAATGTCTGAGGCGCTTCCAGTTCTTTGATACCGGTTTGCAGGACCTCGATTTGTTCGGCATGTAGCACCGTTGTCCACTCCCGCTCTATATCCCGTTGTATGCGTGTGAAGGTTTCCAGTTTGTCGATGTATCTCATCGATTCCTGCCACGCTGCCCGATCAAATTCGCCATGCGCGAACCGGGGTTTTATTTTTCGGAAATAGGTAATCCCGGTTACCTGATGATAAGCCTTGAGGTGTTCGCGTTTCTCTTCGAGCCATTTCCATTTTGCCCGCTGAGAATTGAAGAGCGGCATATCTTCAAAAAAGGGCCGGTCATGGTAGGTCGAATATAATTTATGTAATCGCTGAAACAGGCGTATCTCCCGCTTGACTTCCTGAAAAGTTGTCTCATTCAGTTCATGGCCTTTGGCTTCCAATAATTTATTCAAGAACCACCGCGCACGCAGATAGGGAATAGACACAAATCGGAATGTCTTTTTCCGCAAACGCTCATAGGTTTGCTTGTGCTGAATCAGCGAGTCATAAAATTTCCAATGCCCATCATCGAGTAATTGTCGCTTGTCCAGTTTCTCAAGGGCCTGATCTACCTCGTCCAGTACTTCTCCTATCTTCTGAGCGTTTATTTTATTTTTATCCCGATGAATATGCTCAATATCTTCCCGGGTTGAATGTTCATTCAGGTAGGTATTTGCCTGATGGAAGGCCGCAACTCGTTGTTTTGTAAGCTTTACGTCGAGGATTTTGGTACTGAACACCTTACTCAGGCTCAGGTAAGTAGCATGTAAGTCCTTGAGTTGATCCGGAATGGCTTTTAGCTTTTCGAGGATTTTTGCCTTGTCGTCATAGCGATAGTGGCGAAAGGAAACGCGTCTTTGCCAGGGATATTCCTGTTCAAAGAAATTAGCATAATCCAATACAGCCCGGAGCTTCTGGGAAAAGGCTTCCAAACCTGTATAATCCAATTTACGAGCAGCTTGTTCGAGCGGGAGAATTGTAGCAGCAGCATCGCATTTCAAATAAAGTTCATGCATGTTCAGACCACTTGGGCCTGCTTCCGTAAGGGCCTCAAACAGCGCATCAAAATGCCGGGTCATTTGGTCGGTTTCTCGCGAGAGGAGTTTATAGGCATGCTCCCATTGGGTCAGACTCAGGTCATTATTGGACCGCTTAAATTCATTTACATCCTCTATTTGTTTGCGAATCTTACCATAAATCTCCTTACGGTCATGGCGATAGTCGTGGAGTAACACCGCAAAGCGACCGAGCCCCAATCCGCTGAGTCGTTTATAGACCACATCAAGGGCCGCTCGTTTTTGCGATACGACCAATACCTTTTTGCCATGTGCCATGGCATCGGCGATGATGTTGACAATCACCTGAGATTTGCCGGTACCAGGCGGCCCATAGATTACAAGCGACTGGCCTTGTTTGATCTTTAGCAGCGCTTGTTCCTGTGAGTCATCCACCTCAGTTACAAAATAGCGCTGCTCTTCTGGAATATATCCGGGCTTTGGGCCTTCCGTTTCCGGAGCTTCTCTTCTGCCATCAAAAAGTTGATCAATCTTAAATGTTGAAGGGTCTTCCTCGATTTCCTGATAATCCCGCAATAAGGCAGAATCTGACTGCGGAAAAATCCCGAGTACGGCCTGTGGCTGAAAGGTGAGTTTCCCGATTGGGAAGCGCTCCATCCTTTCTTTCAGGTAGTCAGGAAATGGGATTAGTTTCTGCTCAAACAAGCGGGAGTTGAAATTGATATCAACCTCATAGTCCTTGAATTTTTGGTACAAATCATTTAACCATGTCTGCCAATCACTTGCCGGATCAATTTCCTCCTCCCAAAATTCAGATTGTAAGCGAACTTGCTGAAACTGCTCATAGGCCAGAAAGAAGGTCTTATTAAACACGACGGGTTCCTCTTTGATCACTTTGAGTTGCCAACGAGGTCTTACCATCAGATTACGCACCAGCCTGACCGGAAACAGGAGTACAGGGCATCTAACGGTTGTTTCATCGATAAACTTCCCCTCCACAAAAGGGTAGCCTACAAACAGGTCATAGGTCCCGGTTTCTTCATATAGCGTCTGGGCAGCTCGAAGAATCTGGTTGAGGCGGCGATCGACGACGCTGACTGATTCATGTCGAGGGTCGAGTCGATTGATCAGGCGAACATCCTTCCCTGCAATAATTTTTGAGAGTACTTCTTCGGGGGAATCTTTCTCCAAAAACCCCAGATCCATGAGGTCGATATCCCTCCTTTTGCTCAATCGCGCCAATTTTAAAGATCGGTTTCCCTGGCTCAGGTTCGTTAGTCGGAGCTTGTACGTATGAATGATTTGACGCATGCAGAAATTCGGTGAACAATCAAGCCAAAAAATAGTCTTTTAAGTGATATAAGCCTAATTTAGCCGCGTATTTCGCGAATGAACAGATTGATTATTTGGCAGTTCATTCTGACAATATTATTTAACAACCTTATCTCACAATTATGAACAAAATATTTTTAATGATCGCAATTACCTCCATGGCGCTTTTTTCTGCATGTGGGGGAGAAAGCGCAACTACTGGTAGTAGCGCATCTGAAGAAACCGCAGCTCCGGCAGCGGCTCCTGTAAGTAAGGTAGCTGAGATCGAACTCGCTGGGGGTGATGACATGAAGTTTGACCAAACTGAGCTTCGTGTAAAAGCCGGGCAGCAGGTGGAACTCACCATGATTCACGTAGGTAAATTGCCGAAAGAAGCAATGGGACACAACTTCGTGTTGCTTCAGGCAGGAGTGGATTTGACTGCATTTGCAACTGAAGCCATGACTGCAATCGAAACCGATTATGTACCTGAAGGAGGTGAACAAGTGATTGCCTACACCAAATTGCTGGGTGGGGGAGAAAGTACTACCATCACATTTGATGCACCTGCCGCCGGTACTTACGATTTCCTCTGTAGTTTTCCGGGGCACAACGCACTGATGCGCGGAAAATTCATCGTAGAATAGGGAATTCAAACAATCTGATTTTACCTAATAACCCGTCAGGAGTATCCCTTCTGGCGGGTTTGCTGTATTCAAG
>CAYGTH010000305.1:3247-8951 GCA_964352745.1 uncultured Bacteroidia bacterium
TAATCATATGCCCAAAACTCCCAACATTCGCAGTCTTAGCCGGGAAGCGCTCACCGAACATTTTCTGGCCATGGGCGAGAAAAAATTTCGGGCGCAGCAGGTCTATGAATGGTTGTGGCAAAAAGGAGCAGGTTCTTTTGAGGAAATGACGAATCTGAGTAAGGCGCTTCGGGATCGACTGAATGCGGAATTTGTGATCAATAAGATTAAGATTCAGGATACCCAAAAGAGTTCGGACGGGACGATCAAATATGCCTTTGAGCTCTCGACCGGACAACAGGTGGAAGGCGTACTTATTCCCACGGCGAAGCGGGTTACGGCCTGTGTTTCTTCGCAAGCGGGCTGTTCGCTTTCCTGCAAATTTTGTGCGACGGGTTTTCTTGACCTGAAACGCAATCTCTACGATTATGAGATTTTTGATCAGGTCCAGATGTTGCGAGATGAGGCAGAAAAACACTTTGGCCGGGCTCTGACCAACATCGTGTATATGGGCATGGGAGAGCCTTTGTTGAACTATCGCAATGTGCTGGGCTCTATTGATAAAATAACTTCGCCGGAAGGCCTGGGAATGTCTCCCCGCAGGATTACGGTTTCTACCGCAGGGATCGCCAAGATGATCCGCAAGTTGGCAGATGATGGGATCAAATTTGAATTTGCCCTCTCCCTGCACGCTGCCAATGACGAAAAACGGAGCCAGATCATGCCGATCAATGACGCTAACTCTCTGGAAACCCTGAAAGAAGCACTGGTTTATTTTTATGACAAAACCGGTACCCGCGTTACCTATGAATACTGCATCTTTAAAGATATGAATGACAGCCTGGAAGATGCCCGCGAGCTTGCGGAATTCACCCAGATTGTCCCCTCCAAAGTAAACGTAATCGAGTACAATCACGTCGCGGAATCCGGATTTGTCAATACCAGCCGCCCCCGCATGGACGCTTTCATTCAGTATCTCGAAAACGCTGGCGTAATTGTCAATGTACGTCGCAGCCGGGGTAAAGACGTCGATGGAGGCTGTGGGCAGCTCGCGCTCAAGAACTGGGCCTGATGCTATTTTCATTTCTGTAAGCACCTGATCCCCGATCTACCCATGACGATTTCCGATACCCTGATTCCTCGCCTCAAAGACCGACTCCAATACCCCCTACCCGGCCTCGATGCCCAAATGATAATGGCCCCGCCGATCCGGGATCGGGAATATGAAGTGCCAGACAATGCCCGAAAAAGCGCAGTCCTGACCCTCCTCTATCCGCATCAGGATCAATTCCATCTGGTCTTCATGAAGCGTACAGATGACGGACGGGTACATGGGGGACAAATTTGCTTTCCGGGGGGACGCCACGAAGAATCAGATCGGGACTTTGTGCATACCGCCCTGCGCGAAGCAGAAGAAGAAATGGGGATTCCGCCCCAACACGTGGAAGTGCTCGGGAATCTTACCCCTTTATACATTCCTCCAAGTAATTCGCTCGTCTATCCGACTGTCGGGTATTTGGAAAATCGTCCAGAATTCGTGCTCAATCCTACAGAAGTCGCCGCCGCAATCGAAATTGAGGCGGGCCGTTTTTGGGCAGAAGAGGTACGGGGCATTCATGAAGTAGATGTCTTCAATGGATTTTTGATCAATGCACCGGGATATACGATCGACGAGCACCTGATCTGGGGCGGAACGGCTATGATGATTGCAGAATTGATGGCAGTGCTGCAAGACGTGCAGGGGTAAGTGTCGGGTATATCCAATACTTGCCAAGGCTTCGTTTTCGAAAAAGATGTACCAAACCACAAAAGATCGCTTGACATAATCAGAGAAATTATTTATTTTGTACGTAAAGATTAATACGTATGAGCAAGTTAACATTGTCAATTAATCAAGCTATCATTAATGATGCAAAAGCATATGCGAAATCAAATGGAAAAAGTTTATCCAAAATAGTCGAGGAATATTTAAAATCTTTGTCAAAATCAGAAAAAGGAAAATCCCCACGTAAACTAGTAATGGAACTAAAAGGGTCAGTCAAAATGCCTGAAGAATTTACTTCCTACAAAGAGTTACTACAAGATGCACTTGTAGAAAAATATTTGAAGGAATGAAAAAAATATTTTTAGACTCCGATGTGCTTTTAGACCTACTGCTTAATAGAGAGCCATTTACAGATGATATTGCTGCAATAATTGAAGATTCATTGTCTTCTGATATAAAACTTTGTGTTTCTCCCATAACTATGACCAATATTAATTACATAATTGGAAAACTTGAAAATCAAAAAAAAGCAGATACTCAAAGGAGGAAATTGTTACAGATAGTACAGGTGGAAACGGTAGGGCAACTAATAATTAGTACAGCATCTAATTCTAGATTTAAAGACTTTGAAGATGCAGTACAAAATTATTGTGCTGAAGAATCAGGCCATCAAATAATAATTACTCGAAATACAAAGGATTACAAAGAAAGCGACTTATCAATACTGACACCCAAAGAATATCTAGCAAAAATTAGAACCGAATAAAAAAAGTCAGGCATTAATATCTAAGCTTGGATTGTGCTATAGAAGAAGGATTAGCAGAATCACAGCATCCCAAAATGGAAGAAAACAAAAATTCTCATTCACAATGGCAGGAAGCCGACTCTGCTGGTTTTATTGAACTGAGTGAATTTGTAGTTCCTGAGCGCCAGATCCACCTCGATATTTTCACGCAATTACTCGCAGCTACCCCGAACGCGCAGCAGGTAGTCGATATCTGTTGTGGGGAAGGTCGAATCGGAGAAGCATTGGTCCAGCAATTCCCACAGCTCGAAATCTGGGGGCTCGATGGCTCGGATGTCATGTTGGAAGAAGCACATCGCAGACTCGCAGGCAAGGGCCATTTCAAACCCCTGAAAATGGACATTTCAGACCAGGGTTGGCGAGGTCGATTGCCGGAGGTAGATGCTGTATTTTCTTCTCTGGCAATTCATCACCTCGACGGCCCCGGCAAGCAACAACTCTTTAGGGATGTCTTTACCATGCTTCGTCCCAGCGGTGTTTTTGCGATTCTGGACATTGTTGCGCCTACCCATGCGACTGGGAGACAAATCGCTGCTAACCAGTGGGATAAATGGGTGAATGAGCGTTCAGGAGGAACCGAAAATGCTATTTTTCGCAAGTTTAGCGAGGAAGGGTGGAACTATTTTTCAGACCCTGAGCCCGATGTCTATGACCAGCCTTCTTCCCTAGCTGACCAATTGAAATGGATGCAGACAGCCGGTTTTGAGCAGGTGGATGTCTATTGGATGAAGGCGGGCCATGCGCTCTTTGGCGGGTGGAAGAAGGGCTGAGCTTATGTTTTCAAGCTTTTATTTCAAGTGCAGTCCTAAGCCCGGATATTGATCGGCCAGTTCTTTCAGGCCCGACCAATAGCTGACCGAAAGCGGAGTTTCTCCTGATTCAACCTCAACCTCATGCAGTGCTGCCGCCATCAACATAGCCGCTGACATGTCCTGAAATCGCATGATGTTCACTAAATCCGGACCAATCCGGTGGCTTACCGGTGGATCCTGTAATTCCAGGGTCAGGCCTTTTTCGCAAAACAAAGCGGCATATACCAGGATTCCAGCAGTAATTCCCTTTGCACTAACTACGGTCCTGATATCATCTTTGCTCAGGCGAAGCGATCGGATTGTCTGAACCACGTCCAGCGTTTGAAACTCCTCCAGCGTCTGTCCAAGCAAAAAGAAACGTCGCCGAATATGCGTTTGCTTCCGGTCATTTCCGGAAAATGCAGCAGGGCCTGCGCCTCGCATGCTGATAAGGATTATTTCATCCCATGTTGCCAGCAACTCTTCCAGTTTTTCATCCGCATTTATCTCCTTTATTGAGGGAGTTCCAAATTCGCAATCAGGATAAACAGCCCCCAGCAGCGAGGTCCATTGCGGCCAATTTCCCTTGTCAAGCACTATGATTTTTCGACCATTTCCAGCAGGAGCATGCGCCTTGAGTCGAAAAATCGGCAACTGCGTCCATTCATCCGTATGAATCTTCCAAAGTTCAAGCTGGCCGGCTTTTGCATTAATATCAGCGATTTTTTCAGTTTTTGCCGCTGAAGGACGCGAGAAGCGGTAATTCTCTAAAAATTCCTTCCATCTGGCAGTTGATTTCTCCCAGCCTTCTATCGCCAGCACTTCGGCTGCCGGAGCTGCTATCGGAACAAATATTTCGTCAATTTATGTATTCACCTCATCTGTTGGCAATTCATCAAATACCCGCAATTGTTCCGGCTCAAACAACTTTGTGGCGGGCATGTCGATTAGCTTATCATGGCCTTGCAGATGACGATTAAACCAGGAAAAAGCGTGAATCCTGAGCGATTGAATATCTTTGTGGCCGCCAGAAACCGTATTCAGGGCTATTTGGGGTAAGGCATCCAATTGTTCATATACAGCGCGTACTTCCTGGTAAGTGCGAAATACGCCATCAATCGGAAACATCGGATCCTGGTCCGAATTACTGATCAACAAAGGCCTCGGCGCTACCAGCGCGGCGATTTTGGGGTAGTCCCACTGATGTGTATTCACCATGTACATACAATCACAATGCTCTTCCACGCAACCGTCAATCACTTGATTTCGCAGATCCGTAATTCCTGCAACCGGAACGGCAACCTGTATGCGATCATCAATCGCGGTTCCCCACCAACTATAGACTCCTCCTCCACTCCTTCCGGTAATCCCGATGCGTTCTGTATCAACTTCCGGACGGGTAGACAGGTAGTCAATGGCCCGAATGCCATTCCAGGCCTCTACTCCAGCAGGCGTAAAGCCCCGGGAAATCCACCACCAGCGATCATAGCGGTACAGGCCATGGTGGATCCCCTCGATTTCACCCAGTTGGTAAGTGTCAATAATGAGGCAGACATAGCCATTTCTGGCAAACCATGCCGGATGATGCTGATAGTTGGCTTTTGCGCCATAGCTGATCCCATTTTTTTTCACATTGGCATGGCCGCATACATACAGTATCGTTGGTAGTGGCTCTTCGATGTTACGGGGGATATATAAATTTCCGGTAACATACAGCCCGGGCATTGACTGAAAATGCACCTTCTCTACCCGAAATTCTTCATGCTCAACTACCCCGGTAACCGTAGCTTTCAAGGGTGTTTTCGGAGGCAAAGGATTCAGACCCAGCATATCAAGTAACTGCTCCTGCGCCTTGCTTTTATAAGCAGGCCAGTCTTTGATTTCCGACAATTCCTGATGTGTATTGGCAGCTATTTTTTCTGTTTCGGTTGTTAAATAGCTATTTAAAGCTGCATCAAAATTCCAGGAGGACTGAGCTACCGAAAAAGCTGTATATCCACACAAACAGCACAATAACGCCAACAAGCGTACATTTTTCATATTAAATGAATGATTATTCCACCCCCAATATCCGTGTGGGCTCCCGGCCTACGCCTTGAATTTCAATTCGATCTGTATATACGGATACCACGCCATAGGCGGTGGTGGATTCGGTTTCGACCATGCCATGCATAATCAGGTAGTAGATTCCATTTTCTCGGGTGTAGCCCCCCTTATGATTGTGTCCACTCATCCAGGCCACGACATTGGGAAAAGTTTCCAGGAGGGCGACTACTTCCTTATCATTCCACAGATTATGCGTCTCGGCAGGAGCAATGGGAAAGTGAGAGAACAGAATAACTTTTTCTCCTTTAGCAGCAGCAT
>CAYGTH010000306.1:0-8921 GCA_964352745.1 uncultured Bacteroidia bacterium
TTCATCTTCTGCAAGTCCGATATTCGGCGAACGTCCTTCCGTTTGGGCATAATTCATCGACCCGAGGGAATGGTTGCGAAAGATTTCCTCAATTTCGGCTCGTTCCTTCCAGTCGGCCAGTACAAAACGGGTCGAGTACCCGGTCAAATCCGCTCCATAGTTGATGCCGAGCATATCGAATTTACCATTGGGTATGATGGGCTGCTGAGTTGAATTCCATGCGTACTTTGCCGGATCATAGTCCTTGGGCGGAGCTTTCATCAGATAGGGATGATCCGGCCGACCATAATCTTTTCCCGTCATTCGGAACGTGAAGGCCTGGGACCGATTGTCCGCTTCCCCTGTGCCCCCCGGAAAGATCGTGCCTTTGAGCACGCCCGGTTTAGAGCCAAATCCATCTGTATAGATGTGCCCCGCATGGGGTTCTTCTCTGGAGCGGGCTTCTCTGCCGATGCGAAAGGGAACTTCGGCAAAAGCTGCCAGGTCGGCCTCATAGGTTGCATCGATGATTACTCGCCCTGTGTACTGATGCTTTTTTCCGAGCTCCCCCTGGTTGTCGCGATCTCGGGTGATCACTCCTACAACACGGTCTCCTTCCAGTTGAACATCCACTGCTACCTGATTAAAGCGAGTGGTGATCGTCGGCACTTCTGCGACCATTTCCGCATAGATTCGGGCTGCTGTATGGGGTTCCCAAGCCTGGCCTTCCGCTACATTCCACCTCAAATTAGTCGGCTGTTGTATATGTGCCTGGACCAGGGGATCCATAGGGAGTTCGGTCCGGTGATAAGCCTTTACCCGCTGTCTGAATTCTTCCATGACTCCGCTATTTGCCTGCCTCATGTGATCATCCAACCGCAGGACACCAGAGGCCAGCATACCTCCCAGCACCGGAGATTGTTCTATGAGTATTACCCTTTTTCCTGTCCGACCTGCGGCAATTGAAGCCGCTATACCGGCGGGTGTACCTCCGATGACAAGCACGTCACAGGCCGTATTCTGGGCAATAGCAGTAACAGAAAATTGAGACAAAAGGAGGAAAGCGATGGCTCCCCATCTCGTTAATAGGTCCATAGGTAAGGGTTTACTTCATTCCACAAACAAATCATCCAATGTCAATACCTGATCAACTAATCCCATACTATGTTGATTAGGATTCAATCCGAAGGTAGTAACCAAGGTCAAAAACAAGTGCTTCCGGGTTTTAGAAGCTTCTTCAAAGATCGCCATTTTGTCTACTAAGCGGGTAGCATACTCCTTTGAAATAGTAAAAAGCTTATTATGGAATTTCATTTCAAACAAATTGATGACATGGTCATTTCTATCCAGCAACAGATCAATTTGTACTCCCTTTTCAGTTTCGGTTCCTTTTTTCAGAAAGGAGGAGGAGACTGAATAAACTCCGGCAATGCTCAATGCTTTTTTAATTTGTGGGAGGTGTTTGATACATATGCTTTCATAGGTATAGCCAGTCCATATTTTGTATGCCTGGGTTTGACTCAGGTGCTGCCAGGTGTCGATGCCTTCCCCTTTCTTTCCTTCAACAAATGTTAAGTAGAATAAGGAATATTCATCGGTAAGGCGATATAATTTATTTTTTTTCTTTTTCCCAAATGGATGATAAGCAGAAATAAAACCTGATTGACTCAATTCCTCCAGAACTTTCGTGAGGCTTCCTCCATTTGCCAAGTTTGCCTTTGCCAGGATTTCATTTCTGTCCATTCCTATTCTTTTTTGGGCCAATGCTCTGATAACTGCAATATGATTATCAGCCTTCTCGAATAAGGCAGGGTATAGATTCAGGAATTCCTCTTTTAATAAACCGGTTTCTGAAAAACAGATGTCATCGATATTCTGTACCACACTTTTTCCTGGCTCAATTTCTTTTAGGTAATGGGGAATCCCTCCCATGGCCATGTACAACTGGACAATGTGGTATCGGTTTATCTTTATATTCCGGCTTCGCAGGTATTTTTCTGTTTCGAATAAGGTAAAAGGTTTGAGTTGAATGCGTTTAGTAATCCGGTTGTGTAAGCCCCCTGTATCTTTTACGACTTTGCGTATCATCCAGGATGCAGCAGAGCCGCAAATCACGACCACAATATGTTGGTTGACCGCCCAACTATTCCAGAAATAGCTTAATCCTTGCAGGAATCCCGATTTGGGTTTTGCTAACCAGGGTAATTCGTCCAGAAACACTACTTGTTTTTCTTTCCTCTTTTTTTGTTCCAGATAAAGGGTCAACATATAAAATGCCTCCAGCCAGTTTTTGGGCTCTTTAGCAGGCACCACTGCATGGGATTGTTTTGTTATATGGAGACTGAAATTTTGTAATTGTTCTGAATTTGTCACATCCCTGATACCCGTCAGTTCAAAATCAATCCGATTTTCGTAGGTAGATTTGATTAAATACGTTTTGCCAACTCTTCGTCTGCCGATTACAGAAATCATTTCCGCTTCAGGAGAATCCAGGGCCTTCTGTAATATCTCCACCTCCTTTTCACGCCCAACAAGAGAGAATATCATGTTTCACATCACTTTTAGTAGCTAAATCTACATAAAAATAGACACTTTCAGCCGGACATAAAAAAAATATATGGCTTAATCTAGTTATTTACCTACACTTTTAGCCAGTTATAATGCTTATATGCGGCTGAATCTTTTTTTTCACTCATTCTTTTGATGTTTCCTTAATTACTATTCTTCCCAGCGGTCACCCCAGGCCAGTCATCTGTGCGAAAAGGTGTCATCGGCAAACCATCCCGGTTATACATATTGCAAACAGGGTTATCCGCCCAGGCATACCGGATAGCAATGGGGTTTTCAACATCGCTGCTCCAAACTTCCATCGTGGTGGAATTGATGATTTTAGCCTCCGCCCTGACAAATTTTTTATCCTTATCAGCAATGGTGAATCCCTGAGGTTCCTGGGTATCAAAGGAATACAATCCCTGGCCTACATGATTGAAAGTGAGGATAATTTTGTTGCCTTCAATTTTCATGGATTGATAAGCCGGTCCCCTGAACTGAATCTCCTTTCCATAATCCTTTGCCAGCGCCCAGCGTGCTAAGCGATCGGCAACCGTCTGCTTATTTCTGGGATGAATATCCCGGCCTTCTCCCACATCAATAATGACTGCCTCTCCTACATTCGGCAAGCGATCCATTGTCATAGTCTGAGCCTCGCGAAGTTCCGCCCAATCGCTATCGCCGGGCTCTTCAGATTCCTCTCTAAAATCAGCCAACTGGACATAATAGAATGGAAAATCGCCCTGTTTCCATTCCTCCCGCCAATGCTGAATCATCAGGGGAAAAAGATCCCGGTACTGGTATGCCCGGGAAGCATTGGATTCTCCCTGGTACCAAATCACCCCTTTGATGCCGTAGCCAATCGTTGGGTGTAAGACGCCATTGTAAATATTCGCAGGACGGTGGTTGCCCGCCATTAAATCGCCAGGTCGTCGGGGTCGTCTCGGCTGACGATCGGCTTCGCTTGCAGCATCCCATTCAGCTGCCTGCTTTTCCCAGGCTTCCAATTCGCTCTCATAATCATAACTGGCTTCCTTTTCTTTCCACCAGGCCATCAATTCATCATACTTCTCATCTTCCTCCAACACCTCTCTTTTGACCCAGGCTTCAGCTGCTGAGCCCCCCCATGCATTATCGATCAAGCCAATCGGGACATCCAATGCATGATGCAGGCGACGGCCGAAGAAATAGCCTACTGCTGAAAAATCAGGAACAGATTCGGGGGAACATGCAGTCCATTCGCCCTGGAAGTCATCTTGTGCTTCTTGCGTTCCAACCCTGGGAACAGTAATCAGGCGAATGTTGGGATAATCGGCCGTAAGGGTCGCCAACTCTGCACTGTTGGTATTTCTGAGCGCCCAGGCCATATTGGATTGGCCGGAGCAGATCCAGACTTCTCCTACCAGGATATCATCGAGAAAGAATTTTGAAAACTCCCCTTCAATCCTCATTTGATAAGGCCCACCAACCGGAATCGGTCGTAAATTGATCTTCCAGTGGCCCTGCTGATCTGCTTGTGTCATATGACTTTGTCCATGAATTTCCACCGTAACTTTTTCGCCCGGTGCTGCCCAGCCCCAAACCGGATTGGCCTGTTTTTGCTGAAGGACCATATGATCCCCAAAAATGGACGGCAGGCTCAGTTGGGCCTGTGATATTTGCCCCGACAGGAAGCATAAAAAGAAAGCTACCAGGGTATGCTTAAGTAAGTTCATGAGTAGTATATTTTCAGGTTAATTATGTTGCGAATTATTTATTCAGTGGGCGTTTTTCACACTTTTCGCACGCTTTTTTGCCCAT
Organism: uncultured Bacteroidia bacterium; assembly: GCA_964352745.1. Lineage (GTDB taxonomy): Bacteria > Bacteroidota > Bacteroidia > J057 > J057 > CAYGTH01. Next base: position 4,330 of record CAYGTH010000306.1, read on the forward strand.
TTTCGACGGCAAAACTGGCACGGGTAATCAATGGTGCTCCGGGTGTTGACACATATTCCACGGCCTGATAATCGCTCCTCCATTCGTCCGGAGAAACGATACATTTCACATATCCCCGCTCCCGCGAATGAAACTTCAGACAAGGATTATCACTCATAATACCTGCATGGCCTTCCGGCACAAACTCACCGTCCCCTCCTGAAGTGATGGAGGTACCAACAAACTCCACAGCAACCGTTTTTTCCTCCGGCCGATCATAGTCCACTTTAAGCTCATTGACCCAATTGGAGTGAATATCCCCTGTCAGGACAATCGGATTAGAAATCTGCTCATCCCCCAGAAAATTCATCAATCGCCTTCTGCTCGTATCGTATCCCGGCCACTGATCTACGGAGAATCTTCTATCCTCTCCCGGATCCCGGTCAATGCATGCCATCATGACCTGCTGGGCCAGTACATTCCATCGGGAGTCGGAGGAGGTTAACTGTTTTTTCAGCCATTTCTCCTGTTTCTTTCCCATCATCGTGGTTGTGGGATCGAATGCATCCGCACACAGGGGGCCTGATTTATCTCCACAGGGTTGGTCGCTGCGGTATTGCCGGGTATCCAATACATCAAACTCCAGCAGTTGTCCGAAATTGACCTTGCGATACAATTTCATATTCGGGCCACGGGGAATTGCGGATTTCCGTAAGGGCATGTGTTCATAGTATGCCTGATAGGCATTTGCTCGGCGTATCAGGAAATCTTTTGGAGAGATTCCAGCCTCTTCAGATACCGCATTTGCATAGTTATTATCAAATTCATGATCATCCCATGTCAAAATCCAGGGAACAGCTGCATGCATGGCCTGAAGAGCGGGGTCCATTTTGTATTGGGAAATTCGTTGCCGGTAATCATCCACCGAATTGATTTCTGCTCCGATGTGTTTGCGTACCCGCCCTTCTTTCCCTTCATACTCATAAATATAATCCCCCAGGTGGACGACCAGATCCAGGGGTTCTTTTACCATGTGCTCATAAGCAGTAAAGTAGCCGGTCTCAAAATGCTGGCAGGAAGCAAAGGCGAATTGAAACTTCTCAAGCATCACGCCCGGAGCAGGAGCTGTTCGAGTCCTTCCGATGGGGCTGACTTCACCGCCTGCTTTAAACTGATAAAAGTACCAGCGATCCGGCTCCAATCCCTCCACCTCGACATGTACGGAGTGGCCCAGTTCGGGAGTTGCCATTTCCTGTCCTTTCGCAACTACCTGAGACATCTTTTCATCCTTAGACACCATCCAATCCACTGCGACATTGATGGGAGACATTCCGCCTCCTTCCATCGGTTTGGGGGCAAGGCGTGTCCACAATACAAAGCCATCAGCTGCCGGATCTCCGGAAGCAACTCCCAATTGAAAGGGATAATCCGAGAAGGACACTCCTTTTTGAAAAAAGGATTCCAGTGGATGCCCGATCAATAGTGGCCAGGCGGCGAGGCCAAATAGCCCCTTGCGGAGGAAATCACGCCGATGTTCGTGATGTTTGAGTAAATAAGTGAGTTGATCGTCCGACATAGTTCGCAATTATAAAGGCAGGATGGTCAAATTATGAGATCAGATAAGTTATAATTTATTTTGATTATTTTACTGCCCCAACATGCTTTCACGATTCATTGCCGATAAAATGGTAACGTTTGGCTAGTTGAAAGTTAAGGGAGGTATGATTACCTTTCCCAAAAATTAATAAAGGACAAACCATGGTAAAAAGAACGACCCTTACGGCATTGTTAATCGCATCCTTTTTGGGATTTTCGCACACGTTAATGGCACAGAAAGCCCATGATGACCATACGCATGGCGACCATACTCACCACGCCCATGAGCATGATTATGCTGGCGTAGCGCACGACCACACCCCTGCCCAATCAGACCAAATGCTCAAGCAAGCCAAGCTCGTTACCGGACAGGGCGAATTTGTTTTTTCATGGGATCAGGAATTAACCGCTGCTTTCCCTAAAGATGCGCATGAATTTGAGCCCAAGATGCATGGAGGATTTAATGAAGATCCGGAAACAGGAATCGTTTACACAGGCATCCCGGGATATGGACTCTGTTCTATTAGTTCAGACCTTACAAAATGGACGCGAATCGGAACGGATGAGCGATTGAAAGACAACATTCACGGCATTGTATTCTTTATCCACAAAGGAGTCAAGCACCTCGCTGTAGCGCAGGAAGGCAAAAGAGTACTTGTATTAACGCTTGATGGAACAATCGTAAGTGAAATTTTGAAGCCTACCGGCACCGAATTCAAGTTTGCTCCAGCGAATGAATTCTATTCTTCTGAGGACAGCAATTTTGGGGTAACGGATGTTACCTACCTGAAAGGAACCCTTTATGTCGCACATGGATACTCCAAAGGCGATTTTGTGCTGACGATCAAGGAAAAAGGCGGCGTTTGGAGCTGGGGAAAACTAGCCTGGGGAGGCAAAGGGGATATGCCCGGCCAATTTCAAACAGCTCACGGCGTATTTGCACATGACAAGCACGTCCTGGTTGCGAACCGCGCGGCTGGACAGGTCGTAAAATTTACCAGGAAGGGCAAGTTTGTTGAAACCTTTAATAATATTCCGGAAGGGAGCCTGGTTTGTAATGTATCCTTCAAAGCTGAGCACTTTTTCTTCAATGCATTGAAGGCCATTGGCGAGCAAAAATCTGCGCCTATCTATGCTCACACAGGTGCTAGCCTCGTTTCTACGATCATTCCCGGCGATTTGGATATCCCTGTTCTGACCAACATTCACCACGTTTGGCCGCATTACGTCAAAGCTGCCGACGGGTCTATGCAGATGTATCTCCTCGTACACGGATGGAATAAAGGGAAATTTGCTGTGTTGAAGATGGAGAAATAAAGCTCCCTGATATCACGGGTAATCGTTGCCCAAAATATCTGGCTTTGCTTGATCCAGCATACGCTTTTACGAGGATTGGCGGACCGGAATCCGCCAATAGCCCTTGCAGGGCTAAGGAGTTACTTTCAAAGATCTAAAGGAGCAGAAGGCGGACAATTGAGTACTATCCAATCGTCCGCCTTCTGCTTATTTTGTAGGATCAGTTCAAATCAAATTTGTGCAGAGAGGGTCAGGCAACAACAATCCAACCTTGCGCTACTGCGTTAATTGAGGAGTTTGGACCACTCCTTCCCCTTTTAAAAAGTCCCTGTAATTAATTGCATTATTGCTTGTATCAAGCTTCACGTTCCATTTTTGCAGGTAATCATCACGCGCCTTAAAATCATCTCCTATATTGTCCAAAGCAGCATTCAGCTTGTTGTCTAATTCCAGTTGAAGCTCAGCAAATTCAGGTTGATTGATCAGGTTATTCATTTGATAGGGATCCTTATCATTATCAAAGAATTTGCTGGCCCCCTCAAGTGTACGGGCATAGGTATATTGCTTGGTGCGAACAGCCCTGTATTCAGGATATTTATACTCACTGGTAAATGGGCAAAGATTCATCACCAAAGCGGCCCTGTCAGCCTCCGGATCAGGAGATTTCATCAAGTTAGAGAGGTCTTCCCCTTCGACGCTTTCCGGAATGTCAATATTGGCTAATCCCAAAAGAGAGGGAAGAATATCAGGGGTATTGATTGGGGCATTGACACGTGTTCCTTTATTTTCACCGATCGATGGGTATCTGATCAGGAATGGAACTTTGATCGACTCATCCCATGCCAGTTGCTTGGTAAAGGGTCTAATTCCATGCGCCCCCATCATTTCACCATGATCGGATGAGAATACAATGATGGTATTATCTGACAGATTCAGTTCTTCGATTTTATCCAGGATACTCCCAATTGCTTTATCGGTAGCCGTGCAATGTGCATAATATCCCTGTAGTTCCTTTCGAGCCCTGTCTTTCCAGCTATCAGACACATTAGGGGCAAGCACAATTTCTTCTTCCGGGTATAATTCTTTGAACGCTTGCGGGGCACTTCCATGTGGAAAATGGGGGGTCGCAATGGATAAAAAGAGTAGAAATGGTTGATCACTCTGCGCATATTCAGCCAGGTAATTATTGGCGTCTTTTGCAATCGCAAATGGAGAATAGCCCTCCCAGTATTTCATCTCGGGATCATCATTGTCATAATAAGGCATCTTATTATAGCTATGAGCACATTCCAGGGCTTTCCAATAGTCAAAGCCCTGACGTCTTTCGGGTGCTACATTATTCAGCCTGCCGTGTCCATCCAAATGCCACTTACCCAGGAATGCAGTATGATAATTTTCGGCCTTAAATATTTCAGCCATACACAGTTCTTCATCCGGCAAGTAGAGGTCGTTTAAAAACATACCTGTTGAGGTGGGGTAGCGCCCGGTGAGTAGTGCTGCCCGATGCGGCGTACAAACCGGCGTAACAGATACTGCATTTGAGAAATTAACAGCCTCCTGGGCGAATTTATCAAGGTTGGGGGTGCTAACATTTGGATCACCCGCATAGCCAAATGCAGAGGCTCGCCACTGATCGGCCAGAATATAAACGATATTGGGCTTAACAATTGGTTCTGTTTTTTTGCAGGCAACGGTAATTACCAAGACTCCTGCAATAAAAA
>CAYGTH010000307.1:0-2693 GCA_964352745.1 uncultured Bacteroidia bacterium
ACCGTAGCACCGGAGATATTAATTCCAGTCCCACCTACATAAGGCAGGGCAATAGATCCTCCACTTGTCAGGCTGATCGTGGTCCCGGAAATTGAAAGGGCCTGAATCTCATTTGCAGGATTAGCATCTCCGTCCGTTGTAGGCACCCATGCAGCGCCATTCCATCCGAGGTATTGCCCCGTTCCTGGTGTGCCTGTAGCCAGTACGGGATTTCCCTGAATATTTGCGATGGAAAGATTTGAAAAAGTACCAGTCAAATCGCCTCCTGCATTATCTGTTACCAAGACGTCATTCAGGGGGTCTAAATCTCCTGTATTAGAAATCGTAGAACCCGTGATATCAATCCCTGCTGCGCCGGTATAAGGCAATACCACTGATCCACCGCCATTCGATAAACTGATGGTAGTTCCCGTCAGGGAAAGGGCCTGAATCTCATTGGTAGAATTTGCATCTCCATCTGTAAACGGTGCCCAGGTCGTACCATTCCAGCCCAGGACCTGATTGATGGTAGCGCCAGTTGCTACTAAGGGGGCCCCCTGCAAGGTTAACACCGAAACGTTTGGATAAGTACCTGTTAAATCTCCTCCGGCTGGAGTTGAGGTTGTAATATCATCGGAGGCATTGGTATCGCCTGTATTAATGATCGTATTGGAACCATTTATATTAATGCCTGTTCCAGCCGAATAAGTCGTATTCGCATCACTGGAAGGCACCCATTGCCCCCCAATATATTTCAGGACCTGATTCGCAATCGGCGAAGTACTTGAGACAGGTTCTCCCTGAATTCCCGTTACGGTAATTCCTGAAAACACGCCATCAATGTCTCCTCCGAAATTCGTGGTTACGATCAGGTCATTAGAAGGATCTGTATCACCGATATTGGTAATGGTTGTCCCTGAAATGGTAATACCTGTTCCCCCTGTATAGGGAAGGTTAATGCTCCCGCCCCCATTAGAAAGGCTGACCGTCGTACCTGCGATACTCAGGTTTTGGATCTCATTGGAAGGATCTCTATCCGGATCCGGCTCATATTCCCAGTTAGAACCATTCCAAACCATAATATCACCGGGATCAGGTGTTCCACTGGCTACCGGGTTGTTTTGAATGGCTCTAACAGTTGGATCAGGAAAATTCCCTTCGAGATCCCCTTGTGCTACAGTAGTAGTTGTAATATCATCCAGGGGATTGGTATCTCCTGTATTGGTAACGGTTGCTCCGGAAATAGAAATTCCAGTCCCTCCTACGTAGGGCAACGTTACGTTCCCCCCCCCGTTTGACAGGGCGATGGTGGTCCCGAAGATAGAAAGGCTCTGTAATTCGTTTGTATTACTCAGGTCACCGGTGTTGTTAATAGTTGTACCCGTCACACTGATTCCCGTTCCTCCTGAATAAATGGGAACGCCTACAGATCCCCCGCCATTAGAAAGGGAAAGGGTATTTCCAATAATGGATAAGGTCTGTAATTCATTTTGAGGGTCGCTATCCGGATCCGTAAACGGAGCCCATTGCCCCCCACCTGCATTCCAGGCCATTACCTGATTATTTGCAGGTGCTGAGTTAGAAACCGGAAATCCTTGAATGGCTTCTACCTTAGGACTTGGATACAGCCCACTCAAATCACCAGAGGCAATCGTTGAAGTGGTGATATCATTACTGGGATCGGTATCCCCGGTATTGGTAATGATATTGTTTGATACGCTGATTCCAGTTCCCCCCAGGTAACTCGGCAGATTGACTAATCCCCCGCCATTAGAAAGCTGCAGGAGGTTACCCGTGAGGGAAAGCGCCTGAATTTCATTATTGGGATCGCTATCTGCGTCATTGATTTCATCAGTATCCACATCCCACTGAACTCCGTCGTATTTCAATACTTGTCCGGGCGTTGGCGCATTAGAAGTAATTGAAATTCCCCGAATCCGTACCACTTCGGGGGCTGGATAAGTACCAAACAGGTCTCCCCCTGCTTGTGTACTTGTTGTAATATCATCTATGGGATTGGTATCCCCTGTATTCGTAATAACAGAACCCAGGATACTGATTCCAGTACCTGCGGAATAGGTACTTCCGCCACCCGGCAAGCTCACTGCCCCTCCTCCATTGGACAAGCTCAATACCGTTCCACTCAATGACAATGATTGAATTTCATTATTCGGGTTATTATCTGCGTCATTAATTTCATCATTTGCAGGGGCCCAACTCGCTCCATTCCACTTCAAGGTCTGATTCGGAAATGCGCCATTTTGAGCCAGATCTAATGGGGTTCCCGCGGATCCGTCTCCTGTAAGTCTTTGCGTTACGTTCACAGAACCCGGAGGAAGCGTAAAGGCATCATCGACTGAAGGCACCCACTCTGTACCATCCCATTTGAGAATTTCTCCTACCAGCGGGACATTTGTAGAAATCGGATTTCCGCCCAATCCCATTACAGTAGGGGCAGGATATGTACCACTCAAATCACCGCCAGCCGGATCGCCTATCAAGATATCATCAAATCCATTTAAATCTCCGGTATTGATGATGGTATCATTGACGATGGTAATTCCATCTCCTGCAAAGTTGGTTGTTCCTGCATTTCCAGGGACCCATTGAGTTCCGTCCCATACAAGGACTTCGCCCGGCACAGGAGCCGGAGCTATTACATCGCTCAAATCCCCAATACCAAGGTTCAGGTTATCAATCGAGCCTGCCTTTTC
>CAYGTH010000307.1:2793-8908 GCA_964352745.1 uncultured Bacteroidia bacterium
GTAAATCCTTGTGGAACCACCTGCGCAAGCAGATCATTTGTCACAAGAAGAAGCAAGGCAGCAATGGTGAGTAGAACTCGGTTTTTCATAATAAGTAGGTTCTGTTCTAGGAGGGGTCTTTCCTGGTTTTCCGCTAGACGATGTTGCGGAATGGTTCAATTGGAGAAGAAATAGACCCTGCTAACATATCGGTAAATATAACTATTTTGTCCTTGAATTTTGGACACAGAAAAAGGTATCCGTGGAATCCACGAAGCCTCATCCATCAAAATCCCATTAGCAATTAGTCTTACCTTATTTGCGTATTACCTTTCCGCTATACGACTTTTGTTGTCCGCCATAGACAACGTTTACTTGATATATATACATGCCGGGTGAAACCCCAGTACCCAGCTCATTGGTGCCATTCCAGTTGATTTCATGAAAGCCTGATTCCATCCCTCCGTCTTTCAGGGTTGCGACGCGTTTCCCCATTTGATCAAAAATCGCAAGTTGAACCGCATAAGCTTCTCCATCTCCTGTTTCGGGTAGAGAAAGCGTAATTAGCGTCTGATCTGTGAATGGATTGGGGTATGCCTGTCCCAAATGAATATGGTCGGGTTGCAGATTTGAATCAATGAACTCCGGTGCTCCATAGTAGATCCTGAAGTTCCGTGATTTTTCATCCGACAAAGAGGTATATGAATCTCGTTCTGCCATATTAATCTGTCGTTGCTTAGCAACATCAAACAGAATCAGTTGCCGTAAGCCACTGCCAAAATACGAATTATCCCAACTTAATTGAATCAACTCCTCTTCGAGGTTGGATTCTACTGTAAATTCCCAGATGGCCTCCTTGGCTGTAGGCCTGACGTCTTTCATAAACCTACCCCCAAAGTATTCCGGGTGAGCGAAGTTCACATCGAGATACTCGTGCAAACGAGGCAAGCTGATCCGGTCATATTGATCCCGACTGCTATCTGCATCCGCACGCATTCCAATTCCACCAAATGGATTGGAGAGGCCCTGACTTTTCAGGCGGATTTTCACTTCCCATTCTGGCTGATCCAGGGAATTGGTCAAACTCAAGCCGCCTCCTACCGGGGCAAATCGCTGAATTGCAGGATTTTTTCGAACCGGAATTTTCACTTCCACAGCACTCTCGGCGAATACAAATCCTCCTCTGAATTCGTCAATAATCGGGGTACCCAGGGTATCCCAGCCATTCTGAAAATTCCGGAACGGTTCAATGAAAGCATTCTGTACAGCTACCGAATTTGAATCCAGAATTTCAGACCAGGATATTTTGAAATTATAAGGATTTCCAATTTGGTTCCAGCCCTGGCTCAAGGACAACCCAAAAGGCTTCTGGTCATGTACCTTCACTGTTTCTCCCGATCCGGTAAATACAGTATCCCGGTCTTTGGCAATCAACCAATATCCCTGTCCCGCATCGATCTGGCTTACGCCTGAGTTGTATTCTTTATTGGAGCCTCCCTGGTAATGGTAGAATCTCCATTTGAAAATATCGTAAGTGCCCAGATCATCCTCAATCGTTGAAGCAATCGCACGATTGTCAAGATTTAAGGGTATGGCAATGATGTTATAATCCCGCACTGTAGGCCCAAACTGAAGGGAAGGAATCTCAAGCCCATCACCGGTATAGCGAATATAGGTGTACGTCGTATCCGTAACGGCACTGAATCCAAATTTCCCTACGGCCTCAAAATAATATTCAACCCCAATTTCATCCAACAGGGAAGGAACGATATCGAAGGTGTATTCAGGGCCTGCATCCGTGAGGGTCAGGGTGGACCAGTCAGCTCCGGCAATTCCTTTGTAGTGGACCACAACTCGCTCGACTACGCTGGTATCCTCCACTTCGATTGTTGAGATCGACTTGGCACTGGTATCTACATAAACAGTTGCATAACTGGAGTCTATGATTACCGGAGAGGGGTTGATGAATAAGAAAAACGCCTCCGAAGCAAAGGGAGAGCCCTCAAAGTCCTGATCTACAGTTTGTACACTCCAAAAGTAAGTACCCGCCTGTAAGCCGGTAATGGTCCAGGAAGTACTCAGGTTAGAACCGCCCATTTCTACAACTTGCCGCCATCCCGTATTCAGATTGGACTTAGGAGAAAACTGATCAATCAGCCCCACATCGGAGCCTACATAGATATTATAGGTTAAGCCCTCAACCCGATCCAGCGGATAGGCATCTGGCGCTTCCCAGCTCAGGGTAACAGAATTCCCCAGGACACTACTGGTCAACAACCGCGGGGAAGGGGGCGTAATGTTAAGGGTAGAATCGATATTGAGGTAAGCCCCAAATGCACGCGCTGGAGGATTGGTGCTTGTTTGTCCGGTGAGGATAATGTCCAGGCCATCCTGATTATCAAAATTCCCAAAAATACTCTGGCCCAAATCCACATCCGCCAGTACGGAAGAGGTATTAATGTCTTCGGAGAATCCGGTTCCTCCTTCATTTTGGTAAATCTTAGTGGTTACAGCCGTGTCTTCTTCTCCGAAGCGTCCACTTAACAAGATATCAGCAAAGCCATCATTGTTATAATCCCCCCAGGCAACAGAGCCATTTTTTGCATCTAATAAAGACACAGGGGTCTGGGGATCTCCAAAAGTACCGCTGGTTCGGTCGTAGATATATAATTTGGTAACGGGTACAAACAGACTCGTTGAATTCTCGCCACTAATTACTACGTCGAGGTCGCCGTCATTTTCAAAATCGCCCCAGGCAACACTTCCCTGCATGACATCCAGCATGGGGGTAGCCACAGCAGAAAAGGTTCCGTCGCCATTATTCCGATAGAGGCCTGTAAAAGGCCCTGAACTAGCGCGTCCCGTCAGGATAAAGTCCAGGTCTCCATCTGCGTCATAATCTGCCCAGGCAACAGCACTTTGAGAAACAGCTTGTGGCTGTCCAACTGCAAAAGCCTCCGGTACTGCTGTAAATGTACTGTTTCCATCATTGCGATATAACTGAGCAAATGGGCCTGTAGCGGACTCTCCCGTTACCAGCACATCCGGCTTACCATCATTGTTATAATCGCCCCAGGCAACACTCCCATCTGATACATTTTCCAGATCACTGGAAGCAGCCATATCTAAATCGAATGTACTGTCTCCTTCGTTATGATATATATGCGTAATAGGAGTACCGCTCTCATCCAGTCCGGATAGCAGCACGTCCACAAACCCATCATTGTCATAGTCATCTACGTCAATAGAACTCTTGCGGACATTGACCATGTTTGTAGCTGCGATCCCATTCTCCTGAAACAGCCCCATGTTGTTGCTATAAATGGTCGTGCTATTGGTAAGATCATCCAATGCTCCGGCTGCAATCAAATCGAGGGAACCATTATTGTCAAAATCCCCAAATTTCACAGCTGCTTCACTTACAGCTTGTGGCATACCAAAGGGAAAAGCAGCTACAGTTACATCTTTAAATGCTTTTTGGTTGAATCGAAAGCTGGCTTCTGTGGCGAAAACCGATCCTTCCCAATCGGGTCCGATTGCCTGCACACTCCAATAATAAATGCCATCCCCCAGTCCCGTGATTCGGATAGATTGAGCCTGCCCTGTATTTCCTGCGGCAACCACTTTGCGGTAGCCGGTCGAATTGGCATGCGGATTAATGACATCCCGTAATCCTGGTCCTGTTCCCACATATACATTATAGGTGAGTCCCTCCACTAAGGCAGGGTCAAACATCGCAGGTGCCGCCCAGCTGAGCACAACATCTGCTCCCGAAGGGTCATTCATCAGGGTATCAGGCGCTTGTAACAATTGGTTGGGAGTAGCCTGATTGTTTCGATAGAATCCCAATATGCGATCCACCGGCGTATCAGACACACGGCCTGCCATCGCCAAATCCAGTTTTCCATCTCCGGTATAATCTCCCCATGCGGCATCGCTCAGGCTATTTGCATCGGAGAAAGGAGCAGAAGCAGATACATCTACTGTAAAATTTGTCCCTTCATTATTGTGGTAAATGAGGGTAGTACGATCTGAAACAGCAGTTCCATTTTGTCCGGTAAGGATCAGGTCCGGATAGCCGTCATCATCGTAATCGCCCCAGGCGACTTTTCCATTCAGAATTCCAACAAAATTGATCCCACTATTGGTAAAGGTATTATCCCCATTATTGATGTATAACTCCGTAATGGGCCCCGTTGCCCCTTCTCCCGAAATCAGCACATCGGCCCAGCCATTATTGTCATAATCTACCCAGGCATTTGCCCCGCGTTTTACATTGGAAAAAGCAGAAGCGATTGCTGTAAGGCTTCCGTCCCCGTCGTTGTGGTACAATTGCGTAAGCTCCTGCCCCCCTGCATCTTCTCCGCTTATCAGCAAATCCGGCCACCCATCATTATCAAAATCATTCCAGCTTACATTCGCATGAGTAACATTCGTCAACGGAATCCCACTGTCTGCAAAACCCTCATTCCCATCATTAATCATGAGGCTGGCAAGCGGTTGCCCGGCATTGTTTTCTCCGGAAATCAGTAAATCCAGGTCTCCATCTCTGTCAAAATCGGCCCAGGAGAGGGAACTGTTTCGCAGTCCGGTAAGTCCTGCTCCAATATCTGCAAACACGCCATTTGCCTGCCGGTAAATCCGGGTAACCGGCCCTGAAGCAGATTCCCCTGAGATGGCAATGTCCAATTGATCATCCTGGTTCATATCCCCCCAAATCGCACTGCCTGATCGGATATCATCAAATACGGTAGAAGCTGAAGTATTTTCCTGAAGCTCTCCGTCCACATTTTCCCAAACGGAGGTATAAAACGCATTTGTGGCAGTTTGGCCGGTTAGCAGGAGGTCCAAATCATTGTCATTGTCATAATCTCCCCAGGCAATCGCGCTTTCATCCATCCCTTCCCCATTTCCAGAGCGGGTTACAAATGCGGTCTCGTCTATAAAAATGGGAGCCTGATACGCGAAACTTTGCTCTGTGGCAAAGGGAGAGCCTTCAAAATCAGCTTCAATCGCCTGGACACTCCAGTACCAGGTTCCTGTTGGTAAATCCCGAATAGTCCAGGAAGTTCCGGCATTAGGGCCTAATTGAACCAGACGTCGATATCCTGTTCCTAATGCCGCATGAGGTGAAACACGATCCGGAGCGGCCGGAGCAGGCATAGAACTCACATATACATTATAGGAAAGACCCTCCACCAGCGCAGCAGGGTAGCCTGCAGGTGCCTGCCAACTCAGGGTAACCGAATCAGCAACTGGAGTCGCGACCAAACCAGCTGGGGCTATTGCCGTCAGGTTGGCAGTTCCATCAGTATTCCGATAAATACTTAAGGTGCGCGCAATGGAAGGCGAAGCAGCAGTTCGCCCTATCAGCGCTACGTCTAATTTTCCGTCTCCATCATAATCGCCCCAGGCAGCGTGGCTTCCGAGGTCTGCATCCTCCAGCCCAAGCGAAGACCCGGCTTCTTCCGCGAATCCGGTTCCGGTATTTTTGTAGAGGCGGGTGGTACGATCATTACTACTGGCTCCATCTTGTCCGGTCAGGAGAATATCGATCCATCCATCGTCATCATAATCGCCAAAGGTTGCCGAACCTCGTTTTACAGGCTGTAGTATACCCGCAGCATAGGGGACAAATGTTCCCGCATTGTTGCGATAAACGCGACTAACAGGGCTGAACCCTACCGCAGCCGATTCTCCGGTAATCAGGAGATCCAACAAGCCATCATTATTCACGTCTCCCCATTCCACGCTTCCTTCTTTCACGCCGGTCAGGGTTGCATTGATATCTACAAAACTCCGGTTTTGCTGGTTGCGATAAATCCGCGTTATCAATCCCGTACTCGTCTCTCCAGCTAATGCAATGTCCAACCAACCATCTGCGTCATAATCCCCCCAACTCACAGAACCAAACTGCACATTGGGCAGTTGATCCGAAGCAAAAGCATCCAGAACAAAACTACCCCCATCATTTCGATAGAGTTCTGTGATATAGGTATTTGCAGCAACATTCCCAGAGATCAACAAGTCGGGGTCGCCGTCATTGTCATAATCGCCCCAGGCAGCAGCAGAACCATATACAGCTGGGAAAGGATTACTGACAGCCACCAGTCCGCCACCCGCATTATTTCTTAGG
>CAYGTH010000308.1:0-8859 GCA_964352745.1 uncultured Bacteroidia bacterium
GAACCCGAAATCCACCAGTTTCGCTAACAAATTTCCTGTCCCAAACATGGTCTTACAAAGCTGAATCAGAATTATTTCCCCAGGAATAAATACCGGGTGCAGCACTTGTTTATCCCTGTTCAGCAGTTTTTTTTTTCGCCACCTATTTCTAAGGCCTTACTTACTGGCATAGGGAAACAAATCAGTTATGCATCAAAATCTATTATGGATCTGCTTATTCGTTGTCTGCTTGCTAGACCCTGCCCGGGCACAACAATTATTTATGCCGGAAACAGGCACAATCATTTTTAGTTCCAAAGCTCCTATGGAGTTGATAAATGCTCATTCAGATCAACTTAGTGGCCTGCTTAATCGAGAAGAGGGCACTTTCGCATTTACTGTCCAGATGAATTCCTTTGAGGGGTTTAACAGCGCATTGCAACAGGAACATTTCTGCGAAAAATTCATGGAATGTACCCGCTACCCCAAAGCCATTTTCAAAGGAAAGATCATCGAAGACCTCAGGCCAAATACTTCTGGTAAAGTATCGATACGAGCCAAAGGGAAACTTAGCATACATGGCGTTACGCAGGAGCGAATCTTGCAGGTTGAACTCTCATTTGGGGAAAATAAAATCGACCTGGAAAGTTCCTTCTCCGTCCGTTTGGCAGATCACAAGATCAAGGTTCCTACGGTCGTATTCGAACACATTGCAGAGGCCATAGAAGTCCGTGTAAAGGCTGTCCTACATCCTAAAGAATAGTTATGACCCCTTGGAGCAGAACTGCACATATCAGAATATTTTGGGGCTTCCTCATCGGAATTATCGGCTTTTGCGACTTCTGTTCGGCCCGCCTATTACCTCGTGCACATGAAAGTCCCAAAGAGCTAATGGCTTCCTGCTTTTATCAAGATGATTCCGGATTCATGTGGATAGGGTCGGAAACTGGCCTTTTCCGTTTTGATGGTTCACATTGGGTTTCTTTTCCCCGCCCGGGTATGATTCTGGACACCGTAACAGCCATTAACGAAGGCCCTGATGGGCGATTGTGGGTCGGCTTCCAGGATGGCGGAATTTGTTGGGTAGGGCGGGAAAATCTGATCCCTTTTACACCAGAAGAAGGCTTACCCAAGGCTCCCGTCTCAGGAATCGTATTTGATCAGCAAGATCGCCTATGGTTTTCAACTTATGGAGAGGGCTTGTATTATCAAGACGGGAATCGGTTGTATAACATAGATACCGATGAAGGCCTTCCGAGCAAAGAAATATATGAAATCGCAGTCGATATTTTAGGAAGGATCTGGGCCGCAACCGATCATGGCCTGGGGATTTGCTCTGTCATTGGAGGCAAGAAACAGGTACGTATCATAGACCATAAGACAGGACTTCCCGACTCGTTTGTGCAAAGTGTTGCAACATCAGATGGGCTGACCATTTGGATCGGTTCTTATGGTGCTGGGCTTACAGGCTTTGACGTTGTATCTGAAGAACTCATCTTCTGCCCCGGCTGGCAGGGAGGTCCGGTAAGTCAGCTTATCCCGATTCAGCAAGAAGTTTGGTTTATAGATGAAAAATCAGGACTGTGGAGATGGGACGGACAAGCCTACCAACAAGAATCGGAGCAGGAATTTCTTAGTTTATACGCAGATAAAGCCGCCAATCTATGGTGGATGAGTCCGGGTAATGGCCTCTTTAGTGCCCCGCTTTACATCAGACACTACGGAGCGGAAACAGGCGAAGTCAAAGCGCTGGCTATTCACCCGAACGGTGGTGTTGATTTCGTCAATGGGAAGACCCTTTTTCATCATAACAGGGGCCTGACTCAAGCATCAAAAGACTTACCGGATCAGGTATTCCCCTCGGCTCTCTATACTGATATTCAGGGTCGATTATGGATGGGAACTCGCCAGCAAGGTATTTGGCGGTATGATGAGCAGGACCAACAATGGCTCGATATGACGCCCACCGAAAAGCGAAACTGTCCCCCGATCCTCTCGATTACCGGAGACGAAACCCATTTGTGGATGGCGACATTTGGTGGTGTATTTCGTTGCAAATTTGAACACAATTCTTTATCCAGTTACTTCAAACAGCGCGATCAGGCTGATGGCTTGGGCATCAATTATATCTACGATGTGATGAAAGACGAATCAGGGCGCATCTGGCTCGCGACAGATGGTCATGGTGTCGGGGTTTGGGGCAGTAATTTGCACCTGATTCCTGAATTACAGCAGCATACTATCTATTCAATCGTTCAGGATGAGTTGGGCAAGATTTGGATGGGATCAGAAAATGGGAAATTATTTTGCTCAGACCAGGGAGCGATCCAGTCTTTTGACATTCCCGAAATTGAAGGTAGTGATATCCTGGCAATTGGCCCGTATTCCCCACAGGGTCTGGTCCTTATCCATACGACCGGGGTCATTCTTTGGTCTTATCAAACCGGAAGTACATTTGCCTTGTCGGCCTTGCCGGGCTTTCCTGAAACGGGCCGGAGTCTTAATACCTTGATTCAAGATCTCAATGCGCATATTTGGCTGGGCACCCGCGAGGGAATTATCCAGTTTTTGCCTGAGTATCTGCCGCCAGAATTTCAACCTGTGCCACGATTGGTATCTGTACAAGTCAACCTCGAAGACATTTTTCCCGATATTCAGCATATATATGCGCATGATCAAAACCAATGGCTATTCGAGTACGCAGGGCTCTGGTATCAGCAGCCGGAAGCTGTTCGTTATGAACACCGCCTGATGGGCCTAAGTGATCAGTGGGAATCTTCTAAAGATCAGCGAGCCTCTTATCCTCACCTGCCTCCGGGAGATTACCAATTTCAGCTAAAAGCTGCTGTTGGCAATTCTTTTGCCGAAACGAAGATTCTCCGATATGATTTCCATATTTCCAAGCCCTACTGGCAAACTATCTGGTTTTGGGGACTTGTCTTGCTTACTAGTGGGGGAATGGGTTGGGGAATCGTTCGTTATAGGGAAAATATTGCCCGAAAGATGGCCGAATACCATCGCCGGCAAATCGAACATCAGTTTAATACGCTCAAAAGCCAGATCAATCCTCACTTTCTCTTTAATAGTTTTAATACACTTCTTGGCGTAATCGAAGAAGATCCTGAAGCTGCGATTCCCTACGTCGAACGTCTTTCTGACTTTTTCAGGAACATTTTAGCGTATCGAAATAATTTCGTGATCACCCTGAAAGAAGAGGTGGAATTGCTGGAAAATTATATCGCCTTGCAACAGGTCCGATATGGAACAGCTTTTCGGGTCGATATCTTTGTTCCGGAATCTTTTCGAGTATGTCTGATTCCTCCGCTGACCCTACAACTATGTCTGGAAAATGCACTAAAACATAATATCGTTTCGGAGAAAAAACCCCTTCATGTCCGAATATCCATCGAAGATACAGGCTGCCTTGTTGTGAGAAACAACTTACAATTAAGGACCGACACCAGTAGCTCCACCCATTTTGGATTGGAGAATATTAAAGAAAACTACCGACACCTAACCAAGCTACCTGTGGGGATTAACCGATCAGCAGATTGGTTTGAAGTATGTTTACCCCTCCCTAACGTGATACTTTCATGAGAATCCTATTGATCGAAGACGAATCCAACGCTGCTCGCCGCCTCAAAAGGCATATCAATCAAGTCCTCCCCAATGCGGAAATCATTGGGATGTTGAATTCAGTAGCTGACAGCATCGAATGGTTTAGCTCCCAAGAGCCGCCTGATCTGGTATTCATGGATATCCAGCTGGCCGATGGTCCCTCATTCGACATATTCGACGCAACCGAAGTATCTGCTCCAATCATTTTTACGACTGCTTATGATGAGTATGCCTTACAGGCGTTCAAAACCAACAGTATCGATTATCTCCTCAAACCCGTTAAGCTGGAAGACCTCAAAGCAGCAATTGAGAAATGGCAACATTTGACTGGTAGTGCATCCGGAACGGCTACAAACCTGGAGACAGGGCTCGCCGAGTTAAGCGCATTGATCCGGGGAGAACATCAACCCTATCAGCAGCGCATTGTGATCCGGTTGCCAAATCGACTCAAAGCAATTGAGGTGGATGAAGTCGCCTATTTTTTTATTGAGTCCCGACTGGCTTTCATGCAATTGAAAGACGGAAAACAATATCCAGTCGATTTTACGCTCGATCAATTAGAATCGCGTCTGCATCCCAAGCAATTCATCCGGATCAACCGCCAGTTTATGGTCACCTTTAATGCCATTCGAAACATGTTTCAAATGTCAAAATCAAGAGTGAAGCTAGAACTCAATCCTCCCAGTCACCTTGAAGCCATCGTCTCATCCGAACGTATGGCAACTTTCAAAAAATGGCTGAAAGGTGAATATCGATCTTAACTTAAATTGTTGATTCTGCATATTCTCACTCAGCATACAAAAAACAAGCTATTGAAACTGATCATGGCTTCGAATCCAAAGATTCAAATACGCCTTTATTAGGCAAACTTGTGATTGTTGATGAGATGAGTTTTTCTCCTCTTCCGGATTCAGCAGCAGTTTTTCCTACTTCAGCCAAAAAAAATCGACCGGGAGGAAATGGATACCTATTTTAGATTCATCGTCTGATTCGTATAAGAGCTAGGGTATCAATTGGATTAAAGCATAACCCCTAACCTTTAGATAGAATAGCGTTGATGACGAGCTATCTTTCCCTATTAGCGATGGGGAGGAATCTGCCTGAGAGCGTCCTCCCCTCCTAATTCAACCTTAGACCATGTTTGGGATAAAGATCATGAAGAAACCGATGGATTTATCGGCTACGAATTTTTCTTTGAACCCAATGGCGTTTTTCGAGCAATTCCGCCTTCTGGTCAGGAAGTTACCGGAAACTGGCGCCGCAGTCGTGATGACGGATTTGAGCGACTGGTGCTTCAAATGCCAGGCACCAAGCCTCTGGAGGAGGTTAATGATGACTGGATTCTTCAGAAAATGGAAGACAGACAGATCATCTTGCAGGATGATCGAAGCGGGCCTGAAACTGAATTTCTCCACTTCTCGAGATAGTTTTTTCCTTCTATTAAATCGTGTTGTGGTTGTGTGTGTTAATCCGGGATTGCTTTGGCAATCCCGTTCCCGTTCTCCAGTTCAGATATACAACCTATTTACTATACTTCCCCTTTTACTGATCATTGTGCTGGAAGCCTGCGTACATGAGCCTGTTCTATCCCGGATACTTGAACCAGGGATCCCCCCTTTAGTAGTTGCCGTTGCGAACTCTGGAAAGCTGTATGGGGTAATCACAGCGGTCATTTGTACAACTTATTTACAAGCAGACTCCAGCCTGAAAGTCGGGCTCAGCCGCCTTTTCGATCAGGGTCCGTATGGGTGGCCCCCCAATTGACCTGTTTACCTAAACATTTGAGTCGCAGCTCGTAGCTTTTCTTTTTTCACAACACTCTTTACGCCCCAACCATGGTTTTACCGGCAGACCAGCTTCCCTTTTTTCAAAACACTCTTTCCGGATACCAGGCGATACAGATAAATACCGGGTGGAACCCTTGTTCCGAATTCAGTTTTGCCATCCCATTGGAAATACAGCGTATATCCTGCCTGGCTTTCGATAGGGATTACAGCAACTCTTCGGCTATGCAGATCAAAAACTTCGAATTGTATCATTTCGGATTGTGTACTGAGAACACTTATCGTTAAGCCTTCAGTGAAAGGATTGGGGTACACCTGGAACTTAGGCCAGCTATTTTCTCCCTGCACAGCAGTGCTTATATCTGCTATATTTTCGTCCATCCAAGCCAATCTGGATGATACCCAGTTCTTTAAATAATCGATCTCTCCCTGATAACTGTTTTCAACCACAACATTTGGCCATACCCATTTATCAAGGATAGGCCATCGCTCAAAATTTCTGCCGGGAGCATTGCCCATTTCCATTTTTAGCTCCTCAATCAGGTGGACAATCGAATCTGTGCTAAAACTGCTTTGACGCAGCTCTTGCCATCTGAAAACTACCGCTTCAGCAAAAGAAGGATCAGAAAGTAAACGATCCCAGTAAGTATTGATTTTCCAGCCATCATTTGGGCAAAAGAGATTAAAATTAAGCACCCAGCCGGCAGGCGACTCTCCAACGCAATAATTAGCGTTGCCGAAAGCAATATTAAAATCCCATATAGGCCCAGCTTTCAGCTTCTTTCCTCTTTCCTTATTGAAAAATGTTGATAAACGGTAGCCATCTACATTCTTACTCAATTCATTTATAATGACAAAATCGACAAATGAAGGCAGATCCAGGTATTTTTGATAGCCTTTCTGTGGGTCCTGATATAAATTGGAGAAAAGAACAGTTTCCAGCGAATCAATATACTGCTGAATATATTCTTTCTGATGCCCATTGATATCATGGGCTTTTGGATATTCATACTGAAATTTATTTCCCTCCGAACTTCGCCAACTATTAGCCAAACCTGATCCTGTTGACTTGTCTAACTTTATGATGTAACCTCCGGTAATGGAATCCGGATGTTGACTATCCGATTCCAGGGCCGAGATTCCTACTCGGTTTTTATCTCGTTTAATTTTTTCCATCAAAACATAAACTCCCCGATAGTCTTCATTGATAAGCAATTCTACCAAGCGAGTCCTAGGTGCATATTGGCTCAACTTCGAGCCCAGCTCAAAGGCCAATTTATTGCGTAAAAGGGATTTGTCAGAATAAGGTCCATGCAGAATCCAGTCATTTTCTTTGGGCATTCCCAATAGCGAAACATTTCTATTCTCACCGTCTTGCGTTTGGGTTTCCAAGCCATAGGATTTCTTGGGATAAGATTGGGACGAAGATCCTCGGATTTCTATACTGATCTTTCCATCGTATTCATTAAATGAATCTGTAATGCGGTTTGGTTGGTTGTGAGCGATAATTCCCATATCGGCTACGATCCGGGGATCATCCAAAATAGAATCAGTTCCCGTTTGTATCACAATAATCGGAAGGAAAGAAGAGGGAAGTTCCACCTGCCCAATTAACATTTGAAAAGGAATGAAAAGAAATAGATAAATAATGAAATGAACCCTTGTCCCGGTAGTAAAATGGATACGAGTATTGTAGCGTATTTCCATAATTAGATTTGCCATTAGGGCAAGCAACTGTTTACCCAAAATCTTATAGCTTCTAAGATTCATAAAACAGCTTTTTGCTTTCGTAGCTATCAAAAAGGGTTAATTACATTAGTTTTTAAAAATTCTTCTGCTGAAACCGGAAATTCTCATGCTGAAACAGCCAATAAAAATGATATTGCGTATTCTTCTCTCCTTATCAAGGATTTAATCAGTTTTTCCGAATCAAATCAGATGTGATTATCCTTCAATCTCAATGCCTTATCTACCCAAAGGCAGCTCCGAAAGCCCTTTGGAGGATTTTAGTGGCTTCTATATTTCTTCCTAAGGACGATGCTATCTCTGCTTGCTGCAATTGCTCATTCAGATTTTGCAATCGCCCAGCCAGTACCTTTCGCTGCTTTGAGGTCATTTTGCCGAACAGGTCATTATTAGGAGCTAATGGGAGGTAGATTCTCCTCAAGATCTGGTTCCAAGCGACTAGTGCATCAGGAACGAAATAATGATCTATTTTTCTATCCTCTTGTACTTTTGGAAGGTGCCAAAAGTACCAAAAGCACTCTCGCAGCCTAAGGTAGCCCTGCAATCCGCCCCCCGCATCAAGTGCCCGACCACGAGGCTGCTGGGCCTGCCCGCTTGGAAGTGATCTTCGATTGAAAATGAGTTCTTCTTTCTTCTTCCCTCTTCCTTCTTCTTTCTCACCCAGGCGTGCCGGCGATGCAGAAGCCATCGGGAGCCGGGACAGGGCTGGTATTGGCTTCTATGCGATTTTTGCCCCACTTTTTTAAAAAAGTGGGAAGAAGGTAAAATCATAAATGGCTTAGGACTTTGTGCCCAACGCACTAGTCTTTTTAGTACTTGCTGCAAGGCCTGCAGATCGTTTCCCGGCTGCTCCTGGAAATACTGACATACAGCAATGGTCAGCGCTATACCAGTAGGATGCTGATTGCCAGTAAGGGGAAATTGCAGGTCTTTCCATCGCTTGAGGTAAGCGATTATTTTCTGATTAGACCTGACCGGCAGGAGGCGACCTTTGACCTGGGCTTCCAGGTCCTCGCTATATTTTTCCAGAATTGCCAAAGCGGGTGGAAGCAAGTCCCGTATAATAGGCAAATACGAAGAGATCCCGGACGAGGTCCAGTCGCTCAAAATCGAATTTCCGTAAGACGATGGATTGAAGTTCGGCTTCTGTCAGGTATTCCCGATCTACAATTTTTGGGGATACTTCGAAAAGCAAATCGCCCCATACGGTCTGTATGAGGCGATTGTGGGATTTTTGTGCTTTGTTGGCGGTCCGGACGGGACTCGAACTATCCGCACAACACACTGACTATCAGTAGGTTATGTTTTAATTTTTACAACAGGTGTCCTCATAGGTGTCGGTCAATTTTGGACATTCTGGGCTAAAGTACTGGTCCTCAGGGACTTTGAACCCTCAGTCCTAACATTAATTCTGCACGTAAAATATGCCATTCCTGGAAGGAAATGGCATATTTTAGGGACTCTGGGTTCGGGTCCAGGTGTGGATAAGTTTTTTCAAAAAAATTACAAATCATCAGATTTCCCGGCAACAAGTCAGAAATATAAGCTACTTCTCCACAAGCACCATTTACCCGCTACAGCTATCAGGTCCGTGCACCTCAAGCGTTTATAGTTCGGTCTTTCTCTTTGAGTGTACTGTAAATGCAATAGGATCCATGGCCTCTAACAGACAGGAGGTGACGATTCCCGCTGAAATTGAGGAGGAAATGCTAAAAAGTGCCCTCCAAACCCG
>CAYGTH010000309.1:0-8855 GCA_964352745.1 uncultured Bacteroidia bacterium
TAGTAGGTATATAGTCTCTATACTCCCTACTAACATCTGGTATCTAGTTAACTTTTGATTCTCCAGGCTTTTTCCAACTCCTGGGCGATCTGCACGGCATTGGTAGCAGCTCCCTTCCGGAGATTGTCAGAAACGATCCACAGGTTCAGGCCATTATCGATGGACTCATCCCTGCGAATACGGCCTACAAATACCTCATCCCGGCCATGCGCATGCTGAGGGGTAGGGTATTCGAGCTTGGCTACGTCATCCATGACAATAATTCCCGGTGTGTCTGCAAGTAATTGCCTGACAGTGGCCACGTCAAATTCTTTTTCAAATTCGATATTTACGGCCTCTGAGTGGCCCCCGATTACGGGAACACGTACCGCAGTAGCTGTAATCCGAATGCTATCATCTGCGAGGATTTTGCGGGTCTCATGGACCAGTTTCATCTCCTCTTTGGTATAATCATTTTCCAGGAAAATATCGCAATGAGGGAGGCAGTTCAGGTCAATCTGCTGAGGATATACCTTTTCGACTTCTCTTCCTTCTCTTTCCCCAAACAGCTGATCCACGGCATCTTTACCGGTTCCGGAAACGCTTTGGTAGGTGGAGATTACTAGGCGTTTGATGGTAAATGCTTTGTGAAGCGGTGCCAATGCCAATACCATCTGAATCGTAGAGCAATTGGGGTTAGCAATGATCTTCGAATCCTTGACAGCGTGCATATTGATTTCGGGAACCACCAGAGGCACACCCGGCTCCATGCGCCATGCAGAAGAGTTATCCACTACGGTTGTGCCTACTGCAGCAAACTGCGGCGCAAAGATCTTGCTGGTTCCCCCACCTGCTGAGAAAATTGCGATGTCCGGTTTCGCTGCAATCCCGTCTTCCATGCTGACTACTGTATAGGGTTTACCCTTATAAGTGACTGTCTTGCCCACGGATTTGGCAGAGGCCACGGGGATCAGTTCGCTAACAGGAAAATCTCTCTCTTCGAGTACTCGGAGCATCTCGGTTCCTACGAGGCCGGTTGCACCTACTACTGCAACTTTCATAATGATTAAATTATCGTGATAAGGTAAAAAATCGTCGCCTAAGTTAGGGAATTGTCAATGAATCGACGCTATTTTTGGGGAAATATTATTTTTGGCAAAAAATAAACAGGCGACACGAGGTCGCCTGTTTATCTGTCAAAGGTATACGATGGGAGAAGACTTACGTTACACGTAGGTTTCTCCGTGATTGCTTTTCAAATCACTGACGATTTGCTTGATGAATTGCTCATCTTCTTTTTTGCAAATCAGGAGGGCATCCTCTGTATCCACTACAATATAGCCGTCCAGCCCATCCAGTACGACCAGTTTACCGGGCTTACTGGTTTTGATAATGTTGTTGTAGGATTTATACACAACTGCTTCCCCCTGTACTGCATTGCCGTGGTAATCCTGATCTGTATTAGAATGAACAGATCCCCAGGTACCGAGGTCGCTCCATCCAAATTCGGTCGGAATCACAAAGACGTTTTCTGCCTTTTCCATGATTCCATAGTCAATGGAGATATTCTTACAGGTCGAATACACTTCTCCAATGGCGCTGGCTTCCTGGTCAGTATAATAAACCGATTCAATATCGCTGAATAAGTCTGCCATATCGGGCAGTAAGTCCTGGAATGCACTGATGATAGACTTACCGGAGAAGAGGAAGATTCCTGCATTCCACACAAAATCACCACTTTTGAGGAATGACTTGGCGACTTCCAGGTTGGGTTTTTCAGTAAAGGTTTTCACCTTATGGTAGCCCTTCTTTTCATCATCTTCGATGTACTGAATATAGCCATAACCCGTATCAGGGCGGGAAGGCTTAATGCCGAGAGTCATAATCATGTTATTCTCCTCGCAGGCAGTCAGCCCCAATTCTATGTTTTCCTGGAAGCGGGCTTCATTGGCGATCAGGTGATCGGCAGGCGCTACTACAAATACTGCATCGGGATTGATCTTATTGATTTTATAGGCCGCATATGCAACGCATGGAGCTGTGTTTCTCCCGATGGGCTCCAGTAAAACCTGATTGTCAGTAAGTTCGGGGAGCTGAGTCTTGACGAGGTCGAAGTAGCGGTCATTGGTAACTACATAAATATTCTCCTTAGGAATAAAGGTAGCAAAGCGGGCAAAAGTCTCCTGAATCAGAGATTGCCCTCTGTCGAGGATATCGTGGAATTGCTTAGGAAATGTCGTGCGACTCATAGGCCAGAAACGGGTCCCGATACCGCCTGCCATGATGATCACATAGTGGTTGGAATGTTGCATATATTACAAATTTGATTGGTGATACAAAGGTATTCAATTTGAGGGGCATTTGTAGCTCAAAGCTGAATATTTTTAACATGTGAAACATATCCAAACTACGAGCCAAAAAGTACGTCCTTCGAAATAATTGTTGCAAATTTAATTCTCGAATTGCCGGATAAGGATATTTTTCGCTGATTCGGTCAAACTTGCCGTGGGAATGGCGTAGATTACAGGAAGAAAGGTTCGATATTTTAGAAATTCCTAACATTTTCCCAACTTTACCGCAATGGAATCAGTCCAGCATTATATAAAAGAGGGGATTCTCTACGAGCCTGTCATCCCTGACATCCAGCAATGGCCTATTGCGAGTTTCTTCAAAAAGAAGGAAGATGTAAATGAGCAGGTAGTCGCAGAAGCGATGTCGCAGTTGCAGGGAGCAGGTAGTGGGCAACAGTCTGTTTATGACCTCATTGCCGAGACGATGTATCTGGAGCGAATCCGAATGACGGAAGATCCCTGGAAAGTAGATCCCAAGGATGAAAAACAGTTTTGGCAACATGTCAAAAGTGGATTGGTACGCAATGAGCAACTGGAAACCGATCCTTCTGCTTTTGAGGCGCGCAATGCCGATATGCTCAATCAGATCGTTTCCCGCTATGCAGATGAGATATCCAGTACGTTCCGCCCTTCGAGTTATCACTTTGCCAAGCGGGTGCTGCCTTTTATCTTTTCGAGCCTCCTGAATGCCTCTGCGGGCAAAACGCTGAAGTCCGTTATGTACCATAAGGTGCATTTGCAGGAAAAGGTGCACCTCGTAGGCGAAATTCAATCCCTTCGGAATCTGGCTACTAAAGGAACCATTGTCCTGGTGCCTACTCATATCAGCAATGTCGATTCTATCCTGATTGGCTGGAGTCTGCATGCATTGGGCTTGCCGGCCTTTGTCTATGGAGCAGGACTGAATCTGTATAACAATAAAATTCTCGCCTACTTCATGAAGCGCCTTGGTGCCTATAAAGTAGATCGGCGAAAAAAGAATCCCATCTATCGCAGCACCCTCAATGCCTACTCGACAGTAGCGATTGAAAATGGGGTGCACGGCCTGTTTTTTCCCGGTGGTACGCGCTCCCGGTCTGGGCAGATTGAGAAAAAACTGAAATTGGGGTTGCTCGGGACGGCGATGGAAGCACAGCGTCGCTTATGCATGAATCCCCCAAAGGGCCGTTCCGAAAAGATTTTTGTGGTGCCTTTGGTGATGAGTTATCACTTTGTATTGGAAGCAAAATCTCTTATCAATCAGCACCTCAAGCGCACTGGAAAAGAGCAATACTACATCCACAATGACGAATTCTCAAGCTATAGCAAGTTCCTGAAATTTGTGTGGCAAACCTTTAGTCAAAAGTCAGACATTGGTCTCGCTTTTGGCAAGCCCATGGATTTGTTCGGAAATTTTGTGGACGATGAAGGCAATAGCTATGACCACCATGATCGCCCGGTAGATGTGAAATCTTATTTCATGTCTAAGGGCGTGATTCAGGAAGACCTGCAGCGGGACATGGAATATACGCGCTTGCTGGGAGATAAAATTGTGGAGCGGTACCATGTTGAAAACCGTGTATTCTCCAGTCATTTGGTTGCGTTCACTGCCTTTGAAATGTTTAAATCCCGACATTCAGATTTGGATTTGTATGGCATCCTGCGCTTACCATCGGATGAGCGTAGCTTCCGGCTTTCTGAATTCGCCCAAACTGTAGATCGGGTCCTGGCACGCCTCCGTGAGATGGCGGATGCCGGGAAAGTGCATCTGGCAGATCACATGATTAATGACACGATGACAATCATCGAGCATGGCATTAAAAACCTGGGCATCTATCATACCAAGCAACCGCTGACTTTCCGGAAAGATGAAACCATCGCTTCGGAAAATATGAATCTTCTTTATTATTACCACAATCGCCTGGAGGGATATGGACTCGAATCCTACATCGACTGAAATCGTCGGAGTCATCGGAGCAGGTAGCTTTGGTTCTGCTATTGCTAACCTGATTGCTGCAAATAAGCCCGTCTTGCTGTACGCAAGGCGTCAGGAGGTCGTAGATGCTTTGCAGCGCGATCGAAAATATAAACATTACGAAATCCACGAAGGCGTTTCTGTAACCAATAGCCTGACTGAGGTTGCCAGTCGCTGCGAATTGATTTTTCCGATTGTGCCTTCTGAGAATTTTCGGAGCATGATTCAGGAACTCGCCCCCCATTTGACCCCCGCCCATATCCTGATCCATGCCACCAAAGGACTGGATGTGAGTTTGCCCGAAGGAACCCGTTTAAGTACGGTTGAACAACTCAGTCGTGAGCAGGTCAAGACCATGAGCGAATTGATCCGGGAAGAAACAGTAGTCGTGCGGGTCGGTTGTATTGCTGGTCCTAATCTGGCCTCTGAAATTGCTGAAGGTCAACCCGCTGCTACGGTTGTAGCCAGTCATTTTGAGGAGGTAATTCGGGAAGGGCAAGCAGCTTTGCGTTCCAGTCGGTTTCGGGTACATGGTAATGATGAATTACTGGGCATCGAACTGGCAGGCGTGCTGAAAAATATCATGGCCATCGCTGCGGGTGCCCTGCATGGCTTGGGATATGGAGATAATACCCGCGCCCTCCTCATTACCCGGGGCATGGCGGAAATGGTGTACCTCGGCAAAGGCCTGGGCGCAGAAGCGAAAGCTTTTCTCGGTCTCGCGGGAATTGGAGATCTGGTTGCTACCTGCTCTTCTCTTCGCAGCCGCAATTTTACAGTAGGGTATCGCCTCGCAAAAGGAGAAAGTCTGCAAGAGATCATGACCGATACAGAAGAGATCGCTGAGGGGGTAAAAACCGTTTGCATCATGCGGGCCATCGCTGCGCAGTACAAAATTCCAGCACCGATCACACAAGTGCTATACAAGGTAATGTTTGAAGACCTGGAGGTAGAGCGGGGGATGACCTTATTGATGGAATACCCTTCCCGGGAAGATGTGGAGTTTATTTGAAATGTGTATTTTGTATCCTAATTGATTGTTCTATGCAAATTGAGCCTATACAAGACTTGCTGGGAGTATATCGAGCCTTTCAAGGTAAACCGTTGTCGGATGACAATTTTGCTTCCTGGTATGTTGATTCTGATCAGGCACGGGGAAAAGCGGAGGTAAACCGGATCGTCAGACGTTTGCAGGCAATTCCCGAGGCTTCTTTACAAATGATTTTTGCTGGTTACAGAGGTTGTGGAAAGAGTACTGAACTGGTTAGGCTAAAACGAGAAGTAGAAGCGGATTTTTTTGTTTTGACGCTTTCGGTTTACAATGAGCTAAACCCGGTTAGTCTCAATTATTTAGAGATTTTCATTCTCGCTATGGAAAAACTCTTTGATTTCGTAGTGAGGAATAGGGTGGTGCTGAGTCCAGAATATCTTGAGAATATCCGACAGTGGTTATATACCAAAGAACTCACTCAGGTTCGCGATAAATATTTAGGGGGAGAATTTTCGGCTGGAGCGGGAGTCGAAGTAGGTGCTCCTTTTTTAGCGAGATTTTTTGCTAAGTTTTCTGCCTCAGCTAAAACAAGCCAATCGTTCAAAGAAACGCTCAAGCGGGATGTGGAACCACGGGCCATGGAATTGATCCAGAGTTGTAATGACTTGCTGCGAGAAATACAGCTACAACTTGCTAAAATTGATAAAAAAGGCTTGGTGTTGATATTTGAAGATATGGACAAGCTGGACCTTTTGAAAGCAGAAGAGTTATTTTACACACACGCCGTACATCTCACTTCCCTGCGTACTCATTGTATATTTACCTTCCCCATAGCCCTGGTCTATCATCCACGCTTTACAGGTATTCAGGGTAATTTTGACGTGTATTTTGAACTTCCGATGATAAAGGTCTATGAACAAACCGGAGAGATATTTGAAGCTGGGATAGCAATTATGCGAGATATTGTTTCCCGGCGTATGAACCTGACTCTTTTTGAATCAGAGGAAGCCCTGTATCGCCTTATTACGTATTCTGGTGGGTGTATGCGAGACCTGTTTCGGTTGATTGTAAGTGCGGCAGATAATGTTTTGGATAAAGGCAGAACTAAAATAGGCATGGATGACATGTGGAGTGCTTTCTACAGCCTGAAGAGTGACTACCAAAATACAATTTCTGAAAAGACAAGAGATGGTGAAGTCTTAATTACCGTTGATCAGTATTATGCAGCTTTGGAAGAGTTGGCAAACGATCCCCATAAGCAACCGGATAATACAGAAACTATGATGGACCTACGCCAAAGCTTATGTGTGTTAGGCTATAATGGGAAAAACTGGTGTGATGTTCATCCGGTAGTTAAAGAAATTCTGAAAGATCGGAAACAAGCTTGAGTAAACTACCTCATATAGAAAGAGTTAACCTTTATGAGTCGGTAGGTCGGCTGATACGGTTTTTTGAACGCTCATCCTTAGGAGGAGTGGTGTTTGCTGTGGTGGAGACCGAATCCTTAATCCCAGAAATCGCTGAACTGGTACGAGCTCGCTTAATGGATGAAGAAGGAAAGCGTTTGTCGAGCTACAGGATAAGACTTGAAAGCGACCGCCCATTTCTCGCGCAAATAGAAGAAGAGTTTTCTTCCTCTCCGCGTCCCGATGGACTCATGTTGATCAACCTGGACGAAGTAATCCGGGAAACCAAAGGGGAAATATTGTATGAGATCAACCGGGTACGAGAATCCTGGCTCGCCTTTGAATTGCCCATCTGTTTCTGGGTGTCAGCAAAAAACCTTAATGAGATCATTCGGAAAGCACATGACTCCTGGGATGTGCGTACCCGTGCTGCAATATGGGTAGATATTCCGGATTATCTACTGGAATCACGGGGCCCCGACAGGCAGCAACAAGTCAAAATTGAATTTTTGGAACAGCAGATGAGACTGTTAGAGCAAGGCGATACCCCATCGTCCCCGGAAATTAGGACGGTTCTGCAACAACTAGCCGAAGCCTATCGGCTATCGGGGCAGAAACAAAAATTGCTCACTTTACAAAGGCATCCATCATATCCCTTAATTACTCCTCCTGATTCAACAGGCTATCAATATGATGTATTCCTCTCTTACGCATCAGAAGACCGGGTTTATGCTGCCCAATTGGCAGGTGCTTTGCAAAGAAGTCGGCTCCGGGTTTGGTTTGATCAGTTCGAAATGAAACTGGGAGACAGCATTGCCAAACAGATCAATCAGGGACTTGCTGAAAGCCAATACGGAATTATCCTCATTTCCCCCCGATACCTCGAAAAGCAATGGACCACTGCGGAACTGAATACCCTATTTATGCAGGAAACCCAAAGCGGTAGAAAGCGAATATTACCGCTGTGGCACCATATTTCGCTCGATGAGATATTAGGAAATTACCCCTTACTCGCTGACAAAATTGGGCTTTCTACTCAAGACCGGAGCCTGGAAGACATTGTAAGCCAAATTTTGGATGTAGTGCGGGGACAACGAAGTCCTGTCCCGAATGAATTACCTCCTGAGGATTTTTCAAATGTGGCTACCCGCTCGATTGCAAGGGGAGAAGTAGATAAGGATCAAATCAGGAGGTTAATAGGTCAGGGTAATATAGGAAAGGCAATGGAGGCACTTGTAACATGGGGAAAGCAACAAAATGATCCAGATTTAAGCAACACGATCCTGCTGCTTGCCAGCCAGTTTAATGGGTTGAAAAAGGAACTATTGAAGGGGACAATTCTTCATCGGGATGCAAATATTACCCAAAATAGGATTATCCATGCAATACTAAACGTTCTGGAGTACTAATGTTGAGGTCGCAGATTTATTCCGGTGCCTCCAACCGCTCCAACACCTCCTCCGGTTTCCGAAAAGATCGAATCAATTCCACAGCCGCTTGCAAACTCAAAGAAGTAACACCGGGCAGAGGCATGAATCCCGCAATTTTATACCGCTTTTTCAGTCGCATTTTGTTCCTGGCTATCAGGGAGGAGATGACCCATTCGACCAATTCGTCTATGATCAAGGAACTACCAAGGCTGGCAACCATCCAGCCAATTTCTACTGTAAACAGGGCGGTATCTATTGCCGCTGAAATTGTCCCCAGCGCTAACAATCGCCAGCGAAAAGAACGTATGGTTTTGCGGTCAGCGGGACTCAGGACAGTTTCAGGCATAGGAGATTCAACATATATAGGAAGAGAAACTTACGGATTTTACACATAAAGATGGAGAAATAACTGGAAAGTCACTGTGAACGGATTATCTGATTAGGGGTATCTATACCAGAGAATTGCAGGCCGGTGCTTTCATTGTGCCGGACTTTTTATAAATTCGACGTCTGATTGAGAAATGAGAAAGTAAATCTAATCCCTGTCAGTAACCAGAGGATAGCTGATTTTTGGGGAAAACGTTCCAATGTCAACGCACATTTGGGCTCCAGAAAATCGACCAAATAACTCGAAACTCCGAATATGGACTATAAAAAGCTTAATAATTACGTCGGTTGGGGCATTTTTGCCTTTGCCATGATCGTCTATTTTCTGACGATGTCGCCGACTGCCAGCTATTGGGA
>CAYGTH010000310.1:0-8850 GCA_964352745.1 uncultured Bacteroidia bacterium
GGTTCTGGAAGCCGCCAGTTTCTAAGGAAATTAGCGTTCCAAACATGGTCTAAGTGCTTAATCCAAGAAGAACTGGCGAGAAAGCTTTTTGGGTTTCACAGGTCGGCATCCAGAGAAAATCCGTCGTGTCTGTTCATTACTTACACCGAAGAGTTGAATGATCGTAAGCCTACTCATCGACCCGGATCCTGGTAAAGATTTCACCTCTGAAACCTGCAACCATAGCCGCTGTCTCAATTGGGGCTTTTTTGAAAATGTGTTTCTCGGAAAATAGCTTCTCAAGCGGCTTCAAAATCCAAAAGTAGTCCATATTTCCGACTTAGGTAAGCTTTTACCCGATTCAGCAAATGGATTTTGGGCAACACTGCTTGCAAGCCTTATTTGGGTTCATCATCAGACATTCACCCCTAAAGCAACTATCTTATGAAGTCTCAGCATCGAATCCCAAAGAACGAACTTATCCCGTGGTCCCGTACAAAAGGCATACGGAGGCTCTTTATTATGGGACTCTGGCTATTTGCCACAGTATCTGCATACGGGCAAATCTCAAAACTATCGCAAGCGCAGGAGTTGGCAACAACAGGGCAGTATGAAGCTGCGGCAACATTATACGATCAGTTGTTGGCGGAGCAATCAGATGATTTGCAGGTACAACTTGGACGGGCTTACAATTATTCCTGGAACGGCAGATACGCAGAAGCCAGAAGGGCTTTTTCTCAAATCCTCAAACAAAACCCTGCTGAGGCCGAAGCCCTAACCGGACTGGCTTATACCCTTGCCTGGGAAGGAAAATATGCGGAATCTGAGGCCCTTTTCCTGCATTTGAAATCACAACAGCCGAATAGCGAAGAGGCGAACAAAGGGCTTGCCTATCTTGCTCTATGGCAAAAACAGCCACGGGAAGCTGTCCGGAAATTTGAAGCACTCACGGCTTTGTATCCCGAAAACGAAGAGTTACGCATCTCGTTGGCGCAGGCCTATCTGATCGCTGGCAGACATATCGCCGCCCGAAGCGCCCTGATGGAAGTTATCGAGTTGGATGAAAACAACCAATCTGCCCTTTCAATTTTGACCGCTCTCCCTGAGACTCCAGCCTGGATGGAGTTTGACTTTTGGGCAGGCATGACAAGACTGGTAGGAGAAAGTAAATGGGGGCTTCGGGGAGCCCGCATCGCCTGGCGACCAGAATTGCATTCTCAGGTTTGGTTGCGATATGACAATGCGCTGACACTGGATAATCATGCCCTGTTAAGAAATAATCAGGGGATCAGTGCGGTCTTCGCAGGCGGATTGCACAGTTGGAACGACCAATGGACTTCGAGATTTGAAGTGGGCAGACGCGTCCTCCTTGACGACGTTCGTCAATTATTTTTTCAGGGAGAGCAGGTTCATTACCTCAAGTCCGGCCATGCACTTCGCCTGGGAGGCTTCTACGGGCCGCGGTCAGATGGCTCACATGAATCCATGATTTATGCCGGAGGTGTCATAGCTGCATGGGACCGGATTAGCATAGAACCCACCTATTTCTACGCAGTCGATGCTGTAAGCAAAACGAATGATCAACGATTTTTACTGGCAGGAACCTATCGACTGCCCAATTCCATGGAACTGAATGCCGGCTTCCAATATGGCCGCGTTTCTGCGGAATTGCCCCTGAGGAGTCTGTATGGTGGTCACTTAATCGGACGTATTCCCGTCGGTCTCCATTGGGTCCACGCCTTGTTTCGATATGAGTCCGCGCAGGGTACTTCCCGGCTGGTCACTGCGGCAGGCATTCGCTTTCGCCTGGAAAGGTAGAAACCGATCATTCAATCCGAAAAAAATAAGTCAACAATTACGAATCATGAGTCAATATCAAACTGTTAGCAAGTCAATTGCTAAGCCGCATCCGCTTGCCCAAAAAGAGCATTCACAGCGCCACACCGGGCAATTTTCTAATCCTCCGAGGCCGACCATGTATATCTCTATTTTCGGGGTGTGGGCGCTTTGTCTTGTCTGGTTTCATCCCAGATTGATCTCCTTATTGGATATGGCCGATTATTTCTCCGAATGGGTATGCCTGCTGATATTTATTCTGTTCATTGAATTTGCCTGGCTATATGGCATTTATAACCTCGGAGTCATTAGCTTTGCGGTATTCTTCAAACTCTTTCGGAAAAAACCTCCGGTACAAATTGCCACATTGGCAGCTGAGGCTGCGCCTCCTGTAGCGATCCTGTATACAACCTGCAATGATTTTGTCGCCGAAAGCGCCGCTTCCTGTGTGGCCCAGGACTACCCTCATTATCAGGTCTATATGCTCGATGACAGCTCCGATCCAAACATTCAGGCCGAGGTTGATGCCTTCGCGGCATTATATCCTGATCGGGTGCAGGTAGTCCGGCGACCTGACCGGAAAGCCTTCAAAGCTGGCAATATGAACCATGGCCTGGAGAATTTTGCTGTTGAGGAACCCTATTTTGCCATCGCGGACGCAGACGAAATTTTGCCTCCGGACTTCCTTTCTAAACTCGTACCGATCATGGAGTCAGATCCCAATTGCGGCTTTATACAGGCTAACCATCGAGCGAATCCGGAGACCAACAGTGCCCTGGCTAAGTCTCAGGGTATCGGGATCGACCTGCATTGGAAATGGTATCAACCCCTGCGTAACCGCTATGGCTTTGTCATGTTTCTCGGACATGGTGCACTATTGCGTCGCAAGTGCTGGGAAGAAATTGGAGGTTTCCCCGACATCGTAAGTGAGGATCTGGGTTTTGCCATTCGGGCACGTGAGTTGGGCTACCGGGGACGCTTTGTTGAAGAAGTAATCTGCCTGGAAGAATTTCCCGATACCGTCCGTTCCTTTCGCATCCGGCATATGAAATGGACACGGGGTACCTGTGAATTTCTACATAAGGAAGCTGGGAATCTCATCAATTCCAGGAATATCACCTGGGCCGAAAAACTCGATATCCTCTTTCCGACCATGAACCTGCCTTTGACCCTTTTTTATTTTTTGTTTATGGTCATTGCCAACCTGGTATTGCCAGTGATGTTTGGTGTTGCTCAACCCGTAACTTTTGAACTCGCAGGTCAGGAACATGTACTCCCGATTATCGCATTAGAGCAGGGCTTTGAGGTGATCTTTACCCCTGATTTTTACCTGATTACCATGCTGACTTTCTTTGCACCGGTAATTTGTTTTATTATTGGATTGGGGCACAGACCTGTAAAACTGTTTCGTTTTCTCTGTCATAGCACCTCACTTTATGCTGCCCTGGGACCCCTGTCAGCAATGGGCGTTCTGGGATATCTATTTACGGGGAAGGCGATTTTTCTGGTAACAGGGGATAAAAATCAATCTGGTTCCGATGAGGAATTAACCTCCCAAAGTTGGGCTCAACGGCTCAAAAATTATGGAAAACAACTAGCTGGAAAAACGCATCCGGATTTCAAATCCATTCAAGCCATGGAACTCTTTATTGGGTTAGGTTTTGGCGTCATGTGTGTATTCCTTTTTCAAATTTCTTTCATGGGATTGTGCCTGGCTTTCATCATGTTACCCGTCATGCATTATCTCGGCTGGGAAAACCGCCTGGTGAAAACACTGGTTTATGTGCCTTTTATTCTGATACTAATCGGTATCGGGCTGGGCGGAATGAGCGCTTTTGGTATGGCGACGGTGTTCTTTGGATATGGATTTCACTTTTAAGGAATTTAGTTCAGCGCTAACAGGAGAGCGTGAAAAAAATCCAATACATGTGTCATCACCGATCAGCAACGCAGAAACTTTCGACCCCAAAAGCCCATTCTACGACATACTCCTGGTGATAATAATTAACGTCAAAAAATACCGACCTAACATCCGTTTTCTCCTATTCGGTAAACAATAATTCACCAATAAAAAAGAAACTCATACTCTTACCATAGTCAATATCACAAAATTCAAAATACCATGAAGTACTCAGCATTGTTTCTAATCTGCACCCTCACAATTTCAAGCCTTTTTGTAGCTGGTTGTGAAAACACAATGATCGATCCAAGTGGAACTGCCAGTAAAAGCATATCCATCGATGCCCTACCGCAGGATGCGATTAATTTCATATCTACCTACTATGATATGAATCATCTTTCCGCCGCGAGGCACCACATCCATAGTTCGGGTGATGATATTTTTGAGGCCAATCTTAATTGGGGCACCGATCTTTATTTCGACGGTCGAGGTTCCTTCAAAGGATCACGCGATGATGACAACGGCAACGACGATTACCTCTCTATTTCTGATCTGCCGAATTCAATACTTACTTACATAAGCGATCATTTCTCTATCTCTATTGTCGAAGCTGAAAGAAACCACCATGCCAACGGCAGCTATTCTTTTGAGATCGAGTTGAGTGATGGTGTGGAAATATATTTTGATCAGTCCGGTAATTTTATTGCCCTTGACGACAAGGGGGGACGCGGCAATGGCCAAAGTAGCCATATCGGTGGCAGCGACCTCCCAGCGGCTATTTTAGCTTATATCCAGACAAACTTCCCCGGCGCGTCCATAATCAAGGCCGAAAAAAAGCTAAACCCCGATGGTAGTTTCAGGAAGTATGAGGTCGAATTGAGTACAGGCCAGGAACTTGATTTCGATGCGACAGGAAATTTTCTTGCTGACGACTCTTCCTCTTCCGGCAGCGGCGAAGACAGTATAGATATCGCTGTTTCTGCACTACCACAAACTGTCCGTGATTACCTCGATACAAATTTCTCAGGTCAGCAAATTGAGCGGGCCAAAAAACGGCTCAATGACAATGGCAGCGTACGTAATTATGAGGTTCGTTTGTCAGACAAGACTAAAGTGTTCTTCAGTGCCGATGGGAGTTTCATGGGTACTGACCGCTAACATGTTCAAAGAGTTTATCAACAATTAGGTTCTCTCTCGATGGGCACATGCTACACGCATGTGCCTTTTCTGTGTTCCGGCACCAGCTTGTTTTGCCCCCAAATATGGAGAAAATGTCGATATTGCTTTCGATACGCTACAAATAGATTGAGCATTAATACTGCTTAAGGTACCCAAAACAAATAATGAAAAGATTAACTCACCTCCTGTTGTCAGGGTATGCTGTATGGTCTTTGTTCCTGTTTTCTTGTGAGGGAAACAAGATAAGCATCTACTGTGACGAGCAGAATGATTTGTATGCCCTGTTAGCTGCTGCCGGTCAGACTTGTCAGCGCTTTGATGATATTGAGGCAGCCCTTGAAGCAAGCCCCTCAAATGGTACGCTATTGGTATTGGCCAGGAACTACCCCAAACAGAAAACGGTGCTCCCTGCAGATTTTTATGAAAGAGCCAGGGCTAATAATCTAAAGGTATATGTTGAGTATCCCGATCGCTTGCCAACTGGCCCTACTGGCGAAATAAAGACTACAAAAAAAGAGCGACTGATCGTCACTTCGGAATTTTTTGGGAGCAACCTGCCTGAAATGAGAATTCTGGATGCAGGCTTGTATGCCTATGTGGAAGTGCCTGAGCGAAAGTCCCATTTGACTGGGGCGAATGTGGCCGGCTTGAATGAAGCTGTTTATGGCCTGGAGCAGACCCCCAGTGTCCCCATTTTGTTTGAGGAAGGGGATATCCTGATATCGACTACCAAGCTGAGCGATTTCAACAAAAGTCGGTATTCGCCACTGAGTGCCTGGAAAAGTGCTCTGGGCGGCATCCTTTCCCACCTGTCTATCAATTTTGAAGAAAAATCATTGGCCTGGACTCCCCTGGTAAAACCTGCTTACGCTGCCGATGCGGTCCTGCCGGAAGATGCCTTTCAAACTGCCGTTGAACGAGGGGCCGATTGGTATGTGAAAGGGCGCTTTTTGATACATCCCGAATGGAAAAGCCAATGGCAAAAAATCGACACGAACAAGCTTCCTGTAGGCCCTCCTATAGACCTGAAGCTACCCGCTGGTGATGGCTCATTAGGGATTATGGAAGGTCATTATTCCTATATCAACCCCAATGGATCTCAACCCTACCGGTACTGGCTGCGGGCAGATTGTGTGGCGGAGGCGGCCATGACCTTTGCCGTCGCAAATACCCGCAAAGAAAACAAGCAGCAGGAGATCTCCGAAAACCTGATGAACTTCCTGTTCAATTCAGAAGCCTTCAAAACCCAAAGCAGCAAGGACCCTGGCAACTCATCCTATGGGCTGGTGGGCTGGGCGGACACGCACAAAGGCCGATATTATGGAGATGACAATGCCCGGGTGATCCTTGGCTCTATATTAGCCGCTCAGGCTTTGGACAATCATCAATGGGACACGCAAATAGCGGAACTGATCCTGGCCAATTTCCGCACTTCAGGGTATAAAGGCTTTAGAAGCGGTGCATTGAATGGTGCGGATATTGACAAGACCACCTGGCAGGTGCTGATGCGAAGAGATCTGGAAAACATTGCACCGCACTATGAATCGTGGTTGTGGGCCACTTATTTGTGGCTCTATGACAAGACTGCCTATGCTCCGCTTCTGGACAAGGCAAAAACAGCTTTAGGGATTACGATGGCCAATTATCCGGCAAACTGGAAATGGACTAATGGCATCCAGCAGGAGCGCGCCCGCATGATCCTGCCCCTGGCCTGGCTGGTACGGGTGGAAGATTCCCCACAACACAGGGATTGGTTGAATCAGATTTGCGATGACTTGCTGGAACATCAGGTAGCTTGTGGAGCCTTGCAGGAAGAATTGGGTGCAGGCAACAAAGGAAGATATGGCGCCCCTAAGACAAATGAAGCCTATGGAACGAGCGAAGCCCCGGTAATCCATTTCAATGGAGACCCCTTAGCCGACATGCTCTATACCAGCAACTTTGCTTTTTTTGCCCTCAACGAAGCTGCTCAGGCCACCCAAAATCCGAAATACCTGGAAGCGGTTGACAAACTGGCCGATTTCCTGATTCGAATCCAAAGTACCTCTTCCGGCCGTGCCGATTTGGACGGTTGTTGGTTCCGTGCTTTTGACTATGAAAACTGGGAGTATTATGGCTCCAATGCCGACCATGGCTGGGGAGCCTGGGGCACGTTAACCGGCTGGACCCAAAGTTTCATCACAACAACGCTGGCACTTAACCTACAACAAACAAGCTATTGGGACATGAGTCAGGAATCGGGGGTTGGCAGCGATATCGATGAGGTGTGGCAGCAAATGCTCCCAGGTGTGGAACATTAACAGGGCAGGATAACGAAACAAACCCCGAAAACCAGAAAAGGAAAGATGCGTATGGATCTCACACAAGCAACCTCAGACAAAGGAAGTCCCCTGTTTTTAGCCCTGGTATGTTTTGTCGCCTCCCTTGGGGGAATCCTGTTTGGGTTCGACACGGCTGTCATATCCGGAACGATATCGATGGTAGAAGTCCAGTTCGGTCTGGACAAACTACAGGTAGGCTGGTTTGGGAGCTCTGCCCTGGTAGGGGCGGTGTTGGGCTCATTGGTGGCGGGGGCCCTGGGCGACAGGTATGGACGCAGACCCGTTCTGATTACCTCGGCCCTCCTGTTTTTCATTTCCGCGCTGGGTTCTGCGATACCGGAGAGTTTTGGGGTCCTGATATCGGCAAGGCTGGTGGGAGGCCTGGGCATAGGCATCGCCTCTGTTTTGGCTCCCTTGTACATTTCTGAGTTTTCACCTCCCAAAATCAGAGGCAGGCTGGTGGCCCTGTACCAGATGTCAATCGTCGTGGGCATCTTGTTGGCGTATTTTTCCAACTGGTGCTTACTGGGGTTTTCAGAAAAGGGCACTCAGGCTACAATCGAGGTTGTGCATCAGGTAATGGGATTCGATGTGTGGCGCGCAATGTTCGGAGCCGAAATGCTCCCGGCTGCCTTGTTTTTTGGCTTATTGCTCATCATACCCGAAAGTCCAAGGTGGCTGGTCAAAGAAGGCCTCGAAGAGAAAGGCTTTCGCATCTTGAAAAAGATAAGTGGAAAAACCCTTGCCAATCAAGAATTGACAGCCATCCACAATTCCGTAGCCGAAAAGCGGGGCTCTATTGGTGAATTGCTCAAACCGGGATATCGTTTGGCACTTATCGTAGGGCTTGGCCTTTCGATATTCGGTCAGTTCACGGGGGTAAATATTATCGTCTATTACGGGCCCGACATCCTCGCAGGGGCAGGCTTTACCTTTGACAATGCCCTGAAATTTCAGGTGGCGATAGGCCTGATCAATCTGATCTTTACGGCACTTGCCCTGTGGAAGATCGACAGTTGGGGTCGCAGGCCCTTATTGATTGGCGGCATGGCAGCAGTATGTCTCTCCTTAGTGATTATTGGCACCCTGTTTACCACAGGTGTCCAGGGGATATGGATAGTCGTTATGCTGTGCATTTATATGGCCAGCCTTGCCTTTTCGATCAATGCTGTGATCTGGGTATTGCTGGGCGAAATCTACCCCAACCGCCTGAGAGGTCGCGCGATGTCGATAGCCACTTTTGCCAATTGGAGCACCAATTTCATAACTGCCTTTATCTTCCCCTGGTTTGTAACACAGATCGGTATGGGCCCTGGCTTCTTTGTATTTGCCGGTTTCTGTTTTGTCGCTACGCTTTTCTTTTACAAGGTAGTTCCCGAAACCAAAGGCAAAAGCCTCGAGGAAATAGAAAACAGATGGATCAGGGAGAAGGGGGGAAAAGATCTGTGAAGGGGAATACGGGGATTGTTCGGTGGTCGGAAGATGTATTCGAGTATATAATACCCTTGTTTTTTTCGTCGGGAGACATCCCTTTCGCGCAATCGAACCCTTAAAAGGATTCAACGATGGCCCCGACAAACCCTTTGAAGGGTTGGCAGTCGGAAGGGATGTCTTTAAAGGCAAATCATGGATTTT
>CAYGTH010000311.1:0-8828 GCA_964352745.1 uncultured Bacteroidia bacterium
TTCTCTCTGGCCAAAGTAATCATGCCGGCATTTCCGTCATCTTCACCAATACTTCTATTTCGGGTGCTTCCGATACCGCTTTTACACAAAGCAATGGTTCCTACAGCCTCAACCTGGGGTCCGGTGTATATGATATTCGGATGGAAGCCACAGGCTATCAAACCACCTTTTATAACCAAAATCAGCCCGTTCTGATCACTGGAACGGAAACCCTCTCTCCCATCACCTTATTACCAGGCCCCGTCAAATATGTCAGCGGATCGGTCTCCGGAACCTTTTACGAGGACACCATCTACATCGCCAACGGAGATTTAACGGTGCAGGTGAATACCGTTCTCACCCTGGAAGCAGGAACAGAACTGCGTTTTGAACCGACTTTTTCACTTACCGTTGACGGTCAAATCTCGGCAGTAGGCACCCAGGTGGACCCCATCCTTCTTACGGTACAAAATGTCGGTCTTGGCAGCCAAAAGTGGGGCGGCATCTTGTTTACTGCTCTCCCTGCGCTGAGCGAATTCCGATATTGTGTCGTAGAATATGCGGAAATACTCCTGGAAGTCAACACCCAGACATTTGGACCCCAGGCCGCTTCCAGCCCTCGGCTCATCATTCAAAACAGCATCTTTCGGCATGCCGATGACGCAGCGATTACGCTCTATTCTACCCAACCTATTTTGGTGGCCAACAACGAAATCTATGACTTCGGAACGCTCGGCGTCTCTTTTGCGGAAGCGGGCCGGACCTCCCCCCAGCATTATACCATCGTTTGTAACAAAATACACAACGGCGATACCTATGGGATATTTTCCTTTTTTGCCGGAGCTGATGCCTTGATCTCAGGAAATGAAGTTTATGAGGTGGACGGAATCGGGATTCGAGCGGGACGAAATGGAGGCGGTAATATCGTCATACAAAATAACGTCATCCGAAATGTCTTGGAAGGAATTGCGGAATCCGCTTCTAATTCTCCCTTACCAACCATCATCCGGAACAATGTCATCTTTGACAATGAACAGGGAATCACCGTATTCGGAGATGGAGGAGCCATCATCCAGATGAACGTCATCTTCAACAATACCACTGGCATCAACCAGTTCAACAGTGCCCATGGAACCCCTTCTGAACTTTCTTACAATCTGATTACTCAGAATACCACCAACTACAGTGCTCAGTTGAACATTCCTTTCGCAGGAGTGCCGATTACCACCAATGCGAACGGAGATTCTACGGATGCCTATTTCAACCTGGACTTTGCGCCACAGTTAGACAGCACCAACTATTTCCCGCTGATCAATTCTCCGCTCGTCAATGCCGGCGAACCTACCTTTTTTGACCTGGATGGCAGCGTGAGAGATATTGGGCTCTATGTTGATTCGCTGGCATGCTGGGCCCCTCAGATTGTTGCTTTGACAGCCGTTTTACCAGGAGATGCCAACAATGATCAGTTCGCCAACGCCTGGGATTTGCTTCCTATCGGGGTCGCATACGGACAGACTGGCCCCGTTCGCCCCAATGCATCTCTTACCTGGACGCCTCAGCTTGCACCCGACTGGGGACAGAGTCTTCCTT
The DNA here is from genome assembly GCA_964352745.1 of uncultured Bacteroidia bacterium. Taxonomy (GTDB): domain Bacteria; phylum Bacteroidota; class Bacteroidia; order J057; family J057; genus CAYGTH01. The sequence goes on from CAYGTH010000311.1 coordinate 1,570, forward strand.
CAGGACTTGACCTCAAACATGCCGACAGTGATGGCAATGGAGTCATTAACGCGGACGATACCTTAGCGATCGGCCTGAATTACAACTTTTTGCAAAGTGGTTCCATGCCCACTACCGGAGGCGGCATTCCGCTCTATATGGATATGCCAACCGTCCTCAATCCGGGAGATACCCTGGAGATTCCGGTGATGCTGGGTACGATGGACACGATGGTCAACAATCTGTATGGACTGGCTTTCTCTATCGCTTATGATTCGAGCCAGGTAAAGCCCCATAGTGTTCAGGTAGTATTTGACTCTTCCTGGGTCGGAATGGACGACCAGGACCTGCTCACGATCTTCCACGATGACTTTAACAGCTCTGTGCTCGAAGTAGGCCTCGTGCGCAACGACGGAGTAGAAGTCTCTGGCTACGGTCAGATTGCCCGGATCATCGTGGTCCTGGACGACGACATTGCCAAGAGAGAGATCGAGTTCAACCTTACCTGGCAGGCGGTTGATGCGATCCATCAAAACCAAACAGCCATGACGATTAGCCCTCAAGCCCCCGATGCCGATATCACAATCTCAACGGCCAACGAGGAACTGCTTGAGCGAAACGACATCCGCTCTTTCCCCAATCCAGCTCGCCAGCAGTTGACGGTAACACGGGAAACCCTGGGCCAAGCTTGTCAGGTGCGTCTCCTCGATCTGACCGGAAAAATTCAGCTTAGCGAGACCATGAGTCCCGGTCAATCGGAAATCATGTTACCCCTCAGCAGGCTAGCCAAGGGAGTCTATCTCTTGCAGGTGCAGGAATCCGGCGCTCGCACCTTGAATCGGAAGATTGTGGTTGAAGCAAACTAATCTACTGCTATAATTGAAGCTGTTAGATAAATTCGCGTCCCCTATGGGATGCCAGGAAAGAATCCCCAAGCGAAAGCTTGGGGGTTTTTGGGTTTCGGACCAGGAGGGTTCCTTAGCTGGTTTTGGATTTGGGGACGAATAGGTGAATATCCAATTCAGTAAGTGATGTTTCGCCAGACCTGCTGTCTACTTTTGGGGGTAGCTTCACGATAATGGGTGTAATGACTATGAGGCAGAAGACTTTGCCAAAGAATCTGAGTCAACCAGATGATTATTTTTTTTATATTTAAAGTAAATCAGGTCATTCCTCCTGATCAACCCCAAACACTAATTGCCTAGATTTGAAAAACACCCTTCAGCATCAGGAATTTGATAAAATAAGTAAGGACCTGCATTTTGTAATGAGCTGCTTTCAGGAAGTCCTGGTATCTCTCGGAGAAGACAACCTGGCACGTTTGCTGCCCTGGATCAACGAATCAACGGAGACTACAGGATTAGCCGATGATCAGGAAACCAAATTCATTCAAGCACTGAGTATTTCCTTTCAGTTGCTGAATATGGTTGAGGAGAATGTGGCCGTACAATACAAAAGGCAAGTAGAAAATACCCAGGGACTGGCTGCCATTCGGGGTTCCTGGGGAGAAACCTTCGCGCGTTGGAAAAAACAAGGGTACACCGAAGAACAAATGGCTGCGGTATTCCCAAAGCTGTGTATTCAACCTGTTCTCACGGCTCATCCTACCGAGGCCAAGCGGGTCACAGTATTAGAGTTGCACAGAGAATTATATCTGTTGCTGGTAAAAAACGAAAACACCGTCTGGTCCCATACGGAGCGAAATCAGATCCGGGAATCCATTAAGACTCTGTTAGAGCGACTCTGGCGTACGGGAGAGGTCTATCTGGAAAAACCCTCACTGCTGGATGAACGGAATCACGTCCTTCACTATTTCACCCATGTATTTCCCGCTGCACTCCGGGAAAGCGACCTGCGTTTGCGCGGTAGTTGGAAAGAGATGGGTTTTGCTCCGTCAAAACTGAGTGAACCAGAACAATTTCCCATTCTGGAATTTGGGAGTTGGGTAGGTGGGGACCGGGATGGACATCCTTATGTAACTGCGGAATTTACCGAAAGCACCCTGGAGAAACACCGGGAAGTCGCACTCCAATTATTGCACAAAGAGTTGCTTAAGCTGGCCGGCAGTTTGAGTATGTCAGCAACTCATCAGGCGACACCATCGGGCTTTCAGGAGGCTATTCAGGCCGGTGCTACTGCGCTTGGAGAAATGGGAATGAAGGCGCTGGCGCGTAATCCGCGAAGTCCATACCGACAGTTTGTCAATTTGATGGTAGTCCGACTGCAACATACGCGCACTCAGACCAATACCCAGCCCGGATGTTATTACCCCACAGCCCGGGATCTTCAGGAAGATTTGATTTTGCTGCGCCGGGCACTACAGGAAATTGGTGCTGACCGAATTGCACAGGACCGACTCTTCGAGCTGGAAAGACAGGTTCGTTGCTTTGGCTTTCACCTGGTCAAGCTGGATATCAGACAAAACAGTGCGTATCACGAAAAAGCAATGAGTCAGCTTCTGCAAGCTGCGGGGTTTGAAGATTTTGATTTTGCCGAATGGGACATGGATAAACGGCTTCGTTTCCTCAACGAAGAACTGCAAAGGAAGCGGCCTTTCCTTGTCATGGGAGATCAGTGCGGTCCGGAAGCAGATAAGGTATTAGCTTATTATCGGGTGATACGTCGTCATATTAAGCGCTACGGCACTGATGGTATTGGCTCCATTATCGTCAGTATGACCCGGGATTTGACTGATCTGCTGGTCGTCTATCTGCTCCTGCGCGAAGTAGGATTGCTGGACCAGGAAATCCCCGTAGTCCCCTTGCTCGAGACAATAGATGATCTTCAGGCCGGGGATAAGATCCTTCAGGCTTTTCTGGCTCACCCGCTTACCAGGCGCCGTCGTCATGGTAATATCCAGGAGGTCATGTTGGGCTACAGCGATAGCAACAAAGACGGCGGTATCCTGGCGAGCCGCTGGAATATATACAAGGCAGAAGAAAAGTTGAGTAAAGTCGCAGAACAGCACGATATGCAGTTGTGTTTTTTTCACGGTAGAGGCGGAACAATTAGCCGTGGCGGCGGCAAATATCATCGTTTCCTGGATAGCATGCCATCTGGTTCTGTGTGCGGTGCAATCAAAATCACAGTGCAGGGCGAGACCATTGCGCAGCAGTTTGCCAATTTAAAAAATGCGACCTACAACCTGGAGATGCTGCTGGCCGGGACTGCCCGTCAGGTGATGAAGGGGCTGGATCCCCCCGCGCTTCCGCTGCCCTTGTTCGAGGCCATGGAAAAGCTAACCCAGATGTCTCAGCAGTCCTATCCCTCACTGATTGACCATCCGGGATTCATCGATTTTTATACCCGGGCCACCCCTATAGATGTGCTGGAACAAAGCAAGATTGGTTCACGTCCATCACGTCGAACCGGTACCCGAAGCCTGGCTGATCTGCGTGCGATTCCGTGGGTATTCAGCTGGAATCAATCCAGATTCAACCTGACAGGTTGGTTTGGAGTAGGGACAGCGCTGCGCCAATTGCAGCAAGAAGCTCCCTCGCAGTGGTTGGCCCTTCAAACAGCAGTTGCTGACTGGCCTTTGCTGTACTACGTCCTGATCGAAGTAGAGACCAGTTTGCTTAATTCGGACCCTTCCATTATGAAGGCATTTGCAGCACTGGTCCCGCAAGCAGATATCCGGGATTCTCTCATGGATTTGCTGCTGAAGGACTACGAACGAGGACTGAGTCAAATCACCGAATTATTTGATAAACCCGTTGCCGACCGTCGTAACAACCAATTGCAAAATATAGCACTTAGAGCTAAGGTGCTGGGCAATTTACATCGGCTGCAATTACAATACCTCAAAGAATGGCGTGGCGCGAAAGAAACTGCGCCAGAAATAGCCGACCCATTATTAAAAAAATTATTGATACTCACCAATGGGATCGCTGGTGGTTTGAAAAGCACGGGTTGATCGGGTTCCTCATGTGAGAATTGGTGCTTGTCTAAAGGCTGGATTATGAAAGTCAATATATTGTTTTTCCGAAAAAGCATGATCGCCCTTACCGGCTTGTTTCTGTGTTTATTCCTGATGGTTCACCTATCTGCTAATTGCTTATTGCTATTACCGGAACAGACCGCTCGTGGATGGTACAATGCGTACTCCACCTGGCTGCGTGAGAACCCTTTGGTCATGATCGTTGCATACGCTTTGTATCTTTCAATCATCGCCCATGTCGTATACGCTTTGTTGGTCACGCTGAGAAATAAAAAAACGAAACCTGTCAGCTATTCCATTAATCGCACCCGGGAAAACAGTAGTTGGGCTTCACAAAATATGGGGGTGCTCGGGATGCTGATCCTGATCTTTATCGTCATTCATTTAGTAAATTTTTGGGCACGAGTTAAGTTGGGAATTGGTGAAAGCGTAGGAAATGATGCTGCAGGGAACAAAGATATATATGAAGTTACTTATACGCTTTTTCATAATATTTACTACGTTATTTTTTATGCCTTACTGATGATTCCCCTTGGATTTCATTTGCACCACGGGCTGCAATCCGCTTTCAAGACGCTGGGTTTTTATCATAAACGAGGGCTGACACTATTGGCCAGGATTTCGCTGGTTTATGCAATCCTTGTGGCAGTGGGCTTTGGCATCATCCCCATTATCGTTTACTTCCAATAAGTCCTATTATGATTCTCGACGCAAAAATACCTGAAGGAAGACTTGAAGATAAATGGCGCAACTATCAGGCGAAAAGCCAACTGATCAATCCAGCCAATAAGAAAAAAATGCAGGTGATTGTGGTGGGTTCAGGGCTCTCAGGTGCCGGAGCGGCCGCTACTCTGGCTGAACTTGGATATGATGTCCAATGCTTTTGTTATCAGGATTCCGCCCGGAGAGCTCATTCCGTAGCAGCGCAAGGCGGTATTAACGCGGCAAAAAACTACCAACATGACGGTGACAGCGTCTGGAGGATGTTTTACGATACGCTCAAAGGAGGCGACTTCAGATCCAGAGAAGCCAACACATACCGGCTGGCTGAGCTTTCTGCACCGCTTATTGATCATTTTACCCAACAAGGCGTACCTTTTGCGCGGGAGTATGGTGGGGTATTAGTCAACCGAAGCTTCGGCGGCGTACAGGTTCAGCGGACTTTCTATGCGCGCGGCCAGACTGGACAACAGCTCTTACTGGCTGCATATTCCCAGTTGTACAAGATGGTGAGAAAGAAAAAAGTGACCCTGCTTCCCCGGCATGAAATGCTGGACCTTGTACGGGTGGAGGGGAAGGCCAAAGGAATCATTGCCCGTGATTTGGTCAGTGGTCAATTAAAGCGATTTGCAGCGGATGCTGTCGTGCTGGCTACTGGGGGTTACTCCCGGGTATTTCGACTCTCCACCTTAGCCATCGGATGCAACGGTAGCGCCATCTGGAAGGCACATAAAAGAGGTGCTTTTTTTGCGGCACCGAGTTTCACGCAGATCCACCCAACAGCACTGCCGCAATCCAGTGAAGCCCAATCAAAATTGACTTTGATGTCTGAATCACTCCGCAATGACGGCCGGATATGGGTACCTCTGCAAAAAGATGATCCGCGCAAAGCCAACGATATCCCGGAGGTGGAAAGAGACTATTATCTGGAAAGGCGATATCCCAGCTTTGGTAATTTAGCCCCGAGAGATATTGCTTCCCGTGCAGCCAAAGAAAGGATAGATGCAGGTTTTGGAGTCGGAAGGCTGAAAAATGCAGTCTATCTGGATTTTAGCAGCGCCATTGCAACCGTAGGAGTAGGTGCTATTGAGGACCGATACGGGAATCTGTTTGCCATGTATAAAAAAATTACGGGTATCGATGCCTATCAGGAGCCCATGCAGATTTCTCCTGCAGCTCATTTCTCCATGGGTGGATTATGGGTTGACTATGAATTGATGACTACGATTCCCGGATTATATGCGATTGGCGAATGCAATTTTTCGGATCACGGTGCCAATCGTTTAGGAGCCAATTCTTTATTGCAAGCCAGTGTAGATGGTTATTTTATCCTTCCGAATACCATTAATAATTATTTGGTGGCAGCATTGAAAGAGAAGCAAATCACTGTGGACCACCCCGCCTTTCAGGAAGTAGAAACAGGCGTGAGAGAACATATTGATCGCATCCTCGCCATCAGGGGCACCAAAACGGTTGACCATTTCCATCGGGAACTGGGAAAAGTAATGTGGCAGGAATGCGCCATGAGTAGAAACCAGGCGGGGCTGGAACGAGCAATCAAAGAAATTAAGGGAATTAGAAAGGCATTTTGGTCCGATGTCAAAGTCCCGGGAAATAGCGATGAATTGAACCCGGAGCTGGAAAAAGCCCTGAGATTAGCTGATTTCATTGAACTCGGGATACTTATGTGTACCGATGCGCTGCAACGGGAAGAATCCTGTGGAGCTCATTTCAGGGAAGAATTTCAAACGGAAGAGGGAGAAGCGGTTCGGGTAGATGAACAATATGCGTATGTTTCTGCCTGGGAATACCAGCAGGGAAAATTCACCTTGCATAAGGAAGCCCTGAATTTTGAATATGTAACCCCTAAAGTGAGAAGCTATAAATAGGACAGGTGAACCAGTAGGAATAAAAGGATCAAGTAGAGCGAATCCTTAAGCCGAAAAACCCAATATATCAAAGTATAAGAAAACGAAATATGCACCTTACACTTCGAATCTGGCGACAGAAGCAATCACAGGCAAAAGGCACCTTTAAGGACTATCAAGTGGATAATCTTAGTGAAGACATGTCCTTTTTGGAAGCCCTGGACCACCTCAATGAGATACTGGTGCTACGGGATGACGATGCCATCGCCTACGAATACGACTGCCGGGAAGGAATATGTGGTCAATGTAGTCTGTTTATCAACGGCCGTGCCCACGGACCGCATGCCAATACAACAACTTGTCAGTTGCACCTGCGAAGTTTCAAAAATGGGGATACCATTACCGTGGAGCCCTGGAGGGCCCGGGCCTTTCCCCTTGTAAAGGATTTGATCGTAGACCGGTCTGCTTTTGATCGGATCATTGAAAAAGGGGCCTATATTACTGCAAAAACGGGTACAGCTCCGGAAGCCAACGCGATCTTAATCGGAAAAGCCACTGCGGACCGGGCGATGGATGCTGCTGCTTGCATAGGATGTGGGGCTTGTGTAGCAAGCTGCAAAAATTCATCAGCAGCCTTATTTACTGCAGCGAAGATAAATCACCTTAATGCCCTTCCACAGGGAAAGCCTGAAGCCCATCAAAGGCTACGGGTCCCCCACATCTACTTCTGTCTGGAACAAGTTCCAGGCATC
>CAYGTH010000312.1:0-8799 GCA_964352745.1 uncultured Bacteroidia bacterium
GTCAGGCCCTGATGGCACTTGATCGGGAAACCCGTCTCGGATTTTTTGGAACAGCTGTTCCTTTTCGGTTTGACTCTCCGATGGTTTTTCGAATAGGCCAAAACGTAGAAACCCGCGATATTAGTGCGGCCTGGGCAAAACTTCAGTGCTCCAAATATGCGGTTATGATTCAGCAATTGAAAAGTAAGTCGCAAGACTTAGGCCTCAATGACTGGGGGTACTATCAACTACTGGCCTCAGCTGCCCGCCGAATGTACCCCAAGGATCCGGGCGCACAGGTATTATTTACTGCCTTTTGTATGGACAAGTCCGGATATATCGTCCGAATTTGTGGAGATGGATCACGACTCCACCTGGCCATGCCAATGGAGCAGATGGTGTATCAGAATACCTATTTCCATGAGGGGAATACCCGATTCTTTTTGGTTGATCCTAAAGATGGAACGGTTAAGGTTCGCCGCTTGCGGGTCTTGTCTCTTCCCTATTCAAATGCACGGAAAAAGATGGATTTGAGCCTGCAGGAAGCTCCCAAAATGAATGCAGCAGCGCAGGTTCGGAATCTTTCGTTTGAATATGGCGGCAAGCGCCATAAAATAGCAGTACCCGTCAATAAAAGCCTGGTGGCTTTTTACAGGACTTTCCCGTTTACAGATCTTGATGTCCAGGGAAGTGCGCCTCTGTCAGCAGGAGCAAGAAATGCCCTTACGCGGAGCTTAAAACCTCTTATCACAGGTAAAAGCCAACTGGAAGCGACCGCCATATTATTGAAATTTGTACAAACTGCCTTCCCGTATAAAACGGATCAACAGCAATTTGGTAAGGAGAATTACCTCTTTGCAGAAGAAATGCTTTACTATCCCTACAGCGATTGTGAGGATAGAAGTGTGCTGTTTGGGTGGCTGGTAGAGGAATTGATTGGACTTGAAACGATCGGGCTGATATTCCCAGGACACGCAGCTACAGCCGTTCGCTTTACGGAGAGAATAGTAGGAGATGCCATCACCTACCGCGGCCAGCGATACGTCATTTGCGACCCTACTTATATCAATGCGCCTCCTGGAAGATGCATGCCTGCAGTCCTGAATAAGCGGGTGGAAGTGGTTGATATTTAGAAATTGTTGCTACTCACTGGTGGCGCAAGCCTGATTAGGGGTCTTGTGCCACCTTGTTTGTGCGTTGAAAATCAAAACCCGCAACCGATTTAAGTCAGACTTAAGAGGGTTGCGGGTTTTGGATGTAGGTTGCCAAGAGTTGGCTCAGCAGTTCCTTAAAAAGAGGCTGGAAGGATGATCAGGGACTCTTACTGCCCCTGGCTGGACTTGCCTTTTCTGATTTTAACTGTTTTTCAATTTCTTTGCTACGCTTGGTCGTTTGCATGCCATTTTCCTTGTATTGGGTTTCTTTGAATAATCGAAACCGGGTTGGCTCAGCACGTGGAGGCCAATTGTTGTTGTAGGTGTCTGTATCGGCTGTCTCGCGATTCGGATCCATTGAAATGGATACAATTTCTTTTTCAGTGATGAAAATCTTGCTGACCTGCGCAGCATTATATCGCCAGATTTCTGCAGGGATATATTGGGTTTCCTGGCTCCCATCCCGATAGGTGAATTCCAAAATTAGCGGCATGACCAGGCCTCCTATATTTTTGAAACTGACTTCATAAAAGTTGTACCCCGCATCCAGGAATGCCTGTTGGTCGGCCGTGAGGGAGTCCCGATACTTCTTATATTTTTGCTGATCCAGTGCAGTAACGGCAAATTTATCATACTCGGTATAGAAATCCGCCAGGCCAGGGTCTCTATCCCGGTAGGTGGTGAGGCCGATTTTTTCGTTATAAATGTCTGAAATGTAATGCCTGTTGGCAGAGTCAATTTTGGCTGCAATGGGTTTTTCAATACCAGGATTGCGCGTATCGAGTTGAATCCATTTGACTTCATCTATGGCAAGATCTACGTGGTCGGTGGTATAAAACCAGCCTCGCCAAAACCAATCCAAATCCACGCCTGATGCGTCTTCCATCGTACGGAAAAAATCAGCAGGCTCAGGGTGTTTGAACATCCACCGTTGTGAATACTCTTTGAAGGCAAAGTCAAATAATTCACGCCCCATGATGGTCTCGCGAAGGATATTTAAGGCGGTTGCTGGCTTACCATAGGCATTATTCCCAAATTGGTGAATGGATTCAGAATTGGTCATAATGGGAGAAATCTTATCCTTATTCCCTGCCATGTAGTCAACAATATTTACCGCTGGCCCTCTTCTGGAAGGGTAGTCTTTTTCCCATTCCTGCTCAGCCAGGTATTGCAAGAAAGAATTCAACCCCTCATCCATCCAGGTCCATTGACGCTCATCTGAGTTGACGATCATGGGGAAATAATTGTGGCCAACCTCATGAATGACAACACTGATCAGGCCCTTACGTGTAAGTTTACTATAGGTGCCATCGGCTTCCGGGCGATAGCCATTGAAGCAAATCATGGGATACTCCATCCCGATATTATCGGTATGGACCGAAATCGCAACGGGGTAAGGGTAATCAAAGGTATGGCGAGAATATACATTGAGGGTATGTACGATCGATTTGGTAGAATACTGTCCCCAAAGAGGATTTCCTTCTTTTGGATAATAAGACATGGCCAGTACAGTCCTGTCGCCATACTTCACAGCCATCGCATCCCAAATGAACTTACGAGAGCTGGCAAAAGCAAAATCCCGCACATTTTCTGCCTCAAAAATCCAGGTGCGCTCGGTGCTGCTCTTCTTTTTCTCTGCTGAAGTTGCCTCTGCTTCTGTAACAATCAGGATCGGCTCATCGGTGGATTCCCGGGCCACTTCAAGGCGCTTTTTATGCTTGCTTGAAAGGAGGTCGTCCGCATTTTGAAGCGTGCCGGTGGAAGCTACTACATGATCCGAAGGAACAGTAAGGCTTACCTTGTAGTCGCCGAAAGAGAGCGTGAATTCCCCATTGCCTAAAAACTGTTTATGTTGCCAACCTTCAACTTCACTGTACATGGCCATTCGGGGATAAAACTGCGCAATGGTGTACAGGTAGTTTCCGTCTTTCTCAAAATATTCATAACCAGACCTTCCTTTCAGCTTGATCCGGTCATTGATGTTATACCACCATTTTACCTGAAAAGAAAAGGTGTCTCCCGGCTTCATAGCAGTAGGCAGGTCAACTCGCATCATCGTTTTGTTGATGACATAAGGCAATGGACTCCCGGCAACTGTATTGACAGATTCAATTTTAAATCCTCCATCAAACTCTCGTAAATCGCGCATCCTCTTAAGGGTGCTGAGTTGTAATTTATCTCCTTCAAAACTTGCTGTCTCAGTTGCATATTTATCAGAATCTTTTGCCCGCATATTTTGGTCGAGCTGCAACCAAAGATAGGTCAGTGGATCCGGTGATTCATTGTGATACGTAATGGTGGCCGCTCCGTGTAGCTGCTGAGTTGCATCATCAATGCGAATATCCATTTCGTAATCGGCACGCTGTTGCCAGTAACCATGACCGGGAGCGCCAGCAGCGTTACGATAGATATTGGGCGTTGGGAGTTCTTGTCCCAATTGCCGGAAAGGGTTTTGATTCGTATTTCCTTGTCCAAAAGAAAATACGGGAAATAACAGGCAAATTGATAGTGCCAGATGATGGGAAAAAGCAAGTTTTCTAAACATGAGTTACCAGGGTTGAAGTTGTGAAACAAGAATGAGCGAAATCCCGGCTGCTGCACCTGAAATGAAAATTTTCCATTCCCGATGCGGGTAGTTAAGAAAAAGTAGTACGATTGCGGATAGGAGGGCGAAACAGGCAACAATCAGGAGTTGCCCAATTTCCAGTCCTATATTAAAGGCGAGTAATGGCTGTAGAATGGATTCTTCCGAGCCCAATAGCTGTCTCAGATAGGTAGAAAACCCCATTCCATGAATAAGGCCAAAAAACAAAGCAAGTCCATAATGGATCTTTTTATTTTGGTTGAATTTGTTCTCCAGAAAAAGAAGTATGTTGCCGATTGCCGTCAGGAAGATGGTTATGGGGATCAATAATTCGATGAGTGCTGCCGGGATCGGAAGGTAATTCAGAGTCGCCAACGCAAGGGAAATGGAATGCCCGATGGTAAAGGCTGTGATCAGGATAAGTACTTGCCGCCATTGGTCAAAGGTGTAAGCGACACAGAGTACAACCACAAAAAGGAGGTGGTCATAGGCTTGCAGGTCGGCTATGTGCTCCAAGCCTAGTTGGAAGTAAAGGGAAAAATCAGACATATTGCAAATATGATAAATCTCTTTTGATCCTGGCGTAATTCTACTTGATTTTCTTGTGGTTTTGGGGAAAGCCGAATGGGATTGTACTTTAGATGATCCAAGTTCGCACCTATGTTGCAATGCTGCCGAAAAAATAATGTTTGGATAATTTGGCTCAGCTGCTGTTGTTTATTGGGTTGTATGAATAAACCAGTAGGGAGCCTCATTGTTTTGAAAGGACAGGCTCAAGGCACTTCCTTCGAGATCCGTTACATCGAAAAAACAGGCGTAGATTACCAGCAGGCAGTCGATTCTGTATTGGCAAAGATGGACACCTCTTTTTCAACCTATATTCCGCATTCGACTATTTCGACATTTAACAAAGGGGATACGCTTCGAACGTATGATCCCCATTTTATTGCCTTGCTGAAGCTTTCTGAGCATTTGTACAAGCTGACGCAGGGAGCTTTTGATCCTACTGTGATGCCGCTTGTTAAGGCTTGGGGATTTGGACCGGATGACCGCTTGACGCCACAGGTGGAGAATATGGATTCGATTCAAGATATGGTCGGATTTGATTTGCTGGAAATGGGTGCGAAGGGTCCTGATCTATATGAATTGAGAAAGTCGCATAAGGGGATGCAACTTGATTTTAATGCGATTGCACAGGGCTATTCGGTCGATCTGATTGCTGTATTATTGGAAGACAAGGGGATCCGAAATTACCTGGTTGAACTAGGCGGTGAAATTCGGGTGTTGGGAAGAAATGAAAATGGGAAACCCTGGAAGTTGGGAATTGAACAGCCTGTTGAGCAGGAAGGCGCTCCTGAATTGTCTGCCATCATCGAATTGAGTGCCGGTGCGCTGGCAACTTCTGGGAGCTATAAGCGATATTATGAACAGGATGGAATTCGCTATTCCCATACGATTGATCCGTATTTAGGCTATCCGGTTCGGCATAATCTACTGAGTGTGAGTCTGGTTGCGCCAGATTGTGCAACAGCAGACGCATTGGCTACTGCATGTATGGTGATGGGCCTCGAGAATGCCCGGCAATTTCTGAGCGAGCACCCGGAATTGGAAGCCGAAGCCTACTTTATTTCATCTGAAAAAGAGGGCCAATTCAGTACCTATCTCACGCCCGGCATGCAGCGTATGCTGGTAGAGTAGCAGTAATAAGCGGTTGAGGGAGGCGACTCACGTTCCGGTAATCAAATCTTAGGATACTCCCATTCGCCTCGGTATTCCCGCTTCAAGAGTGCATTGGCCTCTACATCTCCTATGACTTTGTGTGCTTCCCCATCCCACCGAACACTTCTTCCCAATTTGTAGGAGAGTACTCCGAGCAGGCTAATATTGGTCGCATAGTAGCCATGTTCAATATCACAGGAGGGCCGTTCCCGACTTTCGATGGAAGTGATGAAATCGCTCCAGAGTTCCTTGATATTTTGGTGATCCGGGCTGTTGAGCTGAGGTTTTACATGAATAGGGCCTGTTCCATTCTTGCGGGGGTAGAAGCTCCATCCGTCGAGCCAGCCCATGTGGAAGGTACCTTCAGTTCCGTAAAAATAGCAGCCGATATTGGAGGTGGCGGTGGTGTTAGGGGCACAGAGCCGGTTTTCCCAGCTCATGGTGAAGTCTTCAAATTCAAAATTGGCGAGGAGCGTATCCGGCGCATCCGTGTTATCTTCTTTGACAAATCGCCCGCCCGTAGCATAGACGGATTTGGGATATCGCTCTTCTGTCCACCACAAAACCTGATCAAACCAGTGTATACCCCAGTCGCCGATTGTCCCATTGGCATAATTCATGAATTGACGAAAACCCTTGGGGTGGATTTTTTTGTTATAGGGCGTCAAGGGCGCAGGGCCACACCACATATCCCAATCCAGTCCTTCCGGTGCCTCTTCATCGGGCATCATCTGGCCTGCGCCGCCTCCATAATTGACAAAACAGCGTACCATGCTGATCTTGCCTACTTTTCCGGAGCGGAGGAATTCCATGCCGGAAACGTTATGTGCCGACATCCGACGATGCGTGCCGACCTGTACGATTCTACCCAACCGACGGGCTGTCCTGAGAATAGCCAGACCTTCATAAATCGTATGCCCGATTGGCTTTTCCAGGTACACATCTGCCCCCTGTTCCATGGCAGCAATTGCCGGGAGCGCATGCCAGTGGTCAGGTGTGGCTATAATGACGATTTGTGGCTTTTCCTGTTGCAGCATTTCCCGATAGTCGGTATATCGTTTGGGGGAGTCTCCATTCAGCTTATTGACTTCGGCGACTGCAGCAGTCAGGGTGTTTGTATCTACGTCGCACATGCCGACGACCTTGACGCCTTTTGCAGCAATGGCTTCTCGCAATATATTCATTCCCCACCAACCACTCCCGATAATGGCAAGCCGGGCTGTTTGGCTTCGATTGACAGCGGAATAAAGGGGGAGAGCAGAGTAGGCGAGGCTAGCAGCGGCTGAGGACTTGATGAAATTACGTCGGTTCATGTTGGGAGTAGGTTTTGCAGTGGGGGAGAAAAATACAGAATATTTCTATTGGAAGGAAAAACCAAACGTAACTATAGGGTATGAAAAAGTAGGAACACAAAAAAACCGACAACGATAAGTTGCCGGGGTATGAGGGCGCTCCCACGAGGAAGCAATGATAATTAGTTTTTGGAAAGGCTCCCCATTCCGGAGATGCGCTTATTAATATTTGACGGATCGCCGGAATAGGACACGCTGCCTACACCTGAAATCGAAACGTCCAATTCTTCATTGGCGTGTACTTCTGCATGTCCAGCGCCGCTGATGCTGATCTCTACCCGATCGGCATTAAGGTTTTCTGCCTCGATATTACCTGCACCGCTGATACTGATATCTACATTCTTTGCATTTCCTTCCAGGTCTAAATCACCTGCTCCGGAAATATCTGCATCAAACCGCTCGACTTCCATGGTTAACTCAACTTCACAGGCACCAGAGACTTCCATGTCCAGCTTTTCGGACTGAAGGGTTCCCTTGCTTTCCAGTTCCACTGCACCATGTACATCAATTTGGTCAAACATTGCGCTTGTGATAATCAATTTGATATCATCGGAAGAACGGAATTTCTTCTCCATCCAGACCTTTAGAATACCATTGTTGATTTCAGAATTGATTCGTTGTGCGTCTTTATCGCTGGCTTGAATCTCCATACCCGACTGATCAGACTGAATCAGCTCAACTTCAAAAGGCCCATTAATATTAATTCCATGAAAGGATTCGGTCATATCAGCGACCTGTGCTACTACTGATACTTCTCTAACTTCCTTCTCTTCGAAGATATCGCCCTCCAGATTATTGCCGACTACCAGGAAAAAGGCCCCAATACAAATAAGTCCGATTACAACCGCTAACAAATTTTTCATCTTTGAGTTTCTTAAGGAATGGGTGTTCTATCTCTAGATAAAGAGACGAATATTATTCCCCAAGGTTGTAAATTTGGCAATTTAACCGCATCGAAGTTTGTTAACAATTTCCTGGTCTGACTGTTATCATCATCCCTTGCCGGAAGGCCATCGCTTCCCCATGGAGAAATATTCCCTTATTCCGGAACAGTTGCTGTATGAAGGAACCATCACGAAGGAAAACCTCTTTGATCCAGGGCAATTATCGGAAGAGGAGGTCTTACTAACCCATGGTCGGGCATATTGGGAACAACTCAAATCCCAACAACTCAGCCCCCGGGAACAAAGAAGGACTGGATTTCCCCTTTCGCCTCAACTGATCGAACGTGCACTTACTATTCCAAAAGGGACGCTTCAAAACGCGCTGTATGCGATGGAATACGGAGTTAGCTTCAACGGGGCTGGCGGCACGCATCATGCTTTTGCAGATCATGGCGAAGGCTTCTGCCTATTGAATGACATTGCAATCGCTTCCAATCTTTTGCTGCGAGATGGGACGGTTCAGCAGATACTCGTAGTGGATCTCGATGTGCATCAGGGAAATGGAACCGCCCATATTTTTCGGGAGGAACCTCGCGTATTCACCTTTAGCATGCACTGCGAGGCAAATTATCCCATGCACAAGGAAAAATCGGATTTAGATGTGGCTTTACCTCCTTATCTGGATGATACAGCATATTTGAACAAACTTTATCATCATTTGCCTCGCCTGATTGATCAGGTTCAGCCCGATCTGATTTTTTATCTGGCTGGAGTAGATATCCTGGAAACAGATAAACTCGGTAAGCTCAATTGTAGTAGGGCGGGGTGTAAGGCCCGGGATGTGTTTGTATTTGAAACCGCTAAGCGAAACGACATTCCCGTTGCAGTCGCACTTGGAGGAGGTTATTCTCCACAGATCAAGGATATTGTCGAAGCCCATGCGAATACCTTTCGCGTGGCACAGGAGATTTGGTTTTGAGGGGGACAAGTATATGTGGGTTAAATCAGGGATTATTTGAAAAACGCGCTCTATCCCTTCACCATCACCCAGTTTGTCATGCAGCGCTGATGTTGAACATTGACCGTTTTGAGCGGACCGGGCATACTCCCGCCCAGGGATTGTGTTT
>CAYGTH010000313.1:0-8788 GCA_964352745.1 uncultured Bacteroidia bacterium
CTCATAAATCAGGGTTCGTCAGTATCATTGGCAAGCCCAATGCCGGAAAATCCACGCTCCTCAACAGGATATTGGGTCGAAAACTCAGCATTACCACCCCTAAGGCCCAAACTACTCGGCATCGAATATTTGGGATCGACACCGGTGATGATTATCAGATCGTGTATTCTGATACCCCCGGACTCATTCGCCCTAAATACCGCTTGCATCAGCGAATGATACAATCAATCGGCAGTGCCGTTGAAGATGCAGACCTGATTGTCTTACTGATCGCGGCAGATGAGACCTTTCCGGAAGGCGATCTATTGAAACTCGCTGAGAAGACCAATATTCCCAAGATTCTCGTTCTGAATAAAATGGATGCCGTACCTGAAGAAAAGCTGTTTCAACGAATGCAGGCACTCGCAACTCAAGTAGAATTTGTCGAATCGCTACCCTTATCTGCCCTCAATGGAACCAATACCGATGTCCTCAAGCGGCTCATTCATAAACATCTCCCCATCGGCCCGCGTTATTTTGAGAAGGACCAGATATCAGACCGTCCCGAACGCTTTTTCGTAGGGGAGATCATTCGGGAGAAACTATTTCTCTCCCTCAAGCAAGAACTCCCCTACTCTACCGAAGTTGAAATTGCAGAATTCACAGAAGAAGAAGGTATTTCCCGAATCAATGCAGTCATTCATGTAGAGCGCAAATCTCAAAAGGGAATGGTCATTGGAAAGGGGGGAGCTATGCTCAAAAAGATCGGTACACATGCCCGCAAAGACATCGAACAATTCCTGGGCACCAAGGTATTTCTTGAACTCTATGTCAAGGTCTCCGATAACTGGAAAGATAGTAATTCGTATCTTCGCGACTTCGGGTATGAATGAGCGAGGAACAAATAAGTAAGCAGACAGATTTTAGTATATACTCATGAGTGGAATTGTAGCGATAGTAGGCAGGCCTAATGTGGGGAAATCGACCTTATTTAATCGATTAACGGAGGACCGGACCGCCATAGTGGATGATATGAGTGGCGTAACGCGTGACCGCAACTATGGAAAAGTGGAATGGAACGGCAGGGAATTCACGGTGATTGATACAGGTGGATATGTTTCGGATTCGGATGATGTGTTTGAAAAAGCCATCCGGGAACAAGTACACATCGCCATGGAAGAGGCCGATTTACTGGTGTTTATGGTAGATGTGCGGACTGGTATCCTGCCCCTGGATGAGGAATTCTGCCAAATTATTCGGAAGAGTCAAAAGAAAGTCTTACTCGCAGCCAATAAAGCGGACAGCACAAGGCAGTATCCGGATATTGTTGAATTTTATAACCTGGGTTTAGGAGAGATTCTGCCTGTATCAGCTGCAACCGGAAGTGGGACTGGCGAGTTGCTGGATGAAATCGTACTGGGGCTTCCTGAAGAAACGCCTAGTACACTGGAAGAAGGGGTTCCCAAATTTGCCATCATCGGTCGCCCGAATGTAGGGAAATCCAGCCTGGTCAATGCGCTGATCGGGCAAGAGGTAAATATTGTAACGCCCATTGCAGGCACCACCCGGGACAGCGTACATACCCGGTATCAGGGATTTGGACAAGATATATTCCTCATTGATACAGCAGGGCTTCGGAAGCGTGCCAAGGTGAAGGAAAACATAGAGTTCTACTCTACCCTACGAACCGTCCGGGCAGTAGAAGAGTGTGATATCGCTCTCCTGATGCTGGATGCAACGCAGGGAATCGAATCTCAGGACATGAATATCCTGAGCATGATCCTCAAACATAAAAAGGGACTGGTTATTCTGGTGAATAAGTGGGATCTGATGGAGAAAGAGACCAATACGGCCCGGGATTTTGAAAAGAAAATCCTGGAACGGGTAGCTCCTTTTACCGATGTTCCCATCGTGTTTGTTTCTGCAAAAGACAAGCAGCGCCTCATCAAGGCACTGGAAGTCGCCAAGGAAGTTTATGACAATAAGCAGCGCCAGGTATCAACCAGCGAACTCAATGAGGTCATGCTGGATGCCATCGCCCGACATCACCCACCGAGTATCAAAGGACGTATCATTCGAATCAAGTACGTAACCCAAATTCCAGCCAGGGTTCCGACCTTTCTGTTTTTCACCAATCACCCGGAACATGTGATTGAATCGTATCAACGATACCTCGAAAATCAATTGCGACAGCATTTCAATTTCACGGGGGTGCCGATGTACCTGTTTTTTCGGAAGAAGTAAGAAGAGAGTTCGGGAGTTTGAGAATTCGAGAATCCGATGTAAAATGAATTTAAAGGGGCAATTTAATATGTCCAATCTGCGCTTCTAATTCAGCAAAAGTCGCATAGCCGCGGGAGAGAAGATAGCCACGTTCATCCGTAAATAACGCAACAGAAGGGAATCCATTGATGCCCATTTCCCGGGCCAGTGCAAATTCAGCCTGCGTAGCGGTCCGAGCATCGGGAGAATGAAACTCCGCGTCAAACCGATCTACCTCCAGTCCCAGGGAATCAACTATATTCCGGAAGGTTTCCGGTAAGTTGGTGTCTTTATTCTCTGCATAAAACGCATACTGAACGGCTTTAAACATTTCCCAATAGTGGTCAGGAAATAGATGCTTGACCACCACAACTGCTCGTGCTGCGGGTTCCGTATCATAGACAAAATCATCCCGTTCCAGGATATCAAATGCGAAAGGTTGATTCGTTCGCTCACCGATTTCTTCCCAGTGCTCGCGGAGGAAGCCCTTCATTTTCGTATCCACAACTTCAGTTGTACCGGGTCGCAGGCCTCCCATCAGCAAGTCTATTTCCCATTGGCCCGCATATTTCTCCCGAATTTGTTGAAATTCAGGAGCAAATCCCCAGCACCAGGAGCACATGGGATCGGCAACATATACCAAACGAACTGTAGCAGACATGGAGAATTCGATTAAAGATTTAGCTTTACACTTGCTATCGTTCTCATCAAAATAGTCCCAAATAGATGGCAAAACCAAATTCACCCTTCCGAATCGCATTCCCTATTTCCTCGTCCCTGCGAGAAGAAGTTGCGACCATTATTGATCGCTTTCGTACCCAAGGCAAAACCCGTGATACAGTTAACAAACTGACAGATATCGTGATCGAATTAACGGAAGTCGGCTCGGAATATCTGGAAGAATAAACTCAGCCTATATATTTATGAACCTTTGCCACATGTAACAGGCCTCCATACACGTAAGAGATGTTCACCTGAAACTCATTTCCTGAGAGAAAATTAAAATGAAGCAAATGGTTAAGGTTGCTTCCATGTAGTTGATCTTTACCAATTAGGGTTCCATCGTTTGCATACACAGACACCCATAAATCCGCATCGGCGGGGAGATCTATAGTTAACATGAGGGTAGCAGTTCCGGAAATCGGTTGAACGTCAATTTCGATGCCTTCTTTATGGGTCTTCACAACAGACCTCACAATAATGTCTCCCGAGTGAGTTACTGCGAATAACATACATGCCGGAACAAACAACAGTAGGATGAGTAAGAACTTGTTCATGGGGAAGCAGGGTTAGCAATATCAAAGGAGTTACAAATTGATATGATTAGGACCTGACACCTCCTCAATAGTAACACCTGCTCCAAAAAAAATAATTCAAATCCGATTTTTCCTGCGATAGATCCAGTATCCCAGAACGCCGAGTAACAGGCACAGCAGCGAGCCCCCTCCAAGCATCCCGAAGCGGGAATCCTCAATGGGGAATGGGCGCATATCTCCAACGGCGATATAACCCGACCAGAAATAGGGATGACTGTAAAAATCGTCGTGCTCCTTCACATAATCCATCTTTGCAGCTTGTAATGCGGCATCTTTGGAGGCTCCTTCTTTCAGGTTTCGATAGAAACGCTCCATGATATCCGCCGTTTTCGCATCGTTGACACTCCACAGTGTGGTAATCAGACTCCGGGTTCCGGCATAAAAAAAGCCGCGTGCAAGGCTTTCTATCCCTTCTCCTTTACTGAGTTTTCCAATCCCCGTTTCGCACGCACTCAAGACGGCCATCTCTGCCGGAAGTTTCATGTCATACAGATCGCGGACATACAGGCGTCCTGCCTGATTATTGGAACTAGCCCCACTGAATGCGAGAAAGGAAAAATCTCCTTTTCGATCATCTGCTTTGCCATGGGTGGCGAGATGAATGATCCCATAATCGGGGCCTAATTTTAAAAAATTCTCAAGACTTGCTTCTTCCGCCTGAAGGGTCTTGCCCCCTATTAAAGACGCTATATTGAGCACCTCTTGCAGGTTATAATGGAGCGGCCCCAGATTCTCTCGACGAAAAGTTTCAACGCTGGCAAACTGTGCAGTATTCTGTTCAAATTCCGGTGCGATCGAAAGCATACGCATTCCCTTGCTATGGCCTGATTGTTCCTCAATTTGATGAATCAACGTTGCGGAATAGGCATAACTAATCTGCCGATCTCGAAGGAGATAGGGATGAGTGGAAAAGGCAGTCGGATTCAAAACTGAATCCGTCAGCAGGCATTCGAATGGTAGGTATCCGATTTCCCCATCTGGAATGACTACCCAGGCAGATTTACCCGTTCCCAATCCTGCTACCAGCGGATGTACGATCTGATCGTAAAGTCCGTAGGCATGCTGTACAAACTCAGCAGCTGCGATCTGATATAACGAATCACTCGCATCTGGCTCCATGAAATACTGATAAATACTTCCCCGCAATGCATTGATTTGATCTGCAAGCCCTCGTACAGCAAGGCGAACCAAAATGGTAGTATCTGAGGTAATCGCAAAAGCATATACATTCCGAGCCCCCCAGAAATAGCTGAGCAGTGCTTGATCCTGCTGCGCTAAGGAGGATTGAGCTGCTGATAAATCGATTACCTGCGTATCATATTTCAATCGATAATATTCCGGATAGCGGGTTTCTATTTCTGCCAATTTATTAGCTAACTGTGTCTTACCTTTCAGAATACTGTCCCGAAGTTGAGCCATTTTGTTTCCATAGCTCACAGAATCCGCCTGTAGCCAAAAGAGGCTTTTTTCATTTCGTCCAATAGCAGACTGGATGGCCTCAATTTCCTGAATAATAGCCTCGGGCACTTTCCCGAATTTTCGGGCTTTCGATTCCCGAACCGCTTCCATCACACTTAAACTTTTACTTTTCTCAAAACATTCAAACGCAAAATCCAGGTAGGCAGGGTCCTGGTGTTGAGTGTACAATTGATGAGAAAGCGAAATACCCCCTTCATAAATCTGCATGGCGCGTGCGGTGATTGCTTCCCGTGCAGATCTCAATTCGTACCCACTTCGCAATCGGTCGATAAGTTGGGAAGCCAGCTTAAAAGTTTCCAATGCGATCTCCAGATCTCCAGGATCTTTACTGGTTCTGAAATTTCGCTGTGCCACCATCGCTTTGGAGAAGAGCAGGTTGAATATATGAGGGTGATAGACGATGGATGCCAGCTCCGGGTTTGTAGCAAAATCCGAATTGCGAAAATCAGCAGCGGCAGACATCAATCCCTGCTGAATATAGGTTTTAGCAATTTCAAACTCTCCGGAAATTCCGTGTCTGGTAGCCAGGTTATTATAGGTGGTGATTAATTCCGGATGGTAGGCTCCGTAGTTGTGTACCAATACCTCCTTTGCTTTTAATGCCATCTCATGAGACTTATCATATTGCTTTCTCATGTGATGAATCGATCCGATGGAATTATAGGCAAAGGAAATAGATCGATGTCCGGGCGGGAGGGTTGTTAAACAAATTTCCAGTGATTTATGAGAAAGGGCCAGGGCCTGATCAAACTCTCCCATTTCCGTCAGGCAAGAGGCGATATTCTCATAACTTTCTGCTACAGCCGGATGCCATTCTCCAAATAATTCCTGGCGAATCTCTATCGACATCTCGAAATAGGGCATGGCTTTTTCCCAGTCCCTCTCCGCAAAATAGGCATACCCAATATTATTCAGCGCATCAGCCAAGCCTGGAACCTCTCCATCTGAATATTGCCGATAGGTATCAACCGCCTTTTGTCCTAATAATTTTGCCCGCTCAAAATCGCCCATTCTCCGATAGCAAGCCCCTTGCCAGACAAAACAATCAGCCAGTCTTTCCAGGGATTTTCCACGACCTGAACCCAGCATAGATTCTGCCTCCCTCAGTAGCCTCATCGCAAATTCATATTCGCCCATTTCGGCATAACATTTTCCTTCCAAAAAGCGGGCACGGCCCGTTTCTTCCGGAGTAGCGCCAGGAATTCCTGCCTGGAATTGCTGAATGCATGTTAAGGCCGCGCCAAAATCAAGTTTTGAAATATGTGCAGCGGTTTCTCCATTGATTGCAGCAGCATATATATCCGGAAATGTAGATTCTGCCTTTTTCTGCAGCGCCCGATAATTCGTTATTGCCAGATTAAACCGCGCAAAGAATAAATCCGAGTCAGCTTTAGCAAGTAAGCTTGCTACCTGCAAACTATCCGCTGCCTGACTGGGAAGGGTTCCCCCTATTACTATCATCACTGCTATCCAATTGATACCTATCGCTCTCATACTGCCTCAGATTGAATTTCCAAGCAACTCAATATACTAAATCTGTGTAAAGACACGATGCCTGTAATTGAATTTGAACCCCATGAGTTCCTGTGCTATTTTTGAAACGGTAACAATTTTCATGGATTCAGGAACAACATATCAGCAAGCAGGAGAAAGCCTTACCGATACGGAAGTATGCGCTGCTATTCGTGCAGGTGGATTGGAGATGGAGCAGGCAGTTTCATTTTTGTATCACAAGGGCTTGAATAAGGATCAAATTTTCGGATTTATCCGCTCGAGGAGGGGCAGCAAAGAAGATGCTGAAGATGTATTTCAGGAGGCCATGCGAAGCCTCATCCTAAGCATCCGCAGTGGGAAATACCGGGGAGAAGGCAGCCTGCAAGCATATGTATTTTCGATTTGTAAGAATCTTTGGTACAAAAGATTTCAGAAGATCAAACGAGAAAGCGACTTTACTCAATCACAGGAGCCTGAAACGTTGAAAATGGAAAGTCCCGAAGCCCTGATGGTGGAAAAGGAGGAAATCCAGTTGATTGGAAAAGTTTTAGGTCGATTGGGAGATAGATGCCGAGATGTGTTGGAATTGTGGAGAATGGGTTTTTCCATGCAGGAAATCGCGGTGAGAGTGGGATATAAAGGGGAAAATGTTGCCCGTAAAAAAAAGTCCCAATGTTTTCGGCGCTTGCTGGATTTATTGGAGGCAGAGCCTGAACTCTTACAGGTACTGGAAGAGATGAAAAGACGTTAGTGGTCGGTTATTTTGTAAGCGGAAGAGAGGATTTCCCTGATACGAATATGATTGAAGACGAAACATACGAGCAAATCGAAGCCTATCTGGAAGGCAGCCTTTTGGGTGCTGAAAAAGATGCGTTTGAAGCCCGCTTATTGAGCGATTCTGATTTTGCGGAGGTAGTCCGAAAATCAAGAGCGGCTTATCAATTACTGGAAGTGAGTGCCGCCGACAGAGCCATACAAATGGCGGTGCAGGAAGCGGAAGAGGCTCCTACTATTTCGATTCGGCGCACCCGTCGCCTGCGATTATTTGCCGCTACCATAGCAGGCCTTTTTATCTTAAACCTTGCCTACTTCTTTGCCAATAGTCAGTTCAACAGCATTGCGCTGGCTCAATCCCGCTATCAGTCCTATGACGTGGCAGGTATGCGGGGGGCGCAATCCCTATCCGAAGTAAAGTCTCTCCTCGCAGCGCAGGAGTATCAGGCTGCGATTCCCCTTTTGCAAGCCATTCCGCAAGCAGATCCAGGATACGTGGAAGGGCGAATGTACCTGGGAAATGCCCTGTATCAAGTCCGAAGACCCCGTGATGCCGCTCGTGTATTTCAACAGGTTGCCGAGGCAAATGATGTTCGGTTTTCACAAGCAGCAGATTGGTATCTGGCCCTGAGCCTCCTGGCAGATCAACAAAACGATCAGGCAAGTGAAACGCTTCAAAGCATTAGCCAACAAGCCACCCATCCTTATCGGGACAAGGCAAATGGCTTATTAGAAGAACTCGATAGTTTTTGGCGAACCATTCCCGGGATTCAGTAATGTTTTTTCTTCTGTTGTCCGCAGACCCCGATCTGCAGACTTGTTTTCCCCCTGCGCGCTGCGCTTGCTGTCCCCCACGGCCCGGTGCTCTTGCCTGCGCGTGGGGGACGACGATGCCTTGGAAATCTTCGATTTAGAACGTTGTCCGCAGATCTCAAAATCCCTTTTCTTCCGCACATTTCTCGCTGAGAAACTTCAATTTCCCCACACAAATTACAATGCTTGCATAGAATTTTACTTTTTCATTGAATCTGGCAAACAATTTCTCTATCATTGTTGTCAATAACTGACGACATATCCTAACCGCTTAATTGTTTTCATATGAGCTTAGAAAGTATTATTCCCACTTTGCAAGAACGTGTACAACTCGCAGATCCATTAGGAAGTAGCTTGAAATTTGAATTTGGTGAGCAGCTCCTCGTAATTGATGGTACCGGAGAAGCCAACACCCTCACCACAGAAGATAGTGATGCTGATTGTACGGTAAAGATTTCGCTTGAAGATTTCCAATCTCTTCTTTCAGGAGATCTCAATCCGATGTCTGCATTCATGAGTGGTGCGATTAAAATTGAAGGCGACATGAGCGTAGCCATGAAGCTGCAATCCCTATTTGGATAACACCTATTCACATAAAAACCGCTAAGTGTCCTGGGGTTCCCCTTTTCACTTAGCGGTTTTCTCTTTTCTATTACCGGGATTTTCTAGTA
>CAYGTH010000314.1:0-8764 GCA_964352745.1 uncultured Bacteroidia bacterium
TAGGACACTAAGCAAACACTAAGCATGTTGTACATGAAACCCCGGAGATTCCGCTGAGTGCTTTCTTTGTGCGCTGAGTGCTTAGTGCTTTCTCTTTGTGGATTTTTGGCTTACACCCCCTCAAACTTTGTAAGGGGGATTAAAAAAAGCCAGGAGCATTAGCTCCCAACTCATGATTAGGCGTGCATAGCTAATAGCGGAATGTGGGTGCTACCCAGCATTCGTCGTGTTTTACTGGGCGTAAACAGTTTTCCAAAAAAGTTCCGTCGATGATTGGACATCACGAGGATATCGGCTTCCTGTTCCGTAATGTAGCTGTTGAGCCGCTGTTCCATTTTGGTTCCCTCAATGATATCAAATTGAAGCGTTTCAGTCTCGCAATCAGCTCGAATCAGGGTTTCTAATTCCTGCCTAAGGGCTCCATATTGCCAGGCCTGCAATTCTGTACGGAGGTCCCATACCACATTGACACACACAATTTTGGGGCTTAAGGTGCGAAAGAGTTTTGCGAGTGCACATACATTTTTGCCATCCTTTTCTGCAAAATCAGAAGCATATAGGATCCGCTCAATTCCGGCAAATCGAATATGATTAGGTATGGCTAATACGGGAACCTTTGCCTGCTCAATTACCCGTGCAGATACGCTGCCGAGTAGCAGTTGCTCCATTTGGCCACGGCCATGAGTGCCTAGCAGAATTAAGTCCGGTTGGTACCGTTCACATTCTTCCATGACCTCAGATTCTGGAAATCCATCCCGTAGGATGGCCGAAACATGTACCTCAACTTCTTCCATCTCGGCCTTGATCTCATATCGCTCCAGCAACTGCTTTAGGCTTTTGCGGGATTCAATTTCAATCTTGTAGATTACATTCTCAGTCGGGCCAGTAGCCGCACCATATCCATAGTTAGGCAAGTCGGCCTGGACAATGGGATCATACATCACATGTAAAAATCGGATTTCTGCGCCGATTGATTTGGCCATGTCAAATGCATATTCAGAGGCATTGTCTGAGCAAGTTGAAAAATCAACAGGGACAAGTATTTTTTTCATTGCAGCGGAATTAAGTGTCTATTTCCAACATAAGCAGATCCCAGTTGAATAGGGATGATAGAAGGCAAAGCCGAAGGTGATTTCTGTCATGAATCCTCATTGTGAATGATAGAAGGAGGGCCGGTATGTGCCAGTTCCTTGGTATAAGTCCCCATCAGTTGTAAGTACTTGATAGCAGTCTCCAGATCAGTTGCCTTTTCTTGTGTCTGGTACCGAATCAGATAGATTTTTGCACGAATATTTGCCCGATACATTTTGTACCAAAGGAATATATGCTGGTCTACTGCCGACAATTTTGTATTCGTATAGGAGCAGTATTTCTCAAGAAACTCAGCGCTCAGTGCAAGTTTCTGATGAAATTCGAGATCCATGCAGAGGAAGGCTACTTCATTGAGGATATCGATATGCCTAAGCTCATCATTAAACTCGATGCAATCGAACAGAATAGGCGGATGGGTCAGGAAAATATTTCCACTGTGAAGGTCTCCATGACAATCCCGGAAGTAGCCAAGTTCACATCGGGTATCAAGCGATTCGCTATGTTCTTCCAGAAACTGATCTGAAGCAATTAAAGCTTTTGGGATCAGCCCCTTCATTGCACGCGGGATGGCCTCAAGTGCTGAAGGGTGAATGTGGGCCAGATCGTTAAACTCTATTCTGTACAGGGCTGCCGGATGCCGAACGGAAATAGGCCGTGATTCCTGATGGAATTGTGCCAATACCCGCGCGATGGAGGCAATGTGAGCCGCTTGTACTTCCCCCGCTTTTAATAACGTATTCATCTGAAGATGGGCGGGCATCCGCTTCATTTTGACTGCGTAATCAATGATTTGCCCCGGACCTATGCCAATCGAAACTACATTGTCAGAAAGCATAATGGGTACCTTTTGAAGGTAGATTCCTTGACTCAATCGTTCATTGAGCATGATTTCTCGTCTGCAATAATAATTGCGCTGGCTCAGGGTAGAGAAGTCGAGAAAGGATAGCTTGACAGGTTTTTTGATTTTATAGGCAAAACGTTCCGTCAGTAAAACCCAGGAAATATGGGTTTCGATCAATTCCGGAGAATGGCAAGGTTCTGGAAATGTACCCTTATTCAGGATTTGTACTATTTGGGATCGATTCATAATCGTATTTCGCTAAATAAGTGAGTGCCTGTTCGAGCATTTCTTCGAGGGGATATTGACTGGAATTCAGGATTAAATGTTCATATTCCAGGGGTTCGAATGCCCGCCGGACCAGGTAATAAACGGCTTCATCTGCTTCACTATCGGGTCGTTTTTGTTTCAGTCGCTTGAGGATATCTGATTCTGTGGCGGTGATCTCAATGAAAATGATAGGAACATGTAGGTTGCGGCACTTTTGGAGAATGAGATTCCGCAGGCGTTTCAAGTAAAATGTGCCATCGAGAATGACCGTGCGACCGGCTTCTAATTCCGTATGGATCAATGGATACATAGCTTCATATACTTTGGCTTTGTTGTAGGGATCATAGCGACCCCGGCGGCGGGTTTGAAACCGGATTTGGTCGCTGCTAATATGGCTGGCTCCAATTAGCTGGGAAAGCCCTTTTGCAAAAGTCGTTTTGCCACTCCCAGGTAAGCCCATTACGATGATCAGCATCATGGTGATAGTTAGGTGAATCCCTGTTTAACCGAGTAAACAGCGGATGAACCCAAATTAGCCTATGAAATACCGTCGGGAAACCAACTAAAGCAGGGAGACAGGTGATTCTGGTCAGTTAGGAAGGAAGGATCTGTCAGGTGTGGAGGGCTAATACAGGGGTGTGCGTATGAAGCGCCATTTCCTGGGTGAGGCTGGGGTGAAGCAATTCCTGGAAGAAGGCTCTGCGATGAGGATGCAGGGCCAATACGTCAATTGACCGATCAGCAATGAATGTTTGAAGACCCTTTCCAACAGAAGGAGCTGAAACGATATGCAAGGCCATGGTGTCAAATTCCATCCCGAGGGTGTATCGATCTTCCATTTCCCGGATTTCTGATTCGCTGGGAAGACTGCCCGTTTCTACATGGACGGCGCAGACTTCTGATTTTAACTTGCGGGCAAATTGAGCAAGCAAATACAGGTCTCGCAGGTTTTTTTCCCTGAAATCAGTTGCATAGGCAATTCGGGAGATGCCCATGAACCGGGCCTCTTCCGGGATTGCCAATACGGGGAATTTCGCTGCTTTGAGAACTGAAGTTGTTACGCTCCCAAAGACATCATGGGCAAGATTGCTACTGCCTTTAGTACCCATAATCACCAGATCGGGCTGCACGGATTCGCACACTTCCAATATCACATCAGCTGCAAATCCTGGCCGAACAACATGGTGGAGTTTGATCTGTATCTGCGCATCTTCCCGGGCTATTTTTTCATACCGCTCAAAATGTGCGAGAGCCTCATCGTGGCGGACTGCGCTGACTTCTTCTAATACATCGGCTGGAGCCAACAGAGCCTGGGCAGTCGTATAGGTAAATGCATGAAACAAGGTGATTTCTGCCTTAAGTGCCTGCGCCAGTTGGAGGGCATAAACAAAGGCATTATCAGCTGTTGTAGAAAAATCAGTGGGGAATAAGAGTTGGCGCATGAGTACACTTAACGTAAGGGGTAAATCCAATGGCCTTAAAATTGCGACCCTAAGCAACCTGCCCTGCTGCTGAAAATTATTCTGCTTGCTGATTTATATCAGTGGCACATCGGATAGGTTAAGCGATTTTAGGTGAAAAGGATATTCCATGTCATTCTCATTGCCAACCCCAAGCTCAACTCACCTTGGAAGGTATCGTACAGTGATAGCGATCCTTCTGAAATATGGATTTGAGGATTGGGTGGCACACACTCGGGTAAAACAGTTATTTTCTCAGACAGATTGGGCGCTCCATCGTCGGTTTGGGCATGGAGTAGTCCACATGAGTCGATATGAGCGGGTACGTCTTGCCCTGGAGGAACTTGGGACGACCTTTATCAAGTTCGCACAGGTGCTCAGTAGCAGGCATGATATCATTCCCCGGGAAATGATCCACGAAATCGAGCGACTCCAGGACCATGTCCCGCCAGTCGGAGGTCTTGATATTGCAAGTATGCTCAAGCAGCAGTTAGGGAAACCTCCCGAAGAATTATTTGATTCATTGAATGCTGAACCTATTGCATCAGCTTCTATCGCGCAGGTATATGAAGCATGGCTCCCCAATGGCGATCATGTAGTACTCAAAGTGCGACGGCCGGGCATTGAAGGAGTCATTGCCGAAGATTTGGCGATTCTCAAGGAACTCTGTGTATTTGCTGCAGGGCGGTTTCCTAAAATCGCTGCCATGCACCCCCTTGATTTAGTGGACTCCTTTGAGCGAAGCATCAAAAAGGAGCTGTCGATGCTCAATGAGGCATCGAATATCGAACGTTTTGGAGAATTGTTTGAAGAGGACCCTGCCGTATATGTTCCGCGCGTATATCGAAATTATTGTACAGATGAGATCCTCTGTATGGAGTTCATTCAAGGGATCAAAGTAACGGATTTGGAGACGATTGAATCGCTGGGGTATGACCGGTCTCAGCTTGCCATAACAGGGGTGGGACTCTATTTCCGACAGATTTTAGAGCATGGCTTCTTTCATGCAGATCCGCACCCGGGTAATTTCTTTATCAAAGGGCCAGAGCAGTTCTGCCTGATCGATTTTGGAATGATGGGAACCTTGTTGCCCCGGGACCGGGAACTATTGGCCGACTTTGTGATCCAGTTTTTAGAAAAAGACACAGAAGCTCTGATCGGCACGATTGAGCAGATTGCAGTTTCGGTTGAGGTCGAAGATTTTGTCCAATTCGAGCAGGAGATATATGAATTTATGGCTGAATGGGATAAGACGGCCATTAAGGATATTAAAATCGGGGAACTGCTGGAAAGTTTTAGTATGACGCTTCTCGAAAATAAGATCCGACTTCCTGGCTATTTTTTCCTCTTGATCCGGACTTTCATTATTATCGAGGGGGTGGGCTTGAAACTCGATCCGAATTATAATATCATCCTGAATCTCGCACCCTTTGCAACAAAACTTGTTCGCAAAAGACTCAACCCCTTTCGCTATGGAAAGCGCGTTTGGGGGTCCGTTCAGGAGCTTGAGGGGCTTGTCCGAAACCTGCCTGCTGACCTTCGGGTGATTCTCCAAAAAGTAAAATCCGGCAAACTCCATGTCGAAATTGAGCACAGCGGATTGCGGGAAACCAATGAGGCATTTGAACTCGGAACGACTCGCATCGCCCTGGCGATTATCATTGGTTCGCTGGTGGTGGGAACCGCTCTGGTTTCTTATGCCATGATCCCTCCTTTGGTCTATGGTATTCCCTTATTGGGGATCGCGGGGTTTTTAATTTCCGGCCTGTTAGGGATACGACTCGTCTGGTCGATTTTTAGCAATAAACCGAAATGATTTCATCAAACAGATCCTTTAGATCAATCGAATATCCATGGAAAATGAACTGAAAATCAGATTTTTAGGAGGAGCAGGTACGGTGACGGGGTCTAAAACACTCCTGGAAACCCCCCAAAGAAAAATACTCGTTGACTGCGGACTATTTCAAGGACTAAAAGACCTCCGCAAAATGAACTGGGAGACCTTGCCGGTGAACGCATCGGAGATTGATACGGTACTCATCACTCACGGCCATCTGGACCACATTGGGTATCTGCCGCGCTTGATCGCGTTGGGATTTCATGGGAAAATATTCGCAACGGCCCCTACTTGTGAAATTGCCAAGATCGTCCTTCGGGACAGTGCACGAATCCAGGAAGAGGATGCGGAACGCGCTAATAGAAAGGGATATTCCCGCCATCACCCTGCCCGGCCACTTTACACAGTCGAAGATGCAGAACTGACACTCGAAAAATTCATCCCATGCGAACCCGATACCTGGCGAAATATTGATCCTGATATACGGTTCAGATTTCGGCCCAATGGCCACATAATTGGCTCTGCCCTGATCGAAATGGACTGTTTGGGTCAACGAATCGTTTTTTCCGGCGATCTGGGGCGACCCGAGTCTCTCCTGATGTATCCGCCGACACAGCCGAAGCGGGCTGATTACCTCATCCTGGAGTCTACGTATGGAGACAGATTGCATGAGAAGGGAGAGGTAATGGATCAGTTGAAGGAGATTGTTAATCGCGCATGTAAAAAAAATGCCGCGCTTATCATTCCCAGTTTTACGGTCGAAAGAGCACAGGAACTGGTCTATGCATTGAGTCAATTGAAGGCTGCAGGTGAGATTCCTGATATTCCGATTGCCCTGGACAGTCCTATGGGAGTAGATGTAACAGAGGTGATGGAATTATTTCCGGAATGGCACAAGCTAGACCGCGAAGCTTCTGAAGTGATGCGGACCCAGGTAACCCTGGTAAAAGAAATCGAATCTTCTATTGAAATGGTACATCGAGATGGCCCAAAGATTGCCATTGCTGGTAGTGGTATGATTACTGGCGGACGGGTGCTGCACTATCTCAAGCGACATCTGGGAGATCCTGATTCGACCGTTTTATTGGCAGGGTTTCAGGCTGTGGGTACGCGGGGGCGTTCCTTGCAGGAAGGATGCCATGAACTTCGATTTTTTGGCGAATATTACCCGGTACGGGCTCAAATTCTTCAAATCAATTCCCTTTCTGCGCATGCTGATCAACAAGAATTATTAGATTGGTTGAAAGGGTTTGATACCCCCCCGAAACATATTTTCCTCAATCATGCCGAAGCCGCGCAATCGGAAGCATTGTTACTGAAAATCCGAACTGAAATTCCAGATTCACACTGCCGAATTGCTCAAGTGAGCACTAGCTATTCTTTGAGTGGGCGGCATAATTAAATGCACGAAGCACCCTATGCTTATGCTGAAAGCAGGTGTGAAAATTCCGGGTACCTTTTCAAAGCGATGCGATGAAAGGTGCCCGGAATGAACTCATCGGTGAGTAGCCCGCATATCCAATTTGGGCGGACTCATGTTCTGTTTTAAGTGCCTGCAAACTCCACTATTTGACAGGTATTGCTTTACTCATTTCCACTGGGCTATCTTCCAGTTTGGCAATTTTGATCAACAATATACCATCGCGATAGATCGCCTGGATCTTGTCTGCATCTACCAGTTTCGGGAGCCGGAAAGTCCTGCTGAAAGCAGCGTAGCTGAATTCTTTGCGGGTATAATTGTTTTCTTCCTCTTCTTTGCTCTCTTCCTTTTCGGACGAAATGGTCAGTATCCCTTCACTTACAGAGATGTTAAAGTCCTTCTTGGAGAGTCCAGGTGCTGCGAGTTCTATTTCAAACTCTTTTTCGGTTTCCCTGACGTTGACTGCCGGTATCCAATCTTGTCGAATAAGATCGGAGTCAAGTAAATGTCCATTTTCAAAAAAATCTGAAAAGGCTGGTCGAAATCCTGGCCAGGTAGCCAGTGCTGGTTTTTTCCATTTGATCAATGACATAGCTAATTGGATTAAGGATTAAACTTCTGTTCATCAAGTCTTAATTTCAGCATTCTCCCTTTTTCATTCAATGAGATAAATCATTAGGTTGCCCGATTTTCCTCAATTTTGAATCCTGAAATACCTGGAAAAGTGAGGCAGTAGGGGCCAATCGGGAATCTCTTCTATCTTTGGGAAATGATAGCTTTTTTTCGATTGTTGCCGATCATTTGTATGGTAGGATTATGTACGCTGCTGGGGAGTTGTGATTCTTTGAAATCGACAACCCCGCCCCCTTTTGTGCCTGTAATTGATTCCTTATTTGCCGCTCCTAATTCCTTTAATGGCACAGTGCTTATTTGCCAAAATGGGCAGGAGAAATATGAAAAAACACAAGGCTTTTCAGACTGGGAACAAAAAATTCCCTTGGAGGCTGAGGATCAGTTTGTGGTTGGGTCCATCAGTAAGCAGATAACAGCGGTCATGATTTTACAGGCATATGAATTGGGAAGTATTTGCTTACATATTCCCATCCGGAATTATTTGCCAAACCTGCCGCAAGTCTGGGCCGACACGATTACGATTCATCATTTGCTGACACATACCCACGGAATTACCGACATGGAGGGTCCTCTTGAATTCCGGCCCGGTACTCAATTTCAGTATTCTCAACTTGGATACGAACTGCTTGCTCAAATCCATGAGCAGGTGAGTGGGGATTCTTTTGCCAATAATGCCACGCGATTATTTGAACAATGCGGAATGAAACAGTCCTGCCATCCTGACCTCGCTCCTGAACGATTGGTAAAAGGCTATATCGAAGCATCAGATGACTCGCTCATATTTGCCCCCAATAGCTTAGCCAACTACGTCGCTGCCGGTGGATTTATTTCCACTGCGACTGACCTGTCTCGCTGGAATGAATATTTGCATGAAGGTAAGGTGCTGGCTGATAGCACCTTTCGGTTGATGTCGACCCGGTACGCAACCCGACAGCATCCGATTTTTGGGGAGATTGAGTATGGTTACGGCTTATTATTCAAGAAGGGAGAGACCACTATTCAGATTGGGGCATTGGGGTATGCGCCTGGTTTTGTTTCCGCCAGTTATTATTTTCCGCAAAGTCAGACAAGTGTGGTGGTATTGGAAAATATAGCCAGAGACCTGGATGACTTTAGAGAGACGTTTGATGAACATCTGGAAATCCTGAGAATTGTAAGACAAGGAGGGTAGGTCAGGAAATCTTAGGAAGCGACCAGCTTTTCCATATTGCCAA
>CAYGTH010000315.1:0-8753 GCA_964352745.1 uncultured Bacteroidia bacterium
CCTCCTCTTCCCTCTTTCTCACCCAGGCGGGTCGGCGATGCAGAAGCCATCGGGAACAGCAGCCTGCCCCGCACTCGATGCGGGGGCGGCGTGTGTGGCTGGTATTGGCTTCTGCGATTTTTGCCCCACTTTTTTTAAAAAAGTGGGAAGAAGGTAAAATTAAAAATGGCTTAGAACTTGGTTCCCAATGCACTAGTGTACTAGCATTTTGGGAATATTTGCCGGGCTTAAGATCCCTTGATGGGAATCCATTCTTTCTGACTACTAATACAGGGCTTGTTCAATGGTATGAACAAACCCTGTTTCTCTAATTTAATAGTGCGGTCTTACTTATCCACCGGCACTTTATAGGTCGGGTCTTCCAATATATTCACCTCAATCATCTTCTCAGCATTTGAAAGCAAGCGGCGACAATCTCCACTCAGATGATGTAAATGTACTTTCTTATTCAATTTGGCGTAGCGCTCCGTAATCTTATTGACCGCATCGATCGCACTCATATCGGAGATACGGCTCTCTTTGAAGTCAATAACTACTTCATCCGGATCATTTGCGACGTCAAATTTCTCGGCAAATACAGTTGTTGAACCAAAAAACAGCGGACCATAAATTTCATAATGTTTTACGCCATTTTCGTCGATGTGCTTCCGGGCACGAATTCGCTTTGCGCTTTCCCAGGCAAATACCAGGGCTGAGATTACAACACCGATCAATACTGCCAGGGCCAGGTTGTGCAGGAAAACGGTAATCAGCATTACCATAATCATGACAAAAATATCATGCTTGGGCATTTTATTGAGTGCCCGTACACTGACCCACTCAAAGGTTCCAATTGCGACCATAATCATCAGACCGGTGAGGGCTGCCATGGGCACTTTTTCAATCAGGTTGGAGCCAAACATGACAAATACCAGTAACATCACTGCTGCGACGATTCCGGATAACCTTGCTCTTGCGCCATTGGAAATATTAATCAGGCTCTGACCGATCATCGCACATCCTCCCATTCCGGAGAAGAAACCCGTTACAAAATTCGCAGCGCCCTGAGCAACTGCTTCTTTATTCCCCCAACCCCGTGTCTCTGTGATTTCATCCACCAGGTTCAAAGTCAGTAAACTCTCAATCAATCCCACTCCTGCGACAATCAGCGCATAGGGAAAAATGACTTGCAAGGTCTCAAAAGTAAACGGCAAATCCGGAATATGGAAAGGAGGCAATCCTCCTTGTATGGAAGCAATATCTCCTACTGTAGTGGTGTCAATATTAAAGGCTACTACCAATCCAAATATGGTTAAGATAGCAACCAGAGAAGCCGGGAGCACCTTGGTCAATTTGGGCAGTCCCCAGATGATGAGCATCGTAAGACTCACCAATCCCAGCATGATCATTAGCGGTGTGCCAGACATCCAGGTAGCGGCAATTTCGGTTCCCCTCGTTTTGAACTGATCCAACTGCGCCAAAAAGATCACGATCGCCAGGCCATTTACAAAGCCAAACATCACAGGATGAGGCACCAATCGGATAAGTTTACCCAGGCGTAAAAAGCCCGCAGCCATTTGAATCATTCCGGCCAGCACTACCGTCGCGAAGACATATTCCACCCCATGCGATTGCACCAATGCCACAATTACAACTGCTACTGCACCGGTAGCTCCGGATATCATACCTGGACGTCCACCAAAAATGGACGTGATGATTCCGATTGTAAATGCCGCATACAAGCCTGTCAGGGGCGACAAGCCCGCCAACAAGGAAAACGCAACGGCCTCAGGCACCAATGCCAGGGCAACGGTAAGTCCCGATAAGACCTCCGTTTTATAATCGACTGTCTGCTGAAAATCAAATAAATTTAAATACCTCTTCATACTGCTTATTAGCGATTGAGACAATAATAACCGTGCCCTGGCGATCTGCGCCCTGGCGAAAAACCCCGGTCAATCCAGGAAAACAAAACCATAAGTAGTAAGTCCTGAGCCTGCGTATTAGCAGGGAAAAAGAGCGGCTTTGAGAATCCATTTTCTCATAAGGCCCGCAAAGGACGGAAAAAATATGCTAAGGCCCATATTATCAGGGATAAATTTAGGCGTAAGCCTTACAAGAGACCACATTCATATTTGAGGGTGGGCAGATCATCCTTGCCAGAATTAGCCATTTTGCCTTATCTTGAACCTCAAACAATTCCGTTTCCGGAAGAGTTATTCTTCCATAGTCACTAACCCCTACCTTCATGAAAAACCTCTTCCTTTTGCTACTGCTTTGCAGCTATGTGTCTCCACTATTTTCCCAGCAAGACTCGCTGATCTACGGATTGGCCCGCAACAGTTCGCCCCCCGCACTATATATGTCAACCATAGATCCCCAAACGGGTACGGTAACAAATCTCTCCACCACCTCTGCTGGAATTGGGTTGAATATAAGCGGCACCACCATAGACGCAGATGCAGGCATATTTTATTATACCATTTTAGACACCTTTATCGGAGTAGATATGGTTACAGGAGCAGTGGTTTCCAATCCTACCGTAACCATGGCGAATGGCGCCTTCTTTGATGGTTTTATTTTCAATTGTGCCGACTCTCTCATTTATGGGCTCGCAAGAAATGGTTCACCCGCCTCTCTTTATCTCTCCACGATTGATCCGGTAAGCGGGGTCGTAACGCACATTTCCCCTCAGTCTATCGGCACTTCGATTACGCTGCTGAGTTATACCCTCGATCCTGTAAATCGCGTGTATTATTTCATCTCAGACGGCAAATTGATCGGACTGGATTTGGATAATGGAGCCATCGTTTCCAATCCTACGATCACCAATACAAATGGGACCTTTCTGGATGGTATTCAGTATCATGAAGCGGATTCTACACTCTATGGGTTAGCACGTAACAGTTCGCCCGCAGCGATCTATTTTGCCAGTGTAAATCCTGCGACTGGCGTTGTCAGTAATATCTCCCCAACATCGATCAGTACAACTATTACCCTTTCGAGTACTACGATTGATCCGGAAACGAATCAATACCATTTCATCTCCGACGGCAAGTTCCGAAGTGTTGACATGGTAACCGGGACACTTACCACTTCTCCGACTATCAACAATGTAAACGGAACTTATTTTGATGGATTTTTGTATTACAAAGGAGGTTGCCAGCAAGCAGTTCCAACTTACACGTACACGACCGACTCCCTGACCCTCTGCGCAGGCGATAGTGCCTTATTAGGCGGGGCTTATCAAACTCAATCCGGCACCTATCTTGATACGATTTTCGCCACCAACACCATTCTAACAACGGAATTGACGGTATTGGCTCCGAATAGTAATTCTATTGTTGGCCTCGTCAGTTACCAGGGTCAGGGCATAACGGCGGGTTCCGTAGGGCTGGTACAGGTTGATCCCAGTAATCCTTCGATGATGAATATTATCGATACAGTTGTGGTAGATGCAAATGGACTTTACCAATTTGATAACCTCGCAAAAGGCACCTACTATGTGATTGCTATTGGGGATCCAGGCTTGTACCTGAGCATCCCGACCTATTCCTATAGTGCAGATGTATGGCAATTTGCAGATTCGGCGGTGTTTAATACGAATTGCCCGGATACAGCAGAAATGGATGTCGCCCTACTTGAGATTCTACAAGCTGCTATCGGAACCGGTACCCTAACAGGACAAATTGGACAACGCATCAGTCAGGGCGGGACTAGCCCCGCTGCGGATATTGCGATTACCCTCCGGCAAGCATCAGATAATGCAGTAGTTCAATTGCGCTATTCCGATGCAAGTGGCATGTTCCAATTTGAGGACATCCCATTTGGTGAGTACCGGATTCATGTGGATCAGCCCGGATTTGAAATGGATAGCAGCCACCAGTTTGTATTTAATGACACAACAGACGCTTACAATGCCGAAGTCTGTATCAATGATTCTACTCAATTTATTGAGGTCTGCGACCTGAGAATTACGACTGGACTGGCACAAGTATTTGAGCCCGGCGCAGGCCTGAACCTCTTCCCTAATCCATTTCAGGATAGATTCACGATGGTATTTGATCAGCAACAAACATTTGTTCGCTACGACATTCAGGATGCGATGGGCAGAATCGTAAAATCTTCGCAGGAAAGTCAATCCCAGGAAATTGTGATCAATATGGAAGCCTTTCCAGCCGGGTTGTATTTTCTCAGGGTCGAGTATCAGGGGCGGCTGGTAAGCGCGCGGATGTTGAAAAAATAAGCGATTTCCTCATATTTCTATTACCTAACGGCTCACCATCTGGTGGGCTGTTAGGTAAGAGAAATAGAAACGCTCTTTCAAATGTAAACACAATAATTCCCAGCCCCCGAACCAACCTAATAAGGTATGACACAATCATGCACAATAGTTGGTTTTCTCCGTTGAATTTCCGTGATTTGATGACTAAATTCAACCACAATTTATCCCCTTTCCACATGAAAACAGGAATCAGATTTGTATTGTCTGGAATTCTTATTATCCTGCTCAGTAGTTGTGCAGCCACCTACAATCCAATTAAACCACCAACCGTAAAATTTGCCTCTCATAGCGTGGATCCTAATGGTCTAAAGCTTTCTTATCGGTACGATGTTTTGCGTGAAAACAGAAATAAAAGATACGCAAAAAAAGAGGACAAAAGAGGCATCCGGCTAGTTGCTGTTGAGATCACCAATCAAACTGATTCTAACCTCACGATAGGTAAAGATATAGTATTCTATTCCGGCGATGATCAGGTTGTACCCTTGGAAAGCAGCGTCATCCAGAAAACCCTTCGCCAAAGTGTACCTTCCTATTTACCCTACTTGCTATTGACCTTCACCACGCTTACGGTTACCACTCCTACTACCATAGAAAATTATAGAATCGGTTATGTACTGGGTCCGGTTCTTACGATTGGGAATGTAGCAGTTGCAGCCTCTTCTAATGGCAAACTTGCAAATGAATTGGAAGGATATAATCTATTTGATATAGAAATTCCTGCTGGAGCAACTGTCAACGGTTTAATTGGTATTTATAGTCCTGGATACAATCCACTCTCAGTGAGAATTCGCCCTGAAAACCCAAGTCCATAATACTATATTGCCTAATGTTCCTAATTGGGACATTCCTCCTGAATATTTATGCCCTCCTATTCTTGAGTACCCGGGACGTCGGGTAAGCGTCAAAATGTTGAAAAAATAAGCGATTTCCTCATATTTCTCTTACCTAACAGCTCACCATCTGGTGGGCTGTTTTTTTTCATAAAATGCTCTTCCCTCCCCCCAAAAAAACTCACTTCTCCAGCCCAAAAAAGATACCTAAATCAGAAATAATTCACCTTCAGCAATAAGGGTAAATTTCGCCTGAATTGTCTCGGAATTACAAGCGAGTTTCCGGCCGGGCTCCTTGTGCAAATTCCTAAATCACTATCATGAAAAGTCATTCATACCTTCACATTTTCCTCTCTTGTTTTTTCCTTCTTCCAGTTTTAAGCAAAGCCCAATCGGTCAATTGGGACCTGGATCTTTCTACTGCCCAGCCCTTACATTCCAGCCTAAATGGATTCAACACTGGCCCTGCTTTCAATGAAATCTTCACCGCTTCTGCCAGTCCTCAGCAAATTATTGACAACTGTGCCCTCTTCGGCCCACCACTGAATACCGTTACCGATTACGAGATCACCTCCCTGACTCCACAGCCCGATTTGGTCGAAAAAACGGCAAGTCTGCGGCCTTCTATGCTCCGATTTCCCGGGGGAACGATTGCCAATTATTATCACCTTTATGAATACACCGGTGGCATTTACGACCCCACCAATCTCGTATTCGCCAAGGGCTTTGGTGCCCAGGAAAAGGAAACCAGGGTCTATGGCGGGGGAAATCCTATTCGCAGACAATACTGCAAAACTGATAACCGGATCAATCTGACCGACCCCAGTGAAAACCCCAATTACATCAACGGTTTTGCCAATTATGTAGAGGCCGTGGAAAGCAGTGTCCACAATCAGGGGGATTCGGACTATGAAATCGAAGTCATCTATGTAGCAAATCTGCTCACACATTTTCGAACCAACGTCCTGAGCACGATCAAAGCCGCCCACCTGACTCCCTCTGATCCCGCGAATATCCTCAACATCGCCGACCCGACAGCCCGTTTTGAATTGTACTATAAAGAAACGATTGATGCCATTCAATACCTGATGAATCGAGGCGTGAAGGTAGTAGGTGTGGAAATGGGCAATGAGCTGTATTTTAATGAGTACCAATCTGGCCACAGCAACGTGACGCCACAGGCCTACATGCAACTCTGCGAAATCTATGCAGCGCGAATTGAGGAAGTTTATCCCGACATGAAATTTGCCGTGGCGAGTGATCATGCCAACGCAGCCTGGAACACCACGCTTGCCAATTATTCTCCTTCTTTTTATGATGCAGTCGTATTACATGAGTATTACACTGCCACCACTTGTCTCAATGCCAATCAGGGATGTTCGGATGCTTGCGATGTGGATTTGATCAATGACCGGGCTTGCCGATTTGACTGTGGGAAATGCGCATTGGGAGATTATACCGAATCAGAAGTTACAGGAGAATTAGCAGCAGCTATTGCCGAGTTTCCCGCTGACAAAAAAATCTGGATGACGGAATGGGGCATCATCTCAACGGGCGGGCAGGGTTCCAATCTCGATTATTTCAACACATTCCTCTACGCCAGCTTTACTTTTGAACACCTGCTCCAACAATTTGCCTACAATGCGGAGAGCCAAAACAGGCTGGAATATTCGACTCATCATCGCATCGGCTACAAAATCGACTGGTCCGTGATTCAATCCGTCATCGGAACTGACACTTCCGTCATTCGGTCCAACTTCCATAGCTTCAGCCTGCTTAATGAGCTTTTTATCAGCGATTCTGCCTATCAAACTGCTGGTGTGAGTAGCCAGAACCTCAGCAGTGCAACTGATTTTCATGCCAGTACCTTCGTCGTTCCGGATGAGGAGGGAGATGCAGCCCTCTATTTGTGTTATACGAATAAAGGCAATTCGGACCTACCCTTTACCTTGCAGGCCATGAACCCGATTTCCTTTGAGGGAAATCAATACACCCTCTCTACGCTGGGGAAAACCAGCTATCTCTATGCTGCGGATTCAGCCGGCCTGTACGCGAGTTTTGGCACTACCAAATTCAACGGTCAGTTCTACGATCACACCCTGACACCGACATTGTTCTCCACAGAATCAAGTATCCCCGATATCAATTCATACGCACTCCCAGCCTATTCGATGGGTGTCATCAAGTTGGAATTGTCTTTACTGAATACTTCCATTGAGAAGGCGGGAGGTCTTACTTCAGCAATACGGCTTTATCCTAATCCCAACGAAGGCACTGTATATATTGACCTGCCCCCTTTGATGCAACAAGCACCTTCCATCAGTTTATTTGATATGAAAGGGAGAAAC
The DNA here is from genome assembly GCA_964352745.1 of uncultured Bacteroidia bacterium. GTDB lineage: Bacteria > Bacteroidota > Bacteroidia > J057 > J057 > CAYGTH01. The sequence goes on from CAYGTH010000315.1 coordinate 7,443, forward strand.
ATCCCGACATCAAGTTTGATTGAGGGAAATAAGGCGAAGCTGGAAACCCACTCTCTTCCTCCGGGTGTCTATTTTGTTCAACTGATCCATCCAGCCTATCGGCATACGGAAAAAATGAGTATTCGGTAGCAGAATGAAATGAACTATTAGTCAATGTTGTCCGCAGGCTTCGATCTGCGGACAACGCTTTATTTCACAGAAAAGTGAGTAGAATTGCCTAATTTGCCAAATTGGAACGCCGGCAATCCCTGACTCATTCTGCATGTCCGACACAAAACGGAAACACCCCGAAGAGAAATCCAGTTTACATCCGCGTAATAAGCATCGTAAGCGGTACAATTTTCCGGAATTGATCGCGACCTGCCCGGAATTGGCTGCCTTTGTTCACGAGAACAAATATGGGGATGAGTCGGTGGACTTCTTTGATCCCAAAGCGGTAAAAATGCTGAACAAGGCCCTGTTGAAGCACCATTATGGGGTGGAGAACTGGGACATTCCTCCGGGATATTTATGTCCCCCGATCCCCGGAAGAGCAGATTACCTGCATCACATTGCGGATTTGCTGGCGAGTGGAAATGCAGGCAATATCCCTACGGGTACGGATATCGTCTGCATGGACATCGGCGTAGGGGCCAATTGTGTGTACCCCATTATCGCGAGCCAGGAATATGGCTGGTCCTGCATCGGAACCGATATAGACGCCGTTGCGATTCAGTCTGCCCATCGAATCCTGGAATCAAATCCGGTCTTGTCTGCTCATATCACGCTGCGGATGCAGCCCAGTCCCGCCGATATGTTTCGGGGGATGATTCATGAAGGCGAACGAATTGATCTTACGATTTGCAATCCGCCTTTCCACGCATCTTTTGAAGAAGCACAAGCCGCAACCCGCCGCAAAATCCGCAACCTGAAAGGCAAAAAAATCAATAAGCCCATCCAAAACTTTGGCGGCAAACAGGGCGAATTGTGGTGTAAGGGTGGAGAGGTTCGCTTTGTCCGCGACATGATTTATCAAAGCCGCCATTTTGCGACTTCCTGCCATTGGTTTTCGACCTTGATCTCCAAAGAGTCGCACCTCAAAGGCGTATATAGTACCCTTCAAAAAGTAAAAGCGATTCGGGTAGAAACGCTCCCCATGGGGCAGGGAAACAAAATCAGTCGGATTGTTGCCTGGACTTTTTTGAAGCCCGAGCAGCAGAAAGCATGGGCAGCGGATCGGTGGTAGTTTCTTCGTTTGTTTCACATGGCTATTGGCGGAAATCGGTCCGCCAGGTTATCTGTCCGCAGACCCCGATCTGCTGACTCTGTTTT
>CAYGTH010000316.1:0-4427 GCA_964352745.1 uncultured Bacteroidia bacterium
TGTTTTCCTTTGCGAACCTTGCGGTTATTCTTCGCTTGCAGGAAAACTGGCCTACCCCCCATCCTTACAATACCTTATTCAAAAATACCAATACAAAGGGGATGAGGAAGAAGAGGACCACGATGTAGGCAATTCCATATAGGCGATTTTTGCCGGCAACGCGTCCCAGACCTTTTGCCAGAGAAATCGGAATGTTTCGAATTTGTGGGAAGGGGAAGATGATCAGCGCTCCCAGCAGGTTAAACAACAGATGCGCGCAGGCAACTGCCATCGCCGCACTGGCCAGTTCTGAATCCACCATAAATAAGGCTGCCAGGATTGCAGTAGAAGTAGTACCGATGTTGGCCCCGATAATAAAGGAAAAAGCCCGCTCTAAGGATACTTTTGCTGTGGCGACAAGCGGAACAATCAGCGAAATGGTCATAGAGCTGGATTGAACTGCCGCTGTAGAAATAAGGCCACTAAAGAGAGACCGGATCGGCGTACCAAATACATATCGGTTGAGTTTGGTTACGGTGTCCTGGATCAGGAGGCTTTGTAACATCCGGGAGAGGTACTGGAGGGAGAAGAATAATGCAAGCAGTCCGATCGGCAGGGTAATATAGGGGTTGTTACCACATAGCTGAATGATTTGTTGGGCAGCATCATGGATGAAGAAAAGTAAGCCTCCAAAGAAACGCCCTTCAACCGGGGTGATAAATCCTCCCACTTGAGCTGAGATCCCTGAAAGAAAGCCGGTCATCATTTCCAGGGTAAACAAGACAATGACGGTGATGATATTGAAGAAGCTATGGGCGGCGGCGGCACTGATAGCCCGGATATATTCCCGAAGGCGGGAAATGTGACCCATAGATACAATGGTACTGGTTACTGAGGTGCCAATATTGGCTCCCATTATAATCGGAATGGCACTGGTCAGCGTTAATTCTCCTGTGCCGACCAGCAATACGATCGTGGTAATCGTTGTGGAACTGCTTTGAATAACGGCAGTCGCGAGTATGCCGATAAATAGGCCGATAAATGGATTCTCGGAAATCTCCTGAAACAGAATTTCTGCAAAGCCTCTTCCCAGGAGTTTAAAACTGCCATTCATGAGGTGCAGCGCGACCAGAAAGATAACCAGGATACCTATGAGCTTTGCCAGTCGGATGGACCAGGCTTTAGGGCCGGGCGGATGAGGCACAACTGGCTGATGGACTTCCCGTTTTTGCATATTTCGCCTGTTTACACCAGGACTTGGCGTATTCTGAAAACGAGAATATGATTCGTCCATGTCGCTCATGTTTACTCAGGTATCGAATGGGCCAAAATTATTCCAGGGAGGTCGTTAAATCATTATTCGTGTATTAAGAAATCATTACATTTTAATCGGAAGTCCATCATTTACAGTTGGTTTTTGAATTTTCAGGAGGATACTCTACTATTTAGGCAGCAGCATTGCAGCGCCAGGCCCTACAGGTATGTCCAGCAAAATCCAAATGATCATCATGATCGACCAGCCTATGAGAAAGACCATCGTATAGGGAATCATGGTCGAGATTACCGTCCCGATTCCGGCTTTTTTATCATATTGCTGTACAAATGCAACGATCAGGGCAAAGTAGGACATCATCGGCGCGATAATGTTTGTGGTGCTGTCTCCAATCCGGTAGGCCACTTGTACAAATTCCGGAGAATAGCCCAGGGTCATAAACATGGGAATGAATACAGGTGCCATGAGCCCCCACTTTGCAGAGGCACTTCCCATAAAGAGATTGATGAAAGCCGAAATGACGATAAGTCCCAGCATTAGCGGAATGGGATAATCAGCCAGCGGGGCAAGGGCCTCTGCGCCGGTAATGGCGATGATGGTGCCAATATTGGAGTACTTGAAATAGGCTACAAACTGAGCAGCAAAAAACACGAGGACAATATAGGTGCCCAGGCTTTCCATGGTTTTCCCCATGCCATTCATTACATCTAAATCGCTTTTGATTGTTTTAGCACCGATACCGTATGCAATCCCTGCGAGGGCTGCTGCGACAAAAATGATGGTTACAATTCCTTTCAGGAAAGGCGATTTTAAGATGCTTTGATCAGGGGAGACATCCAGGTTGCGAAGAAAGCCATCAGCGGGAATCAGACCTGCCAGGAAAACGAGGACCAACAGCCCCGTAACAATCATGGCGTAGATGAGGCCTTTTCTCTCGGCTTTACTCAAGCCTGTTAGTTCTTCTGCTTTGGCATCTCCTTCATATTTACCCAGTCGGGGTTCTACAATTTTTTCAGAAACCCAGGTGCCCAGAAAGGTGATGAGGAAGGTCGATACCGCCATGAAATAATAATTACTGGCGGGGTTTACCTCATAATTCTCAAACCCTACTACCTGTTGTGCAGCTTCTTGCGAAAGACCTGCTAACAACGGATCTACCGTACCCAATAAGAGATTGGCACTATATCCTCCGGAAACCCCCGCAAAAGCCGCCGCCATACCCGCAATAGGGTGCCGGCCTGCAGCAAGGAAAATGATCGCTCCCAATGGAACGAGTAGGACATAGCCCACTTCACTGGCAGTATTAGACAGCACACCTGCGAATACCAGTACCATGGTAAGCATCCGGGGGGGAGCTTTGAGAACCATAAGTCGCAGGCTGGTCCCGATCAGGCCACTGCCTTCTGCGATTCCGATTCCGAGCATAGCAACCAGGACTGTGCCGAGGGGCGCAAATCCAGTGAAATTGGTTACCATACTGGTTAAAATCCAGTGCAGGCCTTTTACGGACATCATATTCACAGGGCGAATACAGTCAGCACTTTCTACGCCATCTACGCAGTCCGCACCGGGTAGGGCGGCTTCTACGCCTATCCAGGTCATGAAACCTGAAAAGAGAATGGCCAAAAAGGCAAGAAGGGCAAATAGGGTTGCCGGATGGGGGAGGGCATTGCCGCCTTTCTCTACAATATTGAGAAAGCGGTCAACCCAACTGCGTTTCGTTTTTTCCATGGGTGACAAGCGGGTGGGGGAGAACTTGCGTTCTCCCGATTCTTCAAAATATCTTAACGGGTTTCGGCGGCTTCAAAAGTCCGGAGCAAAATGCGATCGAGGGCTTCATCGTATCCCCGGCCATTGGACAGAATAACGACCCCCCGCTGAGTTGCAGGATCGAATTTCAACCGGGTGCTGAGTCCCACATCGTCGCCTTCGAGGCCAAGGAGATTGCGCCCTTCGAGGTCTTTGTATTCCCATGCCACAGCTTGTGAAGTGCTGGCATCCGGATACTGGATTTCATACATGCTTTCCAGGGAGGAAGCTTTTATGATTCGCTGTGGGCCATAAATACCTGCCTCAATCATGCTCAGCCAAAAACGGGAGAGGTGCTCCAGGCTAATACGGAGGGTACCACTGGGGTAAAAAGGATAGCTGTAATAGGGCTGAGGCTGAAGAGATGAGCCAATCTTCATATAAGGAATGGCGAGTGTTTGCGTCTGAAATCCAGTCAGGAGCCAGGAAGTATTGAATACCCCTAATTCGGCAAATACATGTACCCGGCAATACTGCTCAAAAGAAATGCCTTCAATTCGCTCTACTAAATATGCCGCAAGCGAAATGCCTACCCGACTGTAATTATATTCACGGCCGGGCTTGTCGCCTCCATAGTTCAGGAAACTATAATCCGTACCCCCAACTGTAAGGTAGCCTTCCAGAAAATCGCCTAAGTCGACCTCTGAATCACCAGCGGAATAATAGCTGGCCAGGATGGTGTTTTGATCTTTGATAGAGGAAGTGTGAGCCAGTAGCATCCGTGGGGTAAGCTTGGCTTGCGGGAAATAGGGATCTACGATCTGGAAGGGTAAATAATCATTTACATTATCATCGAGTCCAATTTTGCCTTGTTCTACCAATTGTAAAATGGCAACGCCGATTACGATTTGTGAAGGATCTCCAACGGTAAATCGAGTATTTTTATCTACGGCTTGTTGCTCCGAAATATTCGCAAATCCATAGCCCTTCATCCAGTCAATTTTTCCATCCCGAATGGCACTTACAGCAAGGCCGGGAATCTGCTCGACTGACATATAGGCTTTGATGGTATCATCGAGAATCGCCCCATAGCGAATTCGGTCAACGTCGATTACGGGCTCTGGTATTTCGTCTGGATCTTCAGGAGTACTTTCACAGGCGAATAAAATCAAAAAAGAAAGGAGGAGTAAAAATGGGTTTATCTTGCTCATGTTCGTGCCGGGTTATCCGACAAAAATACAGCTTTTCAGCTGAAAGCAAAGGAAAGCGCCGGGAGGCTGTTGAGTAATTCGAGGTACAGGTGGAAGGCCTTGTGCTTTGGCGCATCAAAATGAAAATCGATGCAGTGTTCCAGGTACTTACGGGCAAAAGGAAGGGGGATTCCATAAAAGTCAGCCCATTTTTCGGCACTGGGCACTGCGCGGGC
>CAYGTH010000316.1:4527-8700 GCA_964352745.1 uncultured Bacteroidia bacterium
TTGGAAGTGCGGGAATGACGATCCAGAATGACTGAATCGAGCGTTTCGATCGGTTGATGTGAAAAGATAAATACGGATTCTACTGCTCCGTCTGCTCCAATACAGAAATCCGGCATAATCTCAATCCCTTCAATACCGGGTAAAGACCCCGCAGGGATCAGTGCCAATTGAACCTCCTTGTCGCGAAACATCTGTCCACCTGTGGAGGGAGGGACCAAATGAAAACGCGCCGTCTCCAGGCTGATCCACTTATCGAATCCATCCATAAATGGACGGGTGTTGAGATAAGATACTAATGCGATGTCGAGCATGAGAGAGAAGATGGAAGAAAAAAGAATGAAGAGGGAAGATATGAGAAAGAAGAGGGGCTTGTCTATTCTCTTCCCTCTTTCCTCTTCCTTCTATTGTTCTAAATGTGAAATATCATTGAGTTTTTCTGCAATTGCAGTTCCATTCGGACGCAGCCGAACGATATTGAGTGCCGTATTATGATGATCAAATAAATGCATGTTTTGTAAACCGTGTCCAAGTATTTCACTCAGAATAATGCGCAACTGCCGACCATGCGAACAGATCAAGAGCGTCTGGCCAGGATGTTTTTGACTGAGACTTTCCATAAAGGGCTTTGCACGTTCCCAGCCCGCTATTGGGGATTCCCCTTCTTCTACTGTTTCGTGGAGATGGCCCTCTTTCCAGCGATTGAGGATATGTCTGAATTGCTCCCGGGCTTCTCCATTGGGACGGGTACCTTCCTGTATTCCCCAGCCCAACTCATTGAGGCCTTCATGGGTATCAAACTGATAGCCCGCTGCGAGAAAAGGCGATAGGGTTTGGTGAGTACGCTGGAGCTTGCTGGCATACAGGGCGTCAAAACGGATGTGGCCGTACGTTTCATAAAACGCCTGTGCCTGCTTGAATCCGGTTGTGTTGAGCGATGAGTCGATTCCTCCTCCTTGTACGATGCCTTGCTTGTTGTAGTCCGTTTCGCCGTGTCGCATCAGGTACAGTGTGGTCATGTGAGTTGAAAATTAATAGTTATGAGTGAGGAGTTGGGGAGTTATTCCGCTACTTTATCGCTTTCTGGTACAAATTTCTCAACGGAATAGTCGTGCATCACCTTATATAAGGTATCGCGTTCGATGGGGCGGAACCCTGCACTTTGGATCAGGTCAATCAATTCTGGTGTGCTGAGTGCCGGGTTTTGTTCCTCGGAACCTGCCATCGAATAAATCTTGGTGGTGTCATCGATCGTTCCATCTACATCGTCCACGCCATAGGAGAGGGAGAGCTGTGCGGTTTGCCGTCCGATCATAGGCCAGTAGGCTTTCACATGATCAAAATTGTCCAGGTAAATCCGGCCAATGGCGTAGTTTTTCAAGTCTTCTACTACGGTTGTTTCCGGCAGGTGAGACATCTCATTATTTTGATTGCGGAATTTTAGGGGAATAAAAGTCTGAAAACCGCCTGTCCGATCCTGTAATTCCCGCAGCTGTCGCATGTGGTGAATCCGATGCTCGTATTGCTCGATGTGTCCATATAACATGGTCGCATTGGTACGTAAGCCCAGCTGATGCGCAATTTCATGCAATTCTATCCATTCTGCACCGCTACACTTGCCGCCCGCGATTTGGTCTCGTATTTCCGGATGGAAAATTTCTGCCCCGCCGCCGGGGATGGATTCCAGCCCAGCCTCGATCAGGGTTTCCAGTCCTTCTCTATAGCTGACTTTGGCTTTTTTGAATATATAATGAAACTCGACAGGTGTGAGGGCCTTGACATGTAATTCGGGACGGTGGGCTTTGATCGCCCGAAAGAGATCTACATAAAACTGCAAATCGTATTGGGGTAATACGCCCCCAACTATGTGAACTTCTGTTACAGGCTTATTGTCAAATGCCTTTACCTGATCCATCATTTGGTCCAGGTCCAGTTCCCAACCTTCTTCCCGCTTTTTGATCCGGCGTGAATACGCACAAAAGGTGCAGGTATAGATGCACACATTGGTGGGTTCCATGTGGAAGTTGCGGTTGAAGTAGGTCTTGTCTCCGCTTTTTGTGCGACGAATGTGGTCAGCCAACATGCCCAGGAAGGGAAGTTCTGGCTCCTGATAGAGAAACATCGCATCCTCATCGGTGATGCGTGTTCCGTTCAGGACTTTTTCTGCAAGCTGCTTTTCTGCAGCGCTAAGCTTGTTTTCCTGCTTAAGTAAAGAGAGTAAAGACATATTGGGCAGACATTAATCTATTCGCTGAGTCAAACACAGAAAGGGTTTTCTACCCCATTTAGCAAACTTACATTATTTTCTGAAACTTCCATACCTTAGAGCCTACGGAGAAATTCGTTTCAGGTTGATCCTAATTTTGGCGCAAAGGTAATCATTGCGATTCAAAGAGATAACCGGCTATACAGGATTATGTTCTGGATGGGGCGGTTGCGATTTATAATTGTCCGAAATTCGGTGTGTGTTATCTTGGTTCGGAGATTTTTCTGGAGAATGGAATACCGTGTCGGCTGGATCTGACGCGCTTCAAGCGCTCGATCGCCAAAAAGGGGGAGGCATCGATGCTACCGATATGGGGCATGGGCTGCGCCCTGCAGGCCAGCGGTTCCTGGCTTTAACCAAAAGGAGGTAGTGCTTTCAGGTTTCCTGTGCATGCCTATGTCCCGGTAAGGTCTTGCGGGATGAAAAGATTGCCGTAGGCTAAGCCGCTTAGCGGCTGCCTATGGGTAGGAACAAATCGATTCTCTATAAATAAAGGATCGAGCGCTGACAGCGCCAGTATTCAGGGACAGATAAATAATCCGTCAGGACCAAATGAAGGGCCCTACGGAACAGGAAATCCTTCATTCGGAAGGGTGAAAGGGCCAGATATCTCTGTATTTCAGTCAATTTAGCACAGAAGTCGAAATCATTCAGGAGCGAAAATGATAGGTTGATCCACAAAAATGATGCGTTCAAACAGTTTCGGTAGTTGAACCCTATATCTCGTCGTATGTTTGTAATGTCATTAATTATCAAACACCAATTGTCATGCAAGATCATACTTACCTCGAAATAGATAACGCTCATAACTTCAACCTTAAGGGCTTCATACTCAAAGGAATCAGTGCAGTATTATTCATGGTTGCGTTTTACAGCATCACGACTGCACAGACTACTTTCACCTTTACAGGCGAGTCTGATAATCGCTACGAAAACGTAGAAAACTGGACACCTGCCTACCCCGGAACAACATTAGACGAGAATAGCGTAGTCTTCATTGAAGGCATCGCAATCGCATCAACCGATATTCAGGTAAACGGTACGCTTCACATCGGCGTAAGCGGAAGCCTGGAACTCGATACAACAGCCCTCACCATCGCCGTTACCGGCAAATTGATGAATGACGGCGAACTGTTTGTCGCTTCCCTCCACAATGCAGGATCGTTGAATAACAACTTTTCTGCTACGATGGACCTTCAGGCCTTCTTTACCGAAAAGAATTCTATGACCAATAACCTCATGTCAGCTGAAATGATCGTTCGCGGTTCGCTGACAAACGCTGGGGTATTCAATAACTACAGTATCTGCTTAGTCGAAGGAGATCTTGTAAACAGCTTTAGCTTCAACGAGCTGCGCAACTCAGAAGTAACAGTAGGGGGCGAATTTTTGGAAGCCCTCACACCTGTAACTGAGAAGCAACTGACCTACCGCGCTGCTAAGTAAACAGCCCGGCAGAAACACGACACACGGAAGATAAATGAAAACACAAGCGCCCCATTGGGGCGCTTTTTTGTTGTGGGCAAATTCAATCTTCAACTATTTGATAGGTTGCACTTGGTTCACGGGCTTGCAATAGCGCCACAGCAGCCTTCGCAATTTCGAGTTGGCGACGTTTTGCAATGGGAAACAAGCCGCGTATGCCTGCCCTATTTCCTTTTTCTCTTGATGCTTACAGAATCAATGATCTGGTGGCACGCTCCTAACAATCATTTAGACGAACGTCATCCCGGACGAAACTCATTGCACAGCTTTGAGTTTTGATCCGGGAACTCCTGCTAACCCACTTTGCCGCCCGATTGTGTGAGTAGAAGATCCCGGATCGGTGGGCGAAGCTGCTCAACGCCCACCGTCCGGGATGACACCTTTAGGTGCATAGGGAGTTGGTGTCCGTACTGAAATTCAGTCAGGAA
>CAYGTH010000317.1:0-8693 GCA_964352745.1 uncultured Bacteroidia bacterium
TTTTTCCAAAAATGCTACTCGGTTTTTTTTAAGTTTTTGTGTACGGCAGTGAAAACGGTATTAAGATTAATAACGACTTAATATTAAGTGGCAAGGTTTATTCTTCAAACAGAAATCCTTATGACACACAAGAATTATTCTGCATTGACTTAACAACCAAAAAAGAAAAATGGTTGAGAACTGTTAGTAGTCAGGTATGTTCATTTGGAATTATAGACAACGGAGCAACCATAGTTTTAGCTTTGACTAATGGACAAATTGAGTTAATCGAAAGTGTAAACGGCAAGACAATTGAAGTCATTAATAGAATTAAGAATCAATCATTTGCAAGACCATTATCGCTTGCGACCTTTGACAACAAGATTGTTGTTGGACTAACTAACGGACAAATTGAAATCTATATTAGATAAAAACGGCATATAACAATGTATATAAAAAATAGGCGAAACACTAATAAATTCAAGGCTTGTGGCTCGTGTCAAACTTTGTGCTTAACCGAAAGTTTAGTGCTTCTAAATCGCCTACTTTTCATATACTAACCGTTACATGCAAGCGAAAAATGAAAAGAAGTTGAAGGGCAACCCGAAAAAACAAAGAGTACTAACGTACACATTGTTTTTAGCAAAATAAAATCAAGAAATGTATATTTCAAGAATAAGCATCCGAAATTTTAGAAATTTCAAGAACGGAAAATTTATCTTCCAAAGAGGTATAAACTCCGTGATAGGAGAAAATGGTTCAGGCAAAACAAATTTGTTCTTTGCCATGCGAGTCCTCATTGATGATACTTTGCCCAGAAGAATAAAATTTAGAGATAACGATTTTAATAGAGCCCTAGGTTCTTGGGAAGGTCATTGGATCATAATTAAAGCAGATTTAAATGGTTTAGATTCATCGGAGGAAGCTCAATGTCTTGCAATTCAAGTTGCAGGTAAAATGGATACACAATCTGAAGGAAGTTATGCCGTTTATTTTAGGCCCAATTATTTAATAAGAAAAGAACTTTTCGACTATTCACAAACAAGCGAAAAAGATGTTACTGGCTTAAATCTAATACTCAATAAAATTACAATCGATGATTATGAAAGTGTTTACTTAGCTAGAGGCTCTGCAGATTTCAACGATATTGAAACCTATAAGAAATATGTAGGAGATTTTGAAGCGATTGAATTTCCAAATCCAGATGAAAAAGAAGAAAACATTTATGGTGTTTGGCTACCTAAAGAAATCTCAATTCATAATGAGATTTCATGCACTTTTATAAAGGCCTTGCGAGATGTTGCTAGTGACCTTAGTTCTTACAATAAAAATCCGTTAATAAATTTATTACGAGGAAAAGAAAAGACCGTAGAGGTCACTGAAAAAGAAGCCATTGAACAGAGTATCGACAATTTAAATTCACAAATTGGATCATTAAAAGAAGTTCAAGAAGTTCAAGACGGAATTGAAAAGAGCATAAATTCTGCAATTGGAACAACCTATTCACCTAATATTGACCTTAGGTCAGAATTACCTAGCGATATTGAGAAATTACTCCAATCTTTAAAATTATGGGTAGGCGATCCTTATGATGAAGGTTATCAAGGAAGGCTATGGGAGTTAAGTCTTGGTGGAGCGAATCTAATTTATCTTTCATTAAAGTTTTTAGAGTATGATAACCTAAGATCTGATAGAATTGGCAATTTCCTGTTAATTGAAGAACCTGAAGCCCATATACATACTCATATACAAAAAACATTATTTGAGAACCTGAAAAACACCCAAACTCAAGTTATTCTATCCAGTCATTCTACTCATATATCTTCTGTTAACAACATAAGCTCAATAAATATTCTAAGTTGCTCAAATAATGAGGCATTAGTATTTCAACCAGCCAACAATCTATCAGCAAAAGAAATAATACATGCAGAAAGATATCTGGATGCGATAAGAAGTAATCTTCTTTTTGCACAAGGAAATATACTTGTCGAAGGTGATGCTGAGCAAATTCTTATTCCAGAAATGGTTAAAAAATGCTTTGGTTTCACACTTGATGAAATCGGAATTAGTTTAACAAACATTGGAAGTACTGGATTTAAGAATATTGGATGTCTCTTTCATCAAGATAGGATCATGAAAAAGTGTTCGATTCTAACTGATTTAGACTCGCCTTTTATAACATTACCAAAAGATCCAAAAGATGATGATAATGTTTGCAAGAAAGTAAGAGCTTCAGCAAAAAGTGGACAGGATAGATTTACTGATCTTAATGCTTATTGCAAAGGAAATGATTTTCTCAAACCTTTCTATGCCAAACATACATTTGAAGTTGACTTAATTGAAAGTGGAAATAGCTATGAATACATAAATATATTAGTCAATATCTATACTCAAAAAAAGGCTATTGATTCAAGCACAGAAAAACTTAAAGACGATTCTATTTCAATATATGGCACTGAAGCACTAAGGCTCGCTAATAAAGAAGGTAAAGGATGGTTTGCACTACTATTCTCTGAACAGTTACTTTATAATACATACATACCTGATTATATATTAGCTGCAATCGCATTTTCATCATCAAGAATTAATAATTCAACTTTGATGAAAGCGATTAAATATAGAATTCAAAATATAAGTAGTGACGATGAGAATACCTCTAAAGAAGATGCACTTAAATTTGTTTTCGACGGAGATACCCAAAAAAATATCATCCAAAATTTCTTGAAAACATTTAAAGAAGATGATTTAGCGAAATTCATTAATCTGTTATGAGTCCAATTGGATTAAATAGTATACAAGAAGAGGCTGTTAAACAACAAGGTCATGTTCTATTAACTGCTTGTCCCGGCAGTGGTAAGACCAGAGTTATTATCGAAAAACTTGCATATGAAATTTCACTTTTAGATGAGCTAGATAAAAAAAGGATTGTTGCTCTGACATTTACAATAAGGGCTTCAGAAGAAATTTTCAGACGTTTAAACTCAAAAGGCATCGAAAGCAATAGAGTTTGGTCAGGAACTCTTCATTCATTCTGTTTAGAATGGATTATTAAACCTTTTTCATGCTATCTTCCTAGATTAGCAAATGGATTTTCAATAGCTGACGAGAGTTATACTTCAACACTAATATCTGAACTTAAACAAAAACACAAGATTAAAGGATTCGCAGATATCATTTTTAGGTTTAAGCGAAATGGAGAGTTTGAAGAAACAGAAAAGAAGCATATTCAGTTACTTAAGGAATATCATCAAATACTACAATCAAAAAAACTTATAGATTTTGATCTTATCCTATTATTCTCTTTCCAATTACTCACATCCCAACCAAGAATAGCTGAAAATTTATCATGTCTCTTTAAATTAATTTGTGTTGATGAATATCAAGACACACAAGATTTGTTATATGCAATTATTTGCACAATAGTAAACTCAGACAAAGGGAGTACAAGCCTATTTTTAGTTGGTGATACTGATCAAGCTATTTATTCATCTTTAGGAGGAATAGCAAAAAATATTACAGAAATAAAGACAGAATTAAATGGTGCTCCCATCACAGAATTAAGTTTGAGTGGAAATTATCGATCCAATCAAAAAATTATAGACTATTACAGCAACTTTCAAACACAAAAAATCAAAATTAATGCAATTGGCAGTAATGCTACTCAAAACGGTTGCATCTCATTAAATAGAGAAATAGCTAAAGACAAAATAGTCGATGAAGTTGCAAGACTCATTCAATTAAATTTAGATAATGATATACCTGAACATGAGATTTGTGTTCTAGTTCCTCAATGGTGGCTCATAACTTCTATTTCAAAAAATTTACGAACTCTTCTTCCCGATGTAAACTTTGATGCTTCAGGACTTGCTCCCATGTCTAAAAACAGAGAAAATATTTGGTATAAACTTTCTAGACTAATCTTGACTAGTCCAAACCCCAAGTTGTATTCTTCAAGATATCGTTGGGCTGGTGAACTAAGAGAAGAATTTCAAAAATACACTGATTTAGAATTTGATCATACTTATGAGAGCGACCGAAGTCTATTAAAATTGATTAACTCCATAGGCTCAGTAGAAAGCGAAGGAATGGATTATTTAAAAGATTGTTTTGACCAGTTCCTAGATATTGTCAAGATAGATTATTCAATTTTTCCTGATTTAGTTGAATTACGTCAGCTCTTTTTTGAAAACATTGAAAAAAGACTAAATGACCCAGATTTCAAAATACCAAGTGATATAGAATCATTTAAGAGCTTTTATCGTGAAATTGCAGGAGTGGTAATTAATACCTGTGCCGGTGTAAAAGGGGAAGAATTTGAATCTGTAATTTCCTTTGGGTTATTAGAAGGTTATGTTCCACATTGGAATGATATAATAGAAAAAAGTAAAGAGCATCGAGCTAATGCAGCGAAAAAAACGCTTTATGTTATTTGCTCAAGAGCCAAAACAAACCTTCATTTAATTTGTGAAAAGAAAAGATTGACAAAGAATAGATACGAATATCAAATTAACAAAGAGATTAATGAATTAAATTGGGAATATGATAAAATCTAAACATTTACTGCACACTGCCGTCCTCGTACCGGGAGAGACTATTCATTAAACTGTGTCAGATGAATAGTCTCGTACACCTTCCGACTTACAGAAATTCCTGGTAAGCAGAAGGTGTATCGATATCATGCAAGCAATTCGGTGAACTCATTTCGATCAAATGGACATGCTCAGCATGAGTTTTGACGATCTGCTTACATCCTTCCATTTCTGTGTGTTCAAGAATCGCAGACCGATAGCTTGATGAAAAAATCACAGGATTTCCTTTTTTTCCCTGATAGACGGGCAGGCCTATACAAGCCTCGTCCTGAACCAGCTGCATCAAAAACTCCTGCAGTAGGTAAGCATATTCACCAGCAGTCATATTGGGCAAATCAGAAAGGCAGATCATAAAACCTTTGGCATTTTCAGCGCTTGCTGATACGCCACACTTAATCGATGTAGTCATTCCCCTTTCAAAAGAGGGATTTTCCACACAAGTCAATTCCAAGCCCCTTAAGGATTCCCGTACCCGGTCTGCTTCATACCCCAATACAACTGACACTGAAACCCCATCCACCTCACACAAAGCCTCAGCCACCCACCGCACCATCGGCTTCCCCCGAATGGGCAGAAGCAGTTTGTTTTGACTTCCCATCCGCCGGGAAAGACCTGCTGCCAAGATGATCGCAGATATCATGAAACAGAAATTGAAGTTGTGAGTCTGCAAGGATAGGCCTAATTTTCTATATTGAAAAACCGTTTCCAGAGAAAATCACCTTGGAAGAGAACGGTCAACCAGCATTGTTATGACAGGAGAATCGATTCGTGGGAAGTTTCCTATTTTCAATACCTATCCGGACTTAGCTTACCTGGATAATGCTGCTACGACACAAAAGCCAACCTCTGTCCTCGAAGCCATTACGCACTACTATCAGGCTGAGAATGCCAATATTCATAGAGGAATCTACCGACTGGCTGCAAAGGCGACTGATCGGTATGAACAAACCCGAAATCAGGTAATGCGCTTCCTGCAAGCACCAGAGCGGGAATGTATCATTTTTACGAAGGGCACGACTGAGGGGATTAACATCGTGGCTCAATCTTTCCTGGCAGCACGACTCAAGCCCGGAGACGAGGTGCTTATCTCAGCCATGGAGCATCATGCAAATCTGGTTCCCTGGCAAATGATTTGCGCCCAACGCGGAGCACGCCTTCGCATAATTCCTATTACAAAATCGGGAGAGATCGACATGGAAACCATTGACGAACTTCTCACAGTCAATACCCGCATGGTAGCCCTTACGCATATTTCCAATACGCTGGGCACGATTAATCCAATTGAAGCAATCATTGAAAAAGCGCATAAACAAGATATTCCTGTTCTGATAGATGCTGCCCAGAGTGTTGCGCATTATGATCTGAATGTTCAGTCATTGGATTGCGACTTCCTTGTTTTCTCTGGCCACAAGATGTATGGCCCGACTGGAGTCGGTGTTTTATATGGAAAGCGGGAATGGCTGGAAGAAATGAGTCCCTATCAATACGGTGGGGATATGATTCGATTGGTTCAGTTTGAAAAAACCACCTTTGCGCCCCTCCCCAACAAGCTCGAAGCTGGCACCCCCAACATTGCAGGAATTGCCGCACTGGGGGCTGCTATTTCCTTCCTTAATAGCCAGGACCTTGCAGCTATCCAACAGCACCTTCAGGAGCTCGGTTCTTATACCCGAAAGTTATTAGCTGAGATTCCAGACTTGCGATTGATTGGCGAATCCCCCCATGCCACGGGAATTGTTTCCTTTTATTTAGCGGACATTCACCCACACGATATCGCGACGTTTCTTGATCATAGTGACATCGCAGTCCGAGCTGGCCATCACTGCACTCAGCCCCTGATGAACCTCTACGGAATTCCGGGAACTGCGCGCGCTTCTTTTGCCGCTTATAATACACGAGAAGAGGTTGACCGACTGGTCGCATCTCTGCTCGAAATGAAAGCCTTTTTCGCATGAAAAAAGATCCCAAAAGCCTGTATCAGGAAGTGATTCTCCGGCACAACAAAGCACCTGTGCGCTATCAAAAGGTAGAAGGTGCGCAGCATCACCTGGATGCCTACAATCCCATTTGCGGGGATCGGTTTTCGATCTTTCTGGAAATAGCAAATGATACTATCAAAACAATGCACTTTCACGGATACGGCTGTACCATTTCAAAAGCCTCCACTTCTGTGTTGGTGGAACAGCTTCAAGGCAAGACAGTCGAGGAAGCCATGGAAATCAGCAAGCAGTTTCTGGCAATGATTCAGCACAAGGACGATGAAGAAGCGCCGCTTATTCAGAACGAATCGCTCCTTGCCTTTGCGCCCGCACGCGATTTCCCGGGAAGGGACAGTTGCGCAACGCTCAGTTGGGATGAGCTAAAACGATTTCTAGAATCTCACTCGTAGTTCGGATATAGTTTTTTGCAGGTTGTTCGACGAGCAATTTTACCGGAATCAGGATCAATGTACAGATCGGTCATCTTGACGAGGGTACAGCCATTGGTTCGCTTGCAGTTCCCTCTATTGGTGTGGCGCGAGGTGGATATTTTCACTCGCCAATAACAATCTCCCTTGTATTGAATCATTACGGCATGTGGTCCGGCATACGGGTTAAGCATACCCGGAACTTTTGCCTGCGCAATTGCTATTGCCTGTTCAACCCCATAAGCAGGATCGGAAGGGCAATCGATCTCCTGAGTCCAGCCCCAGACAGGCAACAAAACCAGCAAACAGCATCCCCAGCCTATTCGCAAGTGCTCAAAGGGACTCCAGGTATTCACAGAAAATATCCAATTCATCTTCGGTATTATAATAATGTACGGAAGCCCGCAGCATATACGGTAGCGAGCGATCCACACTATCCAGCAAAGTAGCTGCTGGAAACAGAACGGAAGTATTGATTTTTGCAGCATGTAAGTCATCTCGCAACGCTTGCGCATGGATCCCTGAATGAGTCAAGCTGACAATGCCGGATTGTTCGCTCCCCAGGTCCCAAACTGTGACGCCCGGAATGGAAGCCAGTTTGTTACGAAAAGAACCTGCAAGCAGCTTGATACGGGCCTCTATTCGATCCATCCCGATCTCAAGCGCATAATCTATTGCGCGCGCCAGGCCAATTTGTCCCGCCAGATTCCCTTCCCAATTCTCAAATCGGCGAGCATCGGGTCGCCATTCATAGGAGTCCGGCCCGGTCCAGGTAGCTGAATGGAGGTCGATGAATGGAGGCTCAATTTTATCCAGTATTTCCCGGCGAACATACAACAAGCCCGTACCTCGTGGGCCACGCAGGTATTTCCGGCCCGTAGCAGACAGGAAGTCGCAGCCAATCTCCTTCACATCTATATCTAATTGCCCAACGGACTGGCAGGCATCCAACAGAAAGGGAATCTCATGATGGCAGGCTAATTTCCCAACTGCTGCTGCCGGATTGACCAGGCCTCCATTTGTGGGAATATGCGTAAGCGCGATCAGCCGGGTTTTGGGGGAAACCAACTCAGCCATCTTCGCTACATCTACCGCTCCATCTTCCAGGCTCGGCGCCACTACAATCCTGATCCCATATCGCTTTTGGGCCTGGAGGAAACTCAGGTAATTACTGGCATAAGAAGCTTTGGAAGTGAGGACCTCGTCGCCGGGCTGAAACCTGAGGGAATGAAAGGCCATGTGCCAGGCAGCTGTAGCATTTTCCATCACCGCTATCTCCTCCACCTCTGCCCCTATCAATCTGGCAATAGCGGAATAGATATGACCCAATTGATCCGAAAGGGCTGCAGCTGTTTCATATCCCCCCCAGCGGGATTCTCTTTGCAGATAGTCGATCATCACATCCCGCACAACATCGGGCATCAGGGCTGCGCCCGCATTATTGAAATGAATCAGATGCTGGGTTCCCAGTGTTTTTGCCCGAAAGGCGGCTACTTCTTCAGAAGATATGATGGAGGTATTCATAAGCCTGGAAGGATTTGACAGAAAGGTAGTGGGTTTATCTCAGTTCTTCAAATGAGGAAGTCTTAGCGACTGACGCTGTATTATCTCAAGGCAAAAATTGTCATTTAACCATACAAGTCGCAAATTCGCATCCTAGTACCACACTCATGAGAAAATACCTGCTTCCTGCTTCCCTTGGCTTAAACCTGCTTTTA
>CAYGTH010000318.1:0-8688 GCA_964352745.1 uncultured Bacteroidia bacterium
GACAAGGACGGAATATGTACACCATCAGCGCTGACGTACCCTGGGGGCCATTTGAAAATCCACGACTCCTGTACACGATGCGCGATACTTTGCAAAACTCTTACCTCAACACTTATAATGGGCAAGCGCATCCGCAATTCACGGAAAATGATGAGCTCCTGATTTCCTACAATGTCAATGGCCCCTGCCCGGATGAATGCCCCAATCCTTTTACGGATCGACGCGCAGCTGATGGCTACCGGCCGAAGTTTGCCCGGGTGCCACTCTCTTTTATCGAGCCTGATTTTAGTACCCGAATCAACAAGACCAATCACGCCGTAAGCCTGGGTATTTTTCCCAATCCTGCCAGGAATGAAGTGCACATAACCGGCCTTTCATCTTCCCGAGCTCTGTTAACCTTACTGGATGTGCAAGGAAAACAGATACGCAGCAGCATAGGAGACAAAATGGATGTGCGGGAACTTCCTGTAGGCTTATATGTAATTCGGGCAGAGGCTGATGGGATCGTTCGTTTTGGGAAAGTGCGTGTAGCGGGGGAGAATTAATATCCTTGAAGGAAAAGACCTCACAGGTTGATGAAAACCTGTGAGGTCTCTATGATTCCATCATTCCTTTTCCACCTTATCTCCCAATAACTCCAGATAGCGAGTTGCCTCGTCCGGTTTCTCCCATTTTTGATAGAGCACGACGAATCGATTCCAAATAAAATACTGCGCATCCTCATCATAGGGAATATCGGTTTTGAGGAGGGGTTCGGCTTCTTTGAGGAGCTTTTCGGCAGCTTCGAATTCACTTAGTCCTATGTGAGCTCTGGCCCACCAGCCCAGGTCAAATAATCGCTGATAATGATCGGGGGCTACGAGTTCAGCCCGCAAGCGATGGACTTCCTGCAACAGCTTTTTTGCTGCTGCAAATTCCCCCTGAGCCCAGCGAAAACGGCCGTATTTCTGGCGGGCGCGAATCATGAGCTTATGAGAGCGAGATACCCCTTTTGATTCTACTGCCAATGCTTTTTCGTAATAGAGCGCCGCTTGTTCATCCTCTCCTTTTTTAGCATATAGATCCGCTACTTTGCCATAGTCATCTGCAATGTAGGGATGCCCTTCTCCCAAGGCCTCCAAATCCAGTTGCACCGCTTGATTCAGCCATTCAATCGCCTCCTCCCACTTCTCCTGTTTTTGCATCAGGCGACTGAGGGTAAGCATCGATGTACTCGGATCTCCCCCTTCTTTTTCAATCTCCAGGGCCTCCCGAAACAAGGCTTCGGACTCTTCCAGTTCTCCTTTTTCCATCAGCAAATAGGCTAATTCTGCCAAAGAATACCCATAAAACGTGTGTGTATTTCCATATGTCCTCCCGCTCGCTGCTACATTTTCCCGATACAAAGCCTCACTTTTGTCATATTCTTTGAGGTTAAAGAGGACACTTGCCATGTTATTTCGAATGTTTATCACCTTGGGATGGTCTGGCCCATCTAATTCTGATCGCATGGCATAGGCTAATTCAAAAACCTCTTTTGCCGGTATCCATTCCTGTCGTATTTTATGAAGCAGGGCGATGCTGTGGAGACTAATGGCAATTTCTACATGGGGTTCCTGAAATAGCGCTCGTTTCATACCCAGCGCCAGTTGATTGAGGGAATCAGCAGCTTCAAAAGCTCCCACATCCCGTTTGACTCGTGCCATCAGATCGAGCGTCTTGGCAATGTCAATATGAACCGGCCCCAACGATTTTTTCTGAATAACCAGGGCTTCCTGATAGAGGCTATCGGCCACACTGTACTGATTTTGGTAATGCCTCACTTCGCCTAGATTATAGAGCGACTTTGCGAGGCCCACAGGGTTCTGTCCTAATGCTTGTTGAGAGGTTACAGATTTTTCCAATAAGGAAGCGGCCTGTTCATAATTCGCCAGTTTCCGATAAATCACCCCCATGATGTCCATCATAGAAGCTTGTATTTCCGGCTGTTCGGCCAGATTTCGCTCAATCTTAAGCGCTCCTTCATCTAATAATTCCCGCACCGGAATGCTGTCTCCTCGTCCTTGTTCTGGTGCGGATACTTCAAACAAATCGGTAAGAAACGCTGCGATCTGCTCCGATTTTTGCGCTTCTACCTGCGCACGATCCCGCTCAGTAGCTAGCCGAATCGTATAAAAGGTAACGAGCAGTACTGTGAGGAAAATAAGCGAAGCGGCTGTAATCACCGGCCAGGTATTCCGCTTGACAAACTTCTGACTGCGGTACAAAAAGGTATCGGGTCGCGCCAGGACGGGCATACCTGCGAGGTAGCGATCCAGGTCTTCACTAAGCTTCTCAACTGAAGAATATCTTCTTTCCGGTTCTTTTCTAAGGCTTTTTAGGCAAATGGTATCCAGATCACCTGATAATTGCCGGGCAAATTGCTCTGCATGCTGGCTGGGTCTTGGAGGCATCTGTTCGCAGATTACCCTTTCCATTTCCCCAAAACTCAGCCCGGCAAGTTCATACGGTCGCTTCCCGGCGAGCAATTCATAGAGAATAATGCCCAGGGAATACACATCTGTGGAAGTTCCGATAAGCATCCGCTTTACCTGTTCGGGAGAAGCGTATTCCGGCGTCATTACATGGGCACTGGTTTGGGTAATGGCCGGAATGGATTCATTCTCCCCGATCACCTTCGCGATGCCAAAATCAAGCACCTTGACTCGGCCAGTTTCCGTAACCAGGATATTGCTGGGTTTTAAATCTCGGTGCACGACCAGATGCTGATGTGCATATTGAATAGCTTCACAAACAGACCGAAATAACTGAATCCGCTCCTCCACACCGAGCTGATTTTGCTGGCAATATTCATCTATGGGAAGCCCCTCCACATACTCCATCGTGAAGTAAGGCTGTCCGTCAGCTGTTAATCCGCCATCGAGTAATTTGGCGATATTCGGATGATCAAGCCGCGCTTGAATCTGTCTTTCATTTTCAAACCGACGGAGTAATTGCTCACTCCGCATGCCCCGCTTGATCAGTTTGATCGCTGCTTCCTGTTCAAATTGCCCATCTATTCGCTGGCCGAGATACACAACTCCCATCCCTCCGGCGCCAAGTTTGCGGACCAATTGGAAGGGGCCTATCAATTCCCCTTCTCGGGAAATAATATCTGACACATCCACATGATCTGTTGCAATTCCCTCAAATAAACTGTTTCCTTCTGAATCAGCTTCCAGCAAGCTCATCACTTCGCTGAACAAGTCTTCATCCCCTTCACAAGCAGATTTCAATACCGTCTCCCGGCTTTCCGGTGGGGTTCCCAATACCAAGTCAAATAAGTTCTGGATCTGTTCCCAGCGTGCTGCATTCATAAGAAGAAAGATGGAAGATAGTAGATGGAAGAGGGGTCAGGGGTCAGGGGTCAGGGAAATTGGGTAAACAATTCTATGGTCTCAATACTTTTACCTGGATACTTCTTCTCCTTCTTTCAGTTGGCGACTTAACCAGGCGCGGGCCATACGCCAATCCCGCCTGACAGTAGGCAGTGAAACGCCCAAGACATGGGCAATTTCTTCGTGTTTCAATCCTCCAAAAAAAGCGTATTCCACCACTTTCCCTTGTCGCTCATTCAAGGTTGTGAGGTGGAGCATGGCTTCGTCGAGGGCGATCAATTGGTCATGACGATCCACAGCGATTGCCCATTCTTCATTGAGTGTAATGGCGCGCATCCCGCTTCCCCTTTTGGTTGCATTTCGACGCTTGGCATAGTCAATGAGAATTCTGCGCATGGCTTGTGAAGCAATGGCAAAGAAGTGGGCACGGTTTTGCCAGTTGGCAGTTCGCTGCTCAATTAGTTTCAGGTAGGATTCATGAACGAGATCCCCTGTATTGAGGGTATGCCCCGATCGCTCCGAGCGTAACTGCTGATGCGCTATTTGTTGGAGGCGGTCATATACCAAAGGAATGAGGCTCTGAGCTGCGGCCTCATTTCCTTCACTGGCTTCCTGTAAGAGCAAGGTAATCGCGGGTTCCGGCGGGGAAGGATTCATCGATGTTAAAGATAAGGATAATCTCTAAACGCGCCTTCTTCCGCTATATTTACTTCCCGTTCATTCTGTTTTTACATCCCTCCAATGCCTAATCCATAAATGGCAATTAAGCCCAGTAAGCCCACAAGGCCCACATAATAGATTGTCGGGAGGATGGTTCGCCGCAGGGTCATGCCTTCTTTCCCCAACATCCCCACGGTGGCGGAAGCGGCCACGACATTATGAATCGCGATCATATTCCCGGCAGCAGCTCCTACTGCCTGCAAAGCGACTATCATGGTTCCGGAAATAGCTAATTGATCGGCAACCCCATATTGAAACAGGCTGAACATGAGGTTACTTACGGTATTGCTTCCTGCAATAAAAGCCCCCAATGCGCCGATGACCGGTGCAAACAGGGGCCAGATTTGCCCGACTGAGACGGAGACCCATTCAGCCATCGCAAGCGGCATGCTCGCATAGCCGCCCAGATTTCCGCCAGAATTAATATATACCCGAACCATCGGCACCGTAAAAACCAGTACAAACCCCGCTCCCAGGAGCATACGTGCAGATTCCCCAACGGCTTTTCCCACATCCTGCCGCTTCATCCGATGCAGCCACCAGGTCAGCAGTACGACCACAATGAGGATCGTTCCCGGCAAATACAGCGGCTTACTGGCAGCATTGATTTCTGTTCCCAATATCCCCTGTGCCTGGATAGCGACGGAGGAAAGCATAGATTTGAGCGGTAGCTGTGGCAATCGACTGAGCACCAGCAGGATCGCAACCAACAGATAAGGGAGCCAGGCGAGAGAGATAGCCATTTTCGGCTTTTGAGTATCCGATTGCTGAAAATCCATTTTCAAGGTTCCAAACCAATGAACTGGCCATTCGGCTTGCGGAGCAAAGTCCCAGTTTTCTTTAGGGAGTAATATTTTATTCCGAACCAGCACAATCATAATTCCCATTCCCACCAGTGCCCCGATCAGAGAAGGAAATTCTGGACCGAGAAACACCGCTGTCAGGAAATATGGAATGGTAAAAGCAAGGCCGCCCGCAATCGCAAACGGTGCAATGGACAGGCCTTCTTTCCAGGATTTATTTTTCCCAAAAAACCGGGTCATCATCGAAACCATAATCAGCGGCATGAAGGTTCCGGCAATGCCATGAAGTGCCGCGACTTTCACCGTAATAGCCTGCCGATAAGTTTCAAAGGTAATGCCTAAGTCTGCGAGGTGGGCAGCGACCTCGGGGCCATCAAGGCCACCTGTCACCCCGACCATAATTGGTGTCCCAACTGCACCGAAAGTAACCGGAGTACTCTGTACCATCATGCCCAGCATAACGGCTGCCAACGCGGGAAAACGAAGTGCCACCAGTAAGGGGGCCACAATCGCAGCAGGGGTACCAAAACCGGAAGCTCCTTCAATAAATGCCCCAAACAGCCAGGCGATGATCACAACCTGCACCCGTTTGTCCTCACTGATTTGGGAAAACCCCGCATTGATGGCAGAGATTGCACCTGAATATTTCAACACATTCAGCAACAAAATCGCACCGAAAATAATGAAGAGAATGTCAAAGGTGATAAACATGCCCTGGATCGTAGAAGCTGCAACCTGCATAAAGGGCATTTGCCAGGCCCATAAGGCAATCCCTACAGCCAATACATACACAATGGGCATGGCCGTTTTGGCGGGCCAGCGCAAGCCGACCAGCATAATGGCTGCGGCAAGAATCGGAAGGATGGCAAGGAATGCCTGGAGGGAAAGAGACATGGGGAAAGGATTTCGGGAGTTTGGGAGTTCGGGAGATGGAGAGTTTGGGACTTCGGTTCTTATTCAGTTATATTATTTGCACGGGCAATTGCGACTTCTTCTATAGAGATTGGGTCAGACTGATTCCCAAAGCTGCTGCGGACATAGGTCAGTACAGCGGCGATTTCTTCATCACTTAAATGTGCATGGGAAGCCATGACGCCTTGATACATTTCTCCTTTTACCTCGATCGGTCCATTCAGCCCATTCAAAACGATGTGAATCAATTGTTCGGGTTCACCATTTACCCATTTTGTTTCAGACAAAGGCGGATTCAGGCCAGGAATTCCCATTCCATTTTCCATATGGCAAATCATACAGTTTTTTCTAAATACAGATTCACCAAGAGGATTTTCGGGTCCTACTGCTGTTGCCTCAGGCACTTTTTCTTGTGTTTCTGCGGAATCGGGTTTTCCACATGCTCCCCATATCAAGAGAAAAATAATTAATAAGCGGGTACTTGAGTAGTCCATGAAATCAACAGATGAGAAAACGGGCTATCGAAACGAGTGGGAGTAAAGATAGTCGAATTCTCCTTTTTTGAAAGAAAAATGGATTTCCCTAAAGCGACTCGTCAAGGACTTACAGGCTATTAATTAAGTACATCTCAGCTTCTACATTTTGACCTGAGCCAACAACCATGAACCGCATTCACCTCATCGCCCTTATTTTTCCTTTCCTCTTGTTTTCTGCTTTTGTCCCCCGTATTCATCATTCCGGGCGCAAAGTTGTCGCCCCTGATTTTGTCCCCAGCGGATTATCCATTTCCTCGCCACGGCCCAACCCTTTTCGCACCTATACAGAACTTACATTAAGCAGTAGTAACACTCAACTGATCGCCGTAGAAGTCGTAAACCTGACCGGCCAGCGGAAAGCCTTTTTATTTGAAGGCATGCTCCAGGCAGATGAAGCCAAAACGGTCAGATTTGAAGCAAATGATTTACCAAGCGGGGTCTATTTTTTCCTAATCAGAGGAGAATCATTAGTTACTACCCGAAAAATTGTCTTAGCGCGGTAAGGGAGATTGTCTGCAGATCGGGGTCTGTTCAACATCATAAATCGAAGATTCCCAAGGCCTCGTCCCCCACGCGTAGGGAAGTAGCACCGGGCCGTGGGGGACAGCAAGCGCAGCGAGCAGGGGGAAACAAAGTCTGCAGATCTGGGTCTGCCGACAACAGATTAAGGATTCCGAAACAGTCGTACAAAAGGAGCAATTTTTATTTATCTTTCCGGTAAATCCAAACTCCCTATGCCCACTTCTGATCCTTTTATGCAGGCGGCTATTGAAGAAGCGCAACTCGGCCTTTCAGAAGGCGGTATCCCGATTGGATCTGTATTGATCCGGGATGGCAAAATTCTGGCCCGAGGTCACAACAAGCGCGTACAGGAAGACAATCCGATTTTACACGGCGAGATGGATTGTTTGTTCAATGCAGGCCGGGTTGGCAGTTACACCGATACCGTGATTTATTCGACGCTGATGCCCTGTTATATGTGTGCCGGAACCATTGTGCAATTCAACATCCCAAAAGTGATCGTCGGGGAGTCCCGCACCTTTCCCGGTGCACGGGAATTTATGGAATCTCATGGCGTGGAAGTCATCGACCTGGACCTCTCTGAGTGTATGGACATGATGGAAACTTTCATTGCCGAAAAACCGGAACTCTGGCATGAAGACATTGGCGAATTGTAACAGATGAATGCCTATATCTCCAGAATTGCCCCCACTCCCAGCGGATATTTACATCTGGGCAATGCCCTTTCTTTTATTCTTACCTGGTTGCTCGTCCGCAAAAACAGGGGAATTCTCCACCTTCGGATCGATGACCTGGATGGTGCCCGGAAACGCGATGCCTATATAGAAGAAGTTTTCAGAACGCTCGACTGGCTACAACTGGACTATGATCATGGCCCCTCAGGTCCGGAAGAATTTGCCCGGAAATATTCGCAGCAACACAGAATGGAACGCTATACTTCCCTACTGAGTCAACTTCAGGAATCAGGCCAACTATTTGCCTGTACCTGTTCCCGGAAAACCATTCAAGCGATATCCCCCGCCGGTCACTACCCCGGCACTTGTCGGGAAAAGCATCTCCCCTTTGATACCCCACTGGCAGCCTGGCGCATCCGGACACCGGAGGAAAGCCTCATTCGCTGGAACGATCAAATATCAGGTAAGCAGGAATGGGATCTTGATGAGACAATGCGAGATTTTGTAGTCCTACGAAAAGAATTAACACCCGCCTATCAAATTGCCTCGCTCGCTGATGATATCGACATGGGCGTCAATCTGGTCGTACGGGGTCGAGATTTACTGCCTTCTACTGCCGCACAGCTATTCCTTTCGCAGGCACTCGGCTCTCCTGAATTTGAACAAACGCAGTGGTATCACCACCCCTTGCTGAGTCAGACAGATGGTACCAAACTCTCCAAATCACACAAAGCACCTGCTTTGAAATCATTTCGGGAAGGAAACGGGGAACCCCAGTTTGTCATCCAACAAGCTGCGAAATGGCTTGGGTTACCTGATCAATCGATTGAAACGCTACAGGATGTGTTGGATCAATTTAGAGAGTTGCCTGCTGAGTTTGGAGTTGTATCAGGCGAATCGGGAACATAGTCC
The DNA here is from genome assembly GCA_964352745.1 of uncultured Bacteroidia bacterium. GTDB lineage: Bacteria > Bacteroidota > Bacteroidia > J057 > J057 > CAYGTH01. The sequence continues at coordinate 8,436 of CAYGTH010000318.1, forward strand.
TCAACAAGCCCCCATCATAGATACACACAGGACAATTTTTTCTATGGTCCGAATTCACACTACCAGACAAAATTTTTCTTGCTTGTTTTTTGACAGGATTTACAAGATTAACAGGATATAAATAGCCTGATGTATAGCATTTTGATCCTGTAAATCCTGTTGATCCTGTCTGGAAATAAAATTTTTGGCATGAAATGTCTAGTGCTTTAGGAATGAAGTAATGATCTATTTTCTATCCGCTTGTACTTTTGGA
>CAYGTH010000319.1:0-8638 GCA_964352745.1 uncultured Bacteroidia bacterium
GTGTGAACATCCCCGGAGTCCGTAAACTTCACCGCATTGGAGATCAGGTTGATCAGGACTTGTAAGAGGCGATCGCTGTCGCCGGTGATCATGGGGAGATTCTCCGGGATTTCGGTGATGAGTTTCAGCGTGGGTTTTTGGGCGAAGAGCGCCGAAGTAGCGTTAACCGCCCGCTCGATTAACTCGGCCGGAGCCAGTTCCTCCATTTTCCAGTCCACCTTGCCGGATTCGATTTTGGCGAGGTCGAGGAGTTCGTTGATGAGGGAGGTGAGGCGCTCGCCTTCGGAGGAGACGACGTCGAGGTTTTTGGAGATGCGCTGGGCCGCTTTTTGGGCTTTGGGGTCTTCGGGATCAACCTTTGGCAAGACCTTTTCTTCGAGGTTCTTTTTGTTAAGCTTCGTGAAGCCGATAATGGAGGTGAGCGGGGTGCGCAACTCGTGACTAACCGTAGAGAGGAAAGTTGATTTGGCTTCGTTGGCAGCTTCGGCCTGCTGTTTGGCAGTGATCAATTCTACATTGCGTTCGCGGATTTCCTGCGTTTGTTCAGCGACCTGATCCCGTAGGAGTTGCCGCTGGCGACGCAGGGAGTAAGTGCGCCACTGGATGATTCCCCATATCAGGGCCAGCCCTAACAGTGCATATATGATATAGGCCCAAACTGTCAGCCACCAGGGCGGCCGAATGGTGAAGGGATAGGACACCGTATCACTCCACTTGCCACTGACATTGACAGCTCTGACCTTAAAGGTGTAAGTCCCCGGGGGCAAATTCTGGTAGCTGAACTGGTAGGCTTTGAACAAAGGGGACCATGCCTTCTCGAAACCTTGGAGTAAACAACTAAATTGGAGACTTTCAGACCTACCTGAATGGGCTGACCAGGAAAAGGTCAGCTGGTTCTGATCATAAGCAAATTCCGGATGAACCGGGAGGTTGGTAAAGGGCACAACCGAATCGATACGGACCTCAAAAGAAGGGTTTTGTCGCCAGTCCGTCCGCTCAAAGGCAAGCTGAACATTCTGCAAATAAATTTGAGGGACAATCCTATCTTCACCCGGATGATCCGCCTTCAGGAGCATTGGAGTACGGCCTCCCATCCAGCGACTGCCGGTCTGATCTGTGATAATTCCATTGAACGAACCATTGAATCCCTGAGCAAAATCTATGGTTCTGATGCTGATCTTCTCTGACTCTTTTTCAACATGCAGGATATTAATCCCCCGATTGGTAGCTACCCACATCTCACCGTTTTCATCCCAATCTATCGATGTAATAGTATTACCTGCCAGGCCTTCTTGAGTGGTATAATGGGTAAATCCCTGGCCATTCCACATCGTTAGCCCAGCTCCATCCCGTCCTATCCAGATCCTGCCTTCCTGGTCCTCTACCATTTGATTGATTTCCGTATCCCCAAAGCCCTCTGCCTCTCCATAATATCTGATATTTTCCCCATCCCACACAGAGAGTCCCCCCTGTCTCGCCCCTATCCACAGATTTCCTTCACGATCCAGCATCAGGCTTTGGATCACACCCAAACCCGGGCCAGTTGAAGGAGTCAATGTCTCAAATTGTTCGCCGTTCCACCGGTCAACTCCTCCTGCAAATCCTAACCAAATGTTGCCCAGAGAATCCTCGATGAGCGTTCTTACGTAATTGGATGACAGCCCGTCTTCCGTAGTAAATCTGGTAAAGTTGTCTCCCGCTAAGAAAAATATGCCCTTGCCCCAGGTATTGATCCAAACTCTGCCCTGACTGGCGATGAATCTCCCGTCCATGTAATAGCCGCCGATGCCATTTTGCCAGTATCTTTGAAATGAAGTACCGTTCCAAAGAATCAATCCATCACTGGAAGGCCACCAAATCTGTTGGTTGCCATCTAAAAGAGGCTTGCTAACAAAATTCAGATTGCGGGAATCATTAGCCCTGATGATCTCACTGCTTTTAAACAGGCAGACTCCTTCCAGTTCTGTCCCGGCCCACATATTACCATTTCGGTCTAACAGTAAACTAAGGACACGGTTATTAGTCAGGCCTTCTGTTTCAGTGATATGAGTAAGTGTATGTCCGTTCCATTTTCCAATCCCTGATCCCCTTGAAGCGATCCAGATTTCCCCTTTTTGATCTGTCAGTAGAGAGAAAATATCGTGCTTAAAAATTTCATCTACTTCTAATAAACGAGTTAAAGAGCTCCCATCCCATCGACTCAGGCCATCCCCTCCCATCCAAATATTCCCTTTCTGATCCTGGAGAAGGCTATTAATGACATTATGTGTAAAGGTGCTGTTTCCTCTGGTATAATGCGTAAATCCATGCTGGTCAAAAACAAATAAGCCTTGATGGCTTCCCACCCATATTCTTCCTGTCCGGTCTTCCAGGATGGCTAGAACGAAAATCCTATTGCTAGTCACATATTGAGTAAACCCCGACTCAATTTCCGATGCTGCGGGATCCCAGACATAGAGACCATGGCTGGTCCCCACCCAGATTCTACCCTGCCGGTCTTCAAACAATTCATGGACTGACGATTCACCCAAGACATTCTCTATGCCATAATGAACAAACCCATTTCCATCCCAACAACTCAGCTCTCTGCCTTTGGTGTTGGTTCCAATCCAGATGTTCCCATCCCGGTCCTCCAGCAAACTTCTCATATCATTACTGCTCAGACCCTCCTGCTGGGAAAGCAGCCTTAATCCCTGCCCATCCCAGACCTGCAAGCCAGCAAAAGTTCCCATCCAGATATTTCCTTTTCGATCCTCCATCATCGTCCAAACGCTTGCGTTGTTCAATCCCTGCTGCATCCCCATGGAATACATGTGATACTCAGCATTGGGAATAGATTGAGGTTGGGCTGGAATCCTTTCCGGCCATGAGAAAGGAACCTGCTTCCCCTTTGCAGGGACAAACTTCCGGTTCTCCTGATTGAATTCAGTGCGGATTCCCCCGGGAGGCAGGGCTTGTACTCCACTGGATATAGCTTGAGGTTGGCCCGCAGATATGGCCTTTGCTCTTTCTCTGGCAATTTTTGCCAGATCCGTAAAAACAGGTTCCGATTTGCCCAAGGGAAGGGTTTCTCCCCGGGCAGGTACCGTGCTGGGTTTCAATATGGCTGGAATTGCCTCGACCTCCTCAGGGGGAATGACGTATCTTCCCGGTTTCAGCAAATATGGGTTGAAATCGGGTTCAGGAATCCGGAAATTCCGGTCCATACAGGCAACCAGCATCCAGGTTCCCAGCACAACATAGAGGTATGTTTTCAGGCTTTTCATGACTCGTCCTTAAGGGGTAAACTACCAAAAAAAGTGCTGCCTTTCTCAAAATGACTCTCCAGCCAGATCTTTTCGCCATGATAGGGCACGATTTTTCTGTAGATCGACAAACCAAGACCGGTTCCTCATATGTGTCTTTGTTGGAGAGGGGGTAAAGGTTTGAGAGCAATCTTATATAAAATGAGTATTACTCGTCTAAATGTGGGGATATTTACCTACATTTAGACGAGTAATACTCAATTTTACTTTATGTTAACAGGAAGAACCACAGAAATAGCCCTATTAAAAGAGGCTTTGAATTCTACAGAATCAGAAATGATTTCGATTATTGGACGCCGCCGCGTTGGGAAAACCTTTCTGGTTCGCACCGTGTATCAGGACCATCTTGACTTTGAAATATCGGGTATTCAAAGCGCCCAAAGTAACGAACAACTTAGAAATTTCCACCAAAGACTCAAAGAGTTTTTTCCGACCACCACAGCTTCCAATCCTCCAAAAGACTGGCTGGATGCTTTTTTTATGTTGACAGAGCATTTGGATCGAAAGAACAAAAAGGAGAAACTGGTTGTCTTTTTTGACGAAATCCCATGGATGGCTACTCATAAATCAGGCTTTCTGAGGGGGCTTAGTTACTTTTGGAATTCATGGGCAGTTCGCAAACAGGTGGTTGTGGTACTCTGTGGATCAGCTGCTTCCTGGATGATCAATAAAGTATTACGCAACAAAGGGGGCTTGCATAACCGGGTAACCCGTCGAATTCGCCTAAAGCCCTTTACCCTTGCAGAGACAAAAGCATATCTGGCAAGTCGCTCTGTTTTTCCAGACCATTACCAGTTGCTTCAGATGTATATGGTGATGGGTGGCATTCCTCATTATCTGAAAGAGTTGAAAAATGGCCTGAGTGCGGCCCAGAATATCAGTCGTATTTGTTTTGAAGAGGACGGGCTGCTACGGGATGAGTTTTCGAATCTGTATCCCTCTCTATTTCAACATGCTGATTATCATGTTTCGATCATCCGGGCACTGGCAGTTAAACCAACTGGCCTTACCCGGAATGAGCTCATCAAGACAGCCAAACTCCCTAATGGAGGACGAGTAACCCAGGTTATTTCCGAATTGTATGAATCGGGATTTATTGATACCTATCCTCCTTTTGGCAAGAAAAGAAAAGAAAAAATATACCGTCTCACAGACGAGTATTCACTTTTTTACCTCCGATTCATCGAGAACAATGTCCTTAATCAGGATAGTTGGATGGCACTCAGTCAAACTCAGACATACAAAATATGGTGTGGATATGCCTTTGAAAACGTATGTCTGAAACATATCTTTCAGATCAAAAAAGCCCTTGGTATAGCTGGGATTTATTCATCTGTTTCTTCTTTTTATCAAAAGGGAACAACTGAAGAAGCAGGCACGCAAATTGATTTGGTTATTGACCGGAACGATCACATCATCAATTTGGTGGAAACCAAATTTCACAATGTAGTATTTACCCTTACAAAAGCGTACGCCCATACGCTTAGAGAGAAAATCCGGATTTTTCAAGACACTACACAAACTAAAAAACAGGTATTCCTCACGGTAATTGCTGCATTCGGGGTGAAGCATAACCAGCATAGTGTGGGCTTAGTAAGTTCAGATTTGAATATGGATATTTTGTTTGAGCAATAGAATTAACGGCCCATCATCCATACGCTTTATATAGGTAAGCTAACAAAAAACGTACTTCACTTCCCCTCTTCACTCTCACCCCATATCCGCCCCCCATGATGCTCCACGATCTGCTGACCGAATGAAGAACATTTTGTATACCCGATAGGGTATAAAATGGAAAATCAAACATGGAATTACACCTTAAAAGGTATATTCTTAAAAAGAATGTTATTTTTATACCCCAAAAGGTATAAAATGAAATCTAAATTAACCCTTTTACTTAAACAAAAACGTAAAGAAACGCGACTTACCCAAAAAGATCTGGCCAAAAAGGCAGGGGTTGGGTTAAGGTTAATACGGGAAATCGAGCAGGGTAAGGAAAGTGTCAGAATGGACAAGCTTAATCAGATATTATTCTTGTTTGGTTACGAAATGGGACCCGTTCCCATAAATCCTGATAAACTATGAGAAAGGCATGGGTGTATTTCCACGAGGAATTAGCTGGAACGCTGGAAGAGACTGATACAGGATATCGTTTCAGCTATCAGGAATCCTATTTGAATAATTCAAACGTACAAGCGATCAGTTTAACCCTTCCACTCACACAAACCCCTTATGAGGACAATACGATGTTTTCTTTTTTTGATGGCCTCATACCGGAAGGATGGCTATTGGATATTGCAGTAGAGAATTGGAAAATTGATCGACGGGATCGTATGGGGCTTTTATTGGCTTGTTGTAAAGACTGTATCGGGGCGGTCAGTATTCAAAAGGAAAAAAATGGATAAGCATTGTTTGTTCTGTTACCAGGAGGTTGAGGAAGGAGATTATCATCCCCATTGCTCCTTACAGTTCTTTGGAGAGTCTGCGCCTCCCATTTTGGACTATAGCCTGGATAATCTGAAAGAATTAGCCCGGTCTGCTATTTCCCGGAGCTTAAGTGTAACAGGCGTACAGGAAAAAGTATCCTTAACTGTTGCAAGAAACCAGGAACAGCATCGGTTGACCATCGTAGGTCTTTGGGGGGATTATATTCTAAAACCGCCTTCAAAACGGTATCCAGATATGCCGGTAATTGAACATTTGACAATGAAAATGGCTGCTGAAGCTCAAATCCCAACCGTCCCACATGCTTTAATCCGAATGAAGTCAGGCGAACTAGCGTACATTACGCGGCGCATTGATAGAGAAAAAGGCGGGAAAATACACATGGAAGATATGTGTCAGCTCTCCGGCAGGTTGACTGAGGACAAATATCGAAGTTCTATGGAACAAGTCGCCCGGATTATCAGAAGCAATGCAAGCTATGCCGGATTGGATCTGCTTTATTTTTACGAACAAACCCTATTCAGTTTCCTAACGGGAAACGCGGATATGCACCTCAAAAACTTTTCCCTCTTCTATCCGGGTGAGCAGATACGTCTGACTCCTGCTTATGATATGGTTTCTACCCGATTATTGATTTCAGAGAAAATGGATAAGGAAGAGTTAGCCCTAACCCTAAATGGAAAAAAGCGAAAATTCAAATGGGTCGATTTTATTCATTTTGGAGAAAACATCGGACTAAAGTCCAAACAAATAGAAAATGTCTATGCTAAGTTTGTTGGTATGCAAGGAAAATGGGAGCAGCTTATCCAAAAGAGTTTTTTATCTGCCGAATTGCAGGAAAAGTTTCAGGATCTATTAACAAATAGAATAAACAGACTTCAGGAATGATCATGGAGAGGTAAGTTATGGGGCCTTCAACGGAAGGGAGAAAATAAATCTACTCCCCTTCCCCAACTCACTCTCCACCCAGATCTTCCCCTCGTGATGCTCCACAATCTGCCTACAAATCAGCAATCCCAGTCCGGTGCCCTTCGGCTTGCCCGCCTGGTTGTCTTCCACCTGCTGGAATCGCTCGAAGACTTTGTCGAGTTGATCGGCAGGAATACCGGAGCCTGTGTCGGAGACGGAGCAAGTCAGTTCAGAGTTAAGAGTTAGACCATGTTTGGAACGCTAATTTCCTTAGAAAACACTGACTTCAGGAACCTGATCTTCGCCATTTTTACTCGAAATAGCTCGCTATTTCTGCGCAAAATGACTTGTCAGAACCCTAAATTCAGCATTTTCGCTAACAAATTTTCTGTCCCAAACATGGTCTTAAAAGTTCAGAGTTGATGCAGATTTTTATTTGGCCATCGTCGGTGAATTTCACCGCATTGGAGATTAGGTTGATCAGGACTTGTAAGAGGCGGTCGCGGGCACAGGTGGATTGTGGAAAATTAAGTAAAGGGAGAAGTATCATAGCACTTTCTTTTAAGTCTTACTTCTCAGTCATCTTCTCCACCCCGGTCCAGTCATCCGGGACGCCGGAATGGAGAAAGTCTTCCATGCGTTCGAGCAACATTTTGGCGGTTTTATCTACTGGGTTTTCCCTGATTACCGTTTGCATGGCTTCAGTGGCCAGATGGAAATTACGGGCATGATACGCCCGCATGGCTTCAGAAAAAGTCCGCGCCGTCATCCGCTTTTTCTCCACCTGATCCGGACTATCTCCATCAAAACATTCGTAGATCGCCACCGGATCTTTTTTCCCTTTTACCTGTACCTGACCCAAATACCGAAAGGAAAAATCATCATCCGGTTCAGCTTGCGGAGCGCGTTCGGCAATTTCCTTCATACTTTCTCCGCTCAGCAAAATGTTGGTGCTGTAATGTTTTGTCAGGCTTTCAATACGAGCAGCTGTATTGACGGTATCTGCGATCGTAGCGGCTTCCATGCGCTGTACGTCGCCGATGATGCCCATGATCAGCGGCCCGCTATGAAGCCCCATTCCTGCCCGGATGGGAAGTCGGTTGGAAACGATTCTTTCCTGGTTATAAGTTTGCAGGGCTTGCTGCATCTGAACTGCCGCTCTCAAAGCGTCATAGGGATTTTTGGGGAAAATAGCCATGATGCCATCTCCCAGGTATTGATTGACAAAGCCCTGGTTCTCATAAATCACCGGCCCCATTCGACTGTTATAGGCACTGACAAAGCGGAAGTTATCTTCCGGAGACATACTCTCAGCCAGGGTGGTATATCCGCGTATGTCGCTAAAAAAAACAGTTACGTCCCGCTGCACCTGGTCGCCGAGCATCACCTCCGTGAGCTTTTCCCGGCCCAGGGCACTGATAAATTCGTAAGGCACAAAACGGGTGGTTACTTCGTGAATCCGGCGCATGGCTTCTTCCCGCTCCTCCGCTTCCTGAATCCGTTTTTTGAATAACAGCGCACTTTCAATTGCCGATGCGGATTGCAAAGCAAGGGTGGTGAGTAATTTCAGGTGAGAAGATTTGTATTCTATTTCCTCCCCATTACCCAGAATAATAAGTCCCAGTAAGCGATGTTTGACCTTGAGGGGGGCATAAATCAGTGCCTGTAGCTTTTTTTGGCCGGGGCCGAGGGACGCATTCAATTGGTTGCGGATATTGGCCTGGTCGCTGTGAAGAAATTCGTGAAGTAAGCCCTCACGAACGAGGTCTTCTGCCTGGAATAAAGGGGCTCCCAGGGTAGCCAACAGGGTAGGCGAGCCGTCTCCTTCCGGAAGAAAAATGACAGCGCCGCCGTCGGCTAGTATCAATTTATGCACTTCTTCGAGTGCGATTTGGGCGATTGTTTCGGCATCCAGGGCATCGGCCAGCTTTTCAGAAAACTTGTAGATCAGGTTGATCTCCCGGTAGAGGTCGAGTACC
>CAYGTH010000320.1:0-8613 GCA_964352745.1 uncultured Bacteroidia bacterium
GTCAGGAGTCAGGGGAGGAAGAAAAAAAAGAGAGAAGAGGAAAGAGGGGCGAGGCGTCAGGAGGAAGTCAAATAAGTTAATATTTCATGGATTTTTTGGCAGGACAAACCTTGCTATTTAACAAGCCCAAGGGCTGGACTTCATTTGATGTAGTCCGGAAAGTCCGGAATCTGATTCGGATCAAGAAAGTCGGCCATGCAGGCACGCTGGATCCCCTGGCCACCGGCTTACTGATCCTCTGCACAGGCAAGCACACCAAACAAATAGAGGGCATACAAGGTCAGGAAAAGGAGTACGAGGTCATCTTTAAATTGGGTGCGACCACGCCTTCTTATGATGCAGAGTTACCCGAAGAAAACCTGCTGGACGCCAGTCATATCACCCGGACGGCTGTTTCGGAAGCACTGCCCACCTTTACCGGCGACATCCAACAAATCCCTCCGATATATTCTGCCGTGAAAGTCGATGGAAAGCGCGCATATAAATCTGCACGCAAAGGGCTGGATGTGAAGCTCAGGCCCCGATTTGTTACCGTATATGAATTTGTCTTGACGGACTGGGAAGGGCCGGATCGGGTTACTGCCCGAATTCGATGCAGCAAAGGCACCTACATCCGGTCATTGGTACATGACCTGGGACAAGTATTGGGAGTGGGTGGCTACATCCTGGAATTAAAACGTACCCGTATCGGAGACTATCTCTTACAGGATGCCTGGGAAATATCCGATTTTGAGCAGACATTTCGAAGGCCTAACTTGCCTTCCGGAAGCGATTCGCAAAGCAAATGAAAGTATATCGTTCACTAGAGGAATACGAGCAGGGAGACTATACCGTAGCGACAATTGGCACCTTTGACGGGGTGCATCTTGGCCATACAACCATTTTGGAACGTCTCAAAGCAGCGGCCACAGAGATCGGAGGAGAAACCGTATTGATTAGTTTTAATCCTCATCCCAGGCTAGTCCTCTTTCCCGAAAACAACCCCCTCCGTCTCCTTCAAACGCTGGACGAAAAAATCAGCTTACTGGAATCCATCGGCATAGACAAATTACTGCTGATTCCCTTTACCAAAGAATTTTCAAGAATACCTTCTCGCCTGTTTATTCAGGATATCCTTGTTCGACAGGTAGGCATCCGGCGAATTGTCATTGGCTATGACCATCATTTTGGCAAAAACCGGACAGGTGGCATTGAAGAACTGCGGAAGTACTCCCGGGATATGGATATGGGCTATACAGTCGAAGAAATTCCCGCTCAGGCGATCGACGATGCCAATATCAGCAGCACTAAAATACGTGCAGCCTTACTGGAAGGAGATGTACGTACAGCCTCCCGCTATCTGGGATATGATTATGGCTTTTCCGGCCTCGTCGTTCATGGCGAAAAGCAGGGCAGGCTCCTCGGCTATCCAACTGCTAATCTCGAGCCGATCGATCCCCTCAAACTCATCCCATCGGATGGCATCTACTTTGTGCGGGTGCTCATCGGCAACACTTCCCATTATGGCATGATGAGTATCGGCGTGAAACCTACTATGGGGGAATTTTCCCGCACGCATGAGGTTAATATCTTTGACTTTGAAGGCGATCTCTATGACCAGATCATTCGGGTAGAAATGCTCGAGTATATCCGGGGGGAGCAGAAATTTGATTCGCTGGATGATTTGATTACCGCCATTCAGAGCGATGAAGCATTTTGCCGAGCGAAAATGAAGACATTGAATTGATACCTAATTGGCATTTATTTCGTATTTTAAGAAAAAGAAAGGCCTATGTCTATTAATTTTTTGCCCTTATTATCTCTCCCCAGAAAGGAAAAACTAGCACTGGTGCGAATGCTCGTAGAAAGTCTCGAATCCGATGAGCCTACATTTGGAGAGGATGAATTAACCGAGGCACAAACTCAAAAAATTGAAGCCATTATTCATCGCATAGAGGCGGGAGGAATTTCACTTTATCCCTGGAAAGAAGCTCGAGAGCGCCTATACAAACAGGCAAATGAGTAAGTTCCAACTATGAGTTAAGTCGATTCCCTTACCTGCAATTCCGTTTTTAACATATGCGTCCGAGGCCGATTTGAGGTCCCTTCAATCTGCTCCAGTAACATTCGGGCAGCAAGCTGCCCCATCTCGTATTTAGGCTGGGCAACAGAACTCAGCGCAGGACTCAGCATCGCACAGATAGGGTCGTCATTAAAGCCTATCAGGGCCATGTCTTCTGGTATGCGAAGGCCCCGATTTCGCAAAGCCCGCATCACCCCCACGGCAACCCGATCACTAACGGTAAAAATTGCTTCAGGCGGATTTGGCAATGCCAATAAGCGATAAGTAGCCTCAATGGCTTTGGCCTCACTAAAATCACAATGGATCAGGTAATCCGGGGAGGGTTCCAGTTCCGCCTCCTGATGCGCTGCTACGTATCCCTCATATCGCTCATTGCTAATGGCTAGAAAATCGGGACCTCCGAGATAGCCAATTCGTCGGTATCCTTGTTCGATCAAATGACTTACAGCCTGCCTCCCCCCAATAACATTGTCCACCATTACTTTATCGGCCGCAGTATCCGCTACCCGATTACAAAACACGAGCGGCATCCCGCTTCGTTGCAAATACCGAAAATGCGCATCGTCATTGGTTTGGCCGGAAATAGCCGCAATAAGTCCATCCACCCGGCCCGCTGCAAAGTGTCGAATCTGTTTAATTTCCCGTTCCAGGGATTCTTCTGTCTGACAAACCATCACACTGTAACCGTGAGCCTGAACGACCTGCTCGATTCCACTGATTACTCCCGAATAAAAATGGTAGCTGATGCTGGGTACGATCACCCCGATCAATTCGGTGCGGGTCTCCTTGAGACTCCGTGCGAGGAAATTGGGTTGGTATTCCAGAGCTCGTGCCAGTGCTGCTACCCGGTCTTTTGTATCCTGCCGGATATCCGGATGATCCCGCAAGGCACGCGATACAGTCGAGGTCGAAATTCCGAGTTCTCGAGCAATGTCTTTGATGGTCGTTCGCTTTCCTTTCATCCCAATTGGAAAGCTACAAAAAATCGTTGTTCCGCAACAATCGATCCCGCAATCGATTGCGAAAATTTGTCGGGTATTTATCCTATGAATATTTGTTTGGGAATCCTAAAACGTCGATAATGGGTATCCTTACTACTTATTTACCTACTCATGCACAGACATATTCTCTCGCTCAGCATTGTCATATTTAGTGTCCTTACCTTCGGAATCTGGGCTTGTCAGCCCGTAGCAGAAATCCCGGTTGTCGAGCAATGGCACCTCTATACCCTGGAACTTGCTGGCCCAAGTGTCAGCGAAACGGATGCAGAAAATCCCTTTACAGATTATCGCCTGATGGCAACCTTTAGCCTCGGAGAAAAGCAATACACCATTCCTGGTTTTTATGCCGCAGATGGCAATGCTGCCCAAACAGGTGCTGAAAGTGGAAACGTATGGCAAGTGCGATTTCGGCCTGATGAAGTAGGCAAATGGACATACACGGTTTCCTTTCGCAAAGGGACCAATATTGCCATAGACGGAAACCCGGAAGCTGGTACCCCCGTCGCAGCACATGGGATGAGTGGTAGTTTACAGGTAATCGAATCTTCAGCAACCGGCAAAGATTTTCGCGCCCATGGCCGCTTACAATATATCGGAGACCGCTACCTTCAATTTGCCGGGACAGGGAAGCGGTTTATAAAAGGAGGCGCAGACAGCCCCGAGAATTTCCTGGCTTATCAGGATTTTGATGGAACTTATAGCAGTTGGGACCCCGACGACAATGACCCGAATGCAGGCGAAGCCCATGCCAATGCGCCTTCCAAAGACTTTACCAAGACCTGGTCAGCTCATGTCCAGGACTGGAAACCTGGCGACCCTACCTGGGGCGATGGAAAAGGGAAAGGCATGATCGGAGCCTTAAATTATTTGGCAGGCAAGGGCATGAATGTCGTTTATATGCTCACCAACAATATCACAGGAGACGGGCGTGATGTATGGCCCTACCGCGATCATACAGATTTTACCCGATTTGATTGCAGTAAACTCGATCAGTGGGAGATTGTCTTCCGCCATGCTCAGAAATTGGGGATTCAGCTCCATTTTGTAACTCAGGAAACGGAAAATGAGCGCCTGCTGGATGGTGGCGATACCGGACCTATGCGCAGCCTGTATTACCGGGAACTGGTTGCCAGATTCGGGCACCATCTTGCCGTCAACTGGAATTTGGGGGAAGAAAATGGCCCTGCCGATTTTAGCCCAGACGGACAGACTGACCAACAACGAAATGACATGGCTGCCTGGTTTGAAGCCCATGATCCTTATCATAATTTCCTGGTCATCCATACTCATTCTAGTCCGTCTACGCGCGACCCTATCATTACGCCCCTACTCGGCAATTCGGATTTTGATGGCATTTCGCTTCAGCAAGGAAACCCAGCGGAGGTTCATGAAGTGGTAAAAGAATGGCTGGGCAAATCCAAATCTGCCGGACATCAGTGGGTCTTGAATATGGATGAATTAGGCCCTCACTATTCAGGTGCATTTCCCGATTCATACGATCCTGCGCATGATACCATCCGAAAGGAGGTTCTCTGGGGCACATATATGGCCGGGGGCGCGGGCGTAGAATGGTATTTTGGGTACCAAAAAGAGCATAATGACCTCGATTGTCAGGATTGGCGAAGCCGGGATTTGCTATGGGATCAAACTCACCATGCGATGGATTTTTTCCAACAACATCTCCCTTTCGCTGAAATGGAATCAGCAGATGAACTCACCCCTGATGAATCTGATTATTGCTTTGCCAAAGTGGGTTCGGTTTATGCCATTTATCAGCCGGCGGGGGTTGCTTCTCAATTGGACCTGAGCAGTCAAAGCGGAACATTCCAGGTACAATGGTATAATCCACGGACAGGAGGAGCATTACAGGCTGGTAGCGTAGCAACAGTTGAGGGCGGAGGCATGGTAGCACTCGGAACTGCGCCTGATTCTCCCGCAAAAGATTGGGTGATTCTGGTCAGCAAATAACTACTATTCCTGTTATCCCTTTACCGAAAATACTTTCCTTCAAGTGATTTGAAGGGCTTGGGTTGTCTTGTTTCCTTTCGGTCGGAACACACAAAATACGCGAGCCTTTACCTTCTAAAACTGATCAAATTTTAATTATACCTCTTCAATGAATACCTACAAAATAGCAGTAGTACCCGGCGACGGAATCGGCAAAGAAATTGTCCCGGCAGGCATGGCAGTCCTTCAGGCGGCAGCCTCCCGATTTGGCTTTCAACTCGAAACAGAGGAATTCCCGTTTGGCGCGGGTTACTATCAGGAGCACGGTGAATTTATGCCGGATTCTGCCCTGGAAACCCTCAAAGGCTTTGATGCCATTTATTTTGGAGCCGTCGGCTTGCCCGAGGTGGATGATACCCTCCCTGCGATGCTGTACACCTTTCGGGTCCGGACCGAACTCAATCAATATGTCAATATGCGGCCCGCACGGCTATTGCCCGGCATTACCAGTCCGCTGCGCTACAAATCGCAGGAAGACATCGATTTTGTTGTGATTCGGGAAAATAATGAAGGGGAATTTGTCCAAAACGGAAAAATCATCCGACCCAACAGCCCGGAAGGTCTCGCAACGGATACCAGTATTTTCACCCGCGTAGGCATCGAGCGAATCGCTCATTTTGCCTTTCAGCTTGCCCAAAAGCGCCGGAAGAAAGTCACCAATGTAACCAAGTCCAATACCCTCATTCACAGCCTCGCTTACTGGGATCAGGTCATCGGTGAAGTCCGCACCCAGTATCCGGATGTGGCATATGACAAAATGTATGTGGACAATGCTTCCGCCTCTTTTGTGCTGAAGCCTGAGCATTTTGATGTGATTCTGACCACCAATATGATCGGGGATATCCTGAGTGATCTAGGCGGTGCAATCATGGGAAGTCTCGGCCTCGGCCCTAGTGGAAATATCAATCCGGAGAAAGATTTCCCGTCTATGTTTGAGCCGATCCATGGCTCTGCTCCCGACATTGCCGGGCAGGGAATCGCCAATCCGATCGGAACCATCTGGTCAGGTGCCCTTATGCTGGAACATCTCGGCGAAACCGAAGCAGCACAAGCCATCGTGAAAGGAATAGAAGCAACCACGACTTCCGGTTTACTTACCGTTGACCTCGGTGGAACTGCCAAAACCATGGAAATTGCTGAAGCGGTGATTGCCCATTTGAAAGGGTAAGGTTACGGACCGGAATCCGTAACCAGCAGTACGGACACGATCTATTCTCTTTCATCTAATCTCTATTTTCTCATGTCTAATCTCTATCTTCTTGCGAATCATCGACCTCACCCTCAGTTATCAGGCCGGAATGGCCGGTTTTGATCAAAAATCGGCAAAAACCGTGGCGAAGGATGGGTGGAATGCCTCCACCCTGACTTTCTATTCCCATGCCGGTACGCACATGGATGCGCCTTTTCATTTTGGCGTGAGTGAGCAGACGATTGATGAATGGCCGGTGGATCGGTTTCGGAGTAAGGCCCATGTAATTCAGCTAACCGGGATTGGTCATAAGGGACTGATTTACCCGAAAGACTTAGGGGCCGTTCAGGCGACTTTTCAAGCAGGGGAGAGCTTGCTTCTTCATACTGGCTGGAGTCAATATGCTCTGGATGATCCCGCTACTTACCGAAATGAATTACCGCGGATTAGCGAGGCACTTGCCCACTGGTGTGTGGAGCGGCAAGTGAATGTACTCGGCGTAGAACCCCCTTCGGTAGCAGATGTAAATGACATGGAAGAAGTTACCCGGATTCACCACATCCTGCTGGGCGGAAATGTGATCATTGTGGAAGGCCTGACTAACCTGAATCAACTGAAGCAGGATCAGGTAGAACTGATTGCGCTGCCGCTCAAGATCAAGGGCTGTGATGGCGCTCCGGCACGGGTGATTGCCATGACAGACTGACAGCAATTCCCGGTTTGGATGAATATGCCCAATTCTGGGGGCTACGAACAAAACGCATGTCATCCCGGAGCTGATGGCTTGCGCAGCTTGGCATCAGAATCCGGGATCTTCTCCCCCAATCCTGGCTCTCCATTGCGTTAGGGGGAGATTCCAGATCACATTTCAAAGCTCCGCAATGAAATGTGTCTGGAATGACAAGCTCTTTTTCTTCCACATATCTTCGATTGTATTCGCCAATGAACGATTTAAGGAGAAATAACATACTGAAAATGAGCCACTTACATAAAATCATATTTCAAACCGGGAATTGCTGAAGGATAGCGTACCTGGATGAAAGACTGCTGATTATCAAATAGATAGGATCTGAATTCTTTATACTAAAATCTGTCTACTTCCTTACAATTGGACCAATACACATTCGCATGACGACTGCTACTACTCGCTACTTCCCAATCCGATACCTGATGGTATTTGGTACTTTTTTGATCTCAGTCCTGCTCTACATCGACCGGGCCTGTATTTCAGCCGCCAAAGAGTCTATCGCCCTGGACCTGGACCTCAGCGATACGCAGATCGGCTGGGTATTGTCCATTTTCACATTGGGCTATGCCGTGATGCAAACCCCTTCGGGTATCATGGCGGATCGCTATGGCCCTCGTCGGGTTCTCAGTGGCATCATGATCGTGTGGTCAGTCCTCACAGCGCTGACAGGCGCTGCCTGGAATTTCATTTCGATGCTACTTATTCGGTTTCTGTTTGGAGCCGGTGAAGCAGGCGCATTTCCAGGCATGGCACGTGCGGTTTATTCCTGGATTCCCCTGCAAGAAAGAGGTCTGGTGCATGGCATTAATTTCTCGGGCTCCCGCCTCGGTGCTGCATTTGCCCTACCGCTGGTCGCGTTGATGATCAATGCCCTGGAATGGCGGCTGACCTTCGCCATATTAGGAGGTGCAGGCTTATTGTTTGGCTTGGTCTGGTATCTGTGGTTTCGGGATTCCCCTTTCGCACATGGTCAGGTCAGTGAGTCCGAGAAAGACTTCCTACGCGATCATTTACAGTCAGCAGAAACCGTAAAGACTGCGGCTCTTCCATTTTCAAAAGTACTTCGGTCGCGGAATATGTGGCTGGCGATGGTGCAGTATTTCTGTTCCAATTTCACCTTCTTTTTCTGCCTGACCTGGTTATTCCCCTATGTCAAAGCGGAATATAGCCTCGAACTGGTTGAAGCCGGTCTTTACTCTTCCGTTCCCTTATTAGCAGGTGCTGCGGGCAATTGGTTTTCAGGCTGGTTGGTCGATCGCCTCTACCGACAAGGAAAATGGGCATTATCCCGTCGAATTCCAGCAATGATAGGATTTGCCTGTGCCGGAATCGGCATGGTAGCAAGTCTGTACATGGGAAGCGTTGAAGGAGCAATTGCCTGCTTGTCGCTGGCTGTGTTTGGCGCAGATATGACCCTCAGTCCTTCCTGGTCTTTTTGTACAGACATCGGCAAATCAAATGCTGGCACCGTCTCTGGAACGATGAATATGGCCGGAAATGTCGGTGCGTTTATTACCGCTTTGGCATTCCCGTATTTGAAAGACTGGACCGGTTCGGTAGAGCCTTTTTTCTTTATTGGTGCCGGCCTGAATATTCTGGCGATTAT
>CAYGTH010000321.1:0-8597 GCA_964352745.1 uncultured Bacteroidia bacterium
GCTTGTGTATCTATGAGCAAGTCTTTTATTGTTGTTTCATAGCATTTTTTAAGATCTTTAGTAGAGCGAGAGCTATAGATTACGGATTTGGCCTCTGATATTAGGTTTTCTTCAAGCTTGGTTCTCTTAGATAAATAGTCTTCTTTGAGTTGTGCCAGATAGGCTTCAACTTCAGCTTTGAGTAGTGTTGCTTGTTCTATATCAGAATCAAGTGAGTCAGAGTTTAAGAGCTCTTGATGATCTATGCCGAGGTGGTTGGCCTTAAGGAGTACAAAAGCGGCTTGGATTAACTGAAAGCGCCTACTATCTCCTGTGCCTGGTATATCAGGATGATAAATCTTGATTAAAGTTTTATACTTTGTTTTCACGGAGTGAATGTTGGAAATATCCCTTTCATCCAAGCCCAGAATTTGAGCAGCCTCAAATAGTTTCATGGTTCAATTTGTTTTTAGTAGAATACTATTAATATAAAAAATTTAATACCAGGCTATATTACTGAAGGGCATAATAAATACATTGTTCTCTGAGTATGGTTATCCTCCCGCATATACTATGTGGTCAGGTAAGCAGAGAGAAGTTTGCGATTATGTCAGAATGTTAAAGGAGCCCCTCAATCAATCACCTACAATGTGTGAATGCGACTTCGTTCAAGCAGTAGGAGTTATATAAAAGAACGTACTAAATAACGTACATGTTACACACCACATCGAATATTTTCTTAGGAAAGGTTTTTGATCCTAGGAAATATGTCAAATGTGAATTTTTTCGCTCTGACTGAGAATGAAATTAACCACCTATGAAATTAACCGTTGTTCACTCCACACAGAACTGTCAAGATTCTACTTGCCCAACAATTTACCAGGACGAAGCCGGAAACTTCGTAATCCAAGGCTTTACTATGAAACCAGAAGAGAAAGGCGGGATGAATATATTACCGATAATTTGTTATGATTGATACATCAGGCTATGCATATTCAGATATCTGTGATCATCGCTACAGCATTTTCCCGAACGCCTTTGCTTCTAAGCCGTGCACTTCTGTCCATATATAAGCAATCACGCATAAACCCTGAATTTGTTGATATCATCATAGTCGATGATAATCCCATAGGCCATGGGAAAGCACATTCGCTCGAATACCCAAAAATTGCCGAAGGCATACACCATTTGCGCAAAGATTTGTCATTGGATGATCGCGAATTTACAACCAGCTTGCTGGTGAACGCAAGAACAAGTAGAAACTCGGGAACAGGTGCTTGGAATACGGGTATTCATGAGGCATTTAGGCATCAAAGTCATGGATTTGTTAGTATTTTAGATGACGATGACGAGTACCATCCCGATCATTTGAATCGATGCGCCAGTATTTGTTTACTGAAACCTGAAATGACAGGTGTGTTTCAAAGCCTCGTGTGGAAAAATCATGATGGAAGTGAATGGAAGTTCCCCCTGCATAAGCAGCAGATTACGCCTAATGCCTTTTTTGTCGGAAATCCCGGCGTGCAGGGAAGCAATATGTTCTTTAAAACAAGTACCCTGATGGACGTTGGTGGTTTCGACGAAAACCTACCAAGTACAACTGACAGAGATCTCATGATCCGGTACCTATGGCATTTGAAAAGGTTCGCTCCTGATAAAGATCCCGATACATTGTTCGAGGTCATTGAAGAAGAGGGTGTCATACACCACAATCATTCAGGTATAAAAGTTAATAACAGTTATGAACTGAAACATAAAGGTCTGGAACTGTTTTATCAAAAGTTCAAAAGCTACTTTTCGGAAGATGAATACAATCATTCGCTGGTGAGAGCCTTCAATTTTTTTCAATACCGCCCCTCCACTGATTAACTATGACGGATCACATTGTGATTGGCATATGCGCCACTAACGAAACGGATACGATTCATTCAGCAATCACTTCCGCCTTAAATCAACAAGGATTGAAGCGGGATCTCAAGCTGATTTTGTCGATCGATAACGGCACAGATTCATTATATGAACAAATTTCGGATTTTAGAGATGATCCCCGAATCATCTTCACGCAGGTAAGTTTGGGGCAAGCTTTTATGAATAGAAATCACATCATCGAAACTTCATTGATCTATTTTCCACAGGGGTGTATTTTAGGCAGGTTGGATGCGGATGATGTGCTTTGTAACAATTGGGTCTTATCAAAAATCGAAAAAGAATGGGATGCATATAACCCAGACGTTTTGCTTTCTGGCAACATGCAAAGAGATGAATCGGGAATCATGCCATGGATCAACTATGCAGATGCCCGATTGTTGGATCCGGATTATTTAAGCAGCAGGCTGGAAGGTATGGCAGCAGGTGATGCTACTGCAGAATTACCCTCGTGCAATACTTTTATCAGCAACTTGCTTCCCATAAGATATCCTGCTGTCCAAAGTGCCGAAGATCACTGGTTCACGGTATTGATCCTATCAAAAAAAGAGGAAATAAAAATCCACATCGCAGAGCAAATTCTGTATTGCGTGTATTCAGTTACGGGACAAACGACACAAATCAATAGGATATCCGATTCCTATCAGGAAAGCAGGCGCAACCTTCTCAACCATTTTATTTTTGCCAATCATGAAAACAAGTAGTCATCGCCAGGCAAGAGGACTTCAAATCCTAAAGGATAAATATGATCGGGGATTTTCCTTTTTAGGAGAAGGTGCTTCGTCCGTCGTTTTTCACGATGGAACACAGGTTTTCAAGGTATTTCTCCTGGAAAATATCGAAGGACTAAGTTACAAGCGAGACCTTCTAAGCACCTTAGAATCAAAAATAGATCGATTCAAGGGTTCTGTCTTTTTGTATCCAATCAAGAATTTGATTCGGATCAATCCTGATACGTTTATTTTGACTTATGCATACGAAGAAAGCTTGCCCTGCGAAGGATTTTCCTTAGTAGAAATGGAAGATTTCCTCACTGATCTCTGGCAACGGAAAATCATCTTTCAAGACATAAAACCACAGAACTTCGTTCGGGTCAATGGCCAGTTGAAGTGGATCGACTATGAACCGGACAAGTATACAGACAATCTATTCCTAAACATGGCTACACGGGCATTTATCCATGCCAGATACAACGAGGAAAGGGATAAGATATTCATTAATAAACTGTGCCGAAGCGCTATCAACAATTTCCAGATGTCAGCGCTGGATGGTCTTCAGGATTTTATCAATCATATTTTTGCCAGAATCGTTTTTCAGGAAAGCACCTCCGCCTTTCCCAGAGAAATTCCTATTCCAGCAGACAACTGTTTGCGATTGGAAAATGCAGACGCGATCCTTGAGAAGTTGGACACTACCTCGTCGTTGGAATGCGTGATCCCGTTCACTAATCCCGTCAATCCCGAAACCCTTTTTTTTTCTGCGCTAAAAAGGGATTCCTACCTAAGCAGCATGGAGCTAAATGCCCCTAGACTTGATTCAGATGGATATATAAGTCCCAATACCGTCAGCTTCCGGTTCAAACCAATACGAACGGCGCTCCCGAACGTTTCTTTGATCATCAAGGCTTGTGTCCAGGACGCAGATATCCTGTATGTGGCTGTCAAACACATCATCAAGCAAACGGCCTATCCGGATCAGTTTGCAGAAAGAATCCTCGCGTTAGATGTCAAACAACATAACTTCTTGAGAGCATATAACGATTCGGGGACTTGGGAAAAAACCTTGCAGGAAGCCGATAGACTCCTGGCTGAAGGCTTGATAGATCAAGTTGTATACCCCAACGAAGAACAGATCAAACAAATCAACCACGATTGGCTGGGACTTAATACTATATCTACGCATACTACATCTGGAATTCCGGTTACTGCTCAGTTGTTTGCATTTGAGGCTGCACAACATGACCTGATTCTTCAAATGGATTGCGATGTATTGATTGGACGCCTCCAAAATGAACACAGTTTTCTACAAGATATGATCGAGGCTTTGAAGGATTATCCAAACGCCATTTCCGTAGGTTTCAATATTTTTCATGGATCAGATGTCGTATTTCACTCCTACCATGGATCAGAAAATGGTGGTTTTGTGCCTGAAGTTCGGTTCTGCCTCCTGGACCGGGCACGCATGAAACAGTTGCTTCCATTGCCAAATGAAATTCAGGATGGAGCCTTCACATTGAGCTGGTATCGATCTTTGGAAATAAGACAAAACGAGACGCACACCTGTTCGCTTCGGGGCGGAAATACGGCTTCATTTTTTATTCATCCTCAAAATTTCAGAAAAACGGACCAGGATGTGTGGATGACCATGCAAGACCGCGTGGAGCAGTTAGCCATCCCCCACATGCAAGCAGGAAGATTCGATATGGAAGGCTCTTATTATGACTGGACAGTTCCAAAACGAAAAGAGCCCCTGGTAGTAGTCAGCTGCCTGAGAAATATAGAACTGCCGTGTTTTCTCCGATATTGGTATAGCCTGATAAGTCAATCCTTTGCAGATTGGGGATTGGTGCTCATTGACGACGCATCTGAAAATGGCATCGCATGCTTCATCAAAGAACTGATTAAGCCTTTCGCCAGCCAGATCACCTTCGTGCAAAACCGATTCCGCATGAACGTTGCACACAACACCTACAAGTCGATTCATTACTTCATTGAACGACAAGACGCTGTCGTGGTAATTGTGGATGCGGATGATGCGCTTATAGGCAGAAAAGCCCTGAAAAACGTGTATGAGAAATATGTAGCACACGGAGCTGACCTGGTCATTGGTAAGATGTTGCGAACGGACAAACTACACCCCCATTATGCCTATCGACCCGATTTCTCGAATCCCCGGCTTTATGGAGGCAATGTGTGGCAGCATATGCGCAGCTTTCGAAAATATCTCTTCGATTCGCTAACGTTTAAGGATTTGAAGTTCGAAAACACTACTTGCGACAACGAAGATCAATTGCTGGCCAGAAAATTTCATAAGATATGGAAGTATCCAGAACATTGCTGGGACTATACCATCATGGTACCCATGGTGGAAATGTCTCAAAATCCGATGATGATCAATCATTTTAATTACCTACACGAGCGTTCCACCCCCCATTCACCGGAAATCCGTGCAGCAAAAGATGAGATCATCAGTAAGGTTTTGAACAAACCCAGCAAATCACCCTCAGATATAGTATCCGGTCGGATTGATTTTCATCCTAATTTTCAGAAAATCGAAATAGATATCACCTACGCCTGCAATCTTAAATGCCTGAATTGCAACCGGTCCTCTACCCAGGCGCCAACTTCAGAAAGCATGGATTTGAATGACATTCAAGCCTTTATAGATGAATCAATAAAGGAAGAGATCCGATGGGAATTGATCAATATTCTAGGCGGTGAGCCCACCATTCATCCCCAGTTTCTGGATATAGTCAACCTGATTCTATCGACCTATTTGGATGCCTACTCACCTGAAACCGTATTACAGATTACCAGTAACGGATATGGGCCTAAAGTACAGGAAAAACTCTCGGCCTTGCCTGATCACCCCCAAATGATCATCGATTATGCCTCCTTCAAAGATGAGAGAAGGGTACCTTATTTCAGTCCATTCAACATGGCGCCAACAGATGATGATACTTACCAGGATACCGATTTTTTCAAAGGATGCTGGGTTACCTCGTACTGTGGCATAGGGTTGAATCATCTAGGTTATTACCCTTGTGGTGTTGCGGGCGGTATAGATAGAGTTTTTCGCCAATATCATGGAGCTCAGTCTATTCTTGAGTTAAAAACCAAGGCCAAAGCAATGTTAAGTCATTTTTGCAAAAGCTGTGGAAATTTTTCTGACTATGCAGCCAATCAAGGGAATTTTATTCCGCGACATGAAAAGAACGCATTGACCGAAGCGAAAATATCTCAGACATGGAAAAAAGCATACAAAACATACAATGGGGAAAAATAAAGCCATCGTCCTGCTAAGCGGGGGAATAGACTCAACAACCTTGCTGGCGTTGCTTGCAAAGGAAGGCAGGGAAATTCATGCTCTCAGCTTTGATTACGGCCAAACCCACGGGATTGAATTAGAATATGCAAGAAATAATGCTGCCAGTTTTGGGGTAAAAGTGCATTGCTTCGTATCGATAGATCATACGCTGCTGCTCAACAAATCCAGATTAACAACCAGCAATACTCAGGAGACTGCGGCGACGGATGTGGTACCCGGCAGAAATCTCTTGTTTCTGGCTCACGCAGCCGCATACGCTGAAGCAAATCAGATTCCCGACATATTCATGGCCTTCAATGCTGATGATAGTCCGTTGTTTCCCGACTGTCGCCCTGACTGGGTAGCGGCCGTAAATAGCCTTATGACTGCGTATTCCACGCAACTACCGACGATAAAACTACATACACCATTCATTCAGCTTAGGAAAGTTCAAGTATTGAAGCTAGCGAACAAACTAGAATTGGATTTGACCAAAACTCTAAGTTGTTACCAGCCAATAGGCGACAAGGAATGTGGCGTGTGTTACAGTTGTCTGGCAAAAAAAGAAGCTATGCAAGAATTATCCACGCTCGGCAATGATTTTGAAGCTCCATTCCTTTTCGGCCACAATCCGATATGATCTTTTCGTTCCAATATGTGTGTTTTCGCCATTTTGATTATTGATGCATATTCTTGTCTAAGTCGTCCCCCTGTTGTGAGAAAATGGTGGGGTTAAAACCTGCGAAGCAGTACAGTACGAACTAATTGAGGAACCCTCATGCAAACTGCGGTTGAATCGGGAGCTTTTACCTGTTTTTCTTCCGAATAGAACTCGGCACTTTTAAAAATTCTTCAAACAAAACTTGCGCTTTTTGGCCGTTTTTAGAAATTTTCTCTTTTCGGGCGTTGCTCACGGCGGGCTGGAATTTATTCAAGTCGTCGGCCTATCATATATTCTATCGCACCTGTTAAGCTCAACCCTTCCATGCAGGAATTTCCCGATTTTTCAGCTCCTGTTTCTGCTTGCATATTCCGCTTCAACGGATTACCTGGGTCAACTTCGCCGGATTTTGTAAAGCAAAGTCTCACGATGACCGTGAATATGCCCCTGAGACTTTCCGTGAGACTTTGGCGGAACTTTGATACAAAACACGCAAAATACTGATTATCATGGTGTTATCCGTTTCCTGAATCACTATCGAGAGGTCAATTTGCTTAAAAGTCTCAAAGTCTCACGATTTGGGGACAGCTATCCCTGAGCGTGAGACTTTGAGACTTTCGGTTGATTTTTGAGGCTTTAAGGTTATGCCTGAGGCTTTGGAAGTTCTTTTTTATGGATGTGTAAAACATTGATATTCAGCGCATTGAAATCAATTTAAATGATTATAAATCGGCTGATTTGATCCAAAGTCTCAGGGTTCAGGATTTATCAAAAGCCTTGAGACTTTCAGGCATTTTGTGAGACTTTCGGCCGATTCGCATAAAGGATGACCATTCCGGGAACTTATTCTCCCGATAACTGGATCAGGTATGCATACAAATCCTTTTTGACCCTGAATCCGGCTTCCCGGATCAGGCGATCCATATAGGGCCGCAGTTGTGGGATCAAGGCCTGTTGTTTCGCCTGTAACAGCACTCCCAAGGTCCCGGTGATCGGAATGCCTTTATTACGGGCTGCCTGGCGGCCTTTTTGTTCGTCGACCAACAGATACTCTGCTTCCAATTGAATCGCTAAAGAAATGGCTTCTGCCTCTCCTAAATCCAGTGTTTCCAGCAAACCCGGCATCAAAGCTGTCAATGCCAATTCCACGCGCTCGATCCAGGCCTCTTTCGCCAGTATCACAGCCTGCGCAGGGATATGGCATAGCTCGTCATGAACCTCAGCCGGGATCAGCACCCGACCGTACAACTGGTGGAGCAAATCCAATTGCTCAATCTGCATGAGGTTCGTAATCGGAGAAGTATCAGAGACAATGATCATACGATCTATCAAGAGATGCCAAGGTTCTTCATGTCCTCTTTGAGATCATCGATGTCATAGTGGATGTAAACCTCTCTTTTCGCTAATTCCTTTTGGAAAGCGATCAGGTCGAGGCCAGCGAGCCGCTTCGCCTGGCCCATGCTCAGTTTCTTTTGCGCATACAGGTACACGGCAAGTTCCAACTTCAACTCTTCAGGACTCATATTGATTCCCTGCAGCAATTCTCGTTCAATCACAAAGTCCGTGGCCATGATGATACCATTAATCGATTTCCCGTAACAATATACGGATTTTTAGGCAAGGGTTTATACCTGAATACGAAGGAGATTCGAAGAGCGCTTATCTTTCACGTCTATTGGCTAAAAGAAGTGAAAGAGGAGAAATATTTCCCATTGACAGATAAGCGCACAGGCGCATAATTGAAAACAAACATCCTACGTGCTGGCTACCTGACCTCACCCAATAACCGGTACCCGATACGCTTTGATCGATGCGTCCCAAGGTATGATCGGCATTTGTAATTAGTTGGAAGGCTTGTTCTGAAAGTTGATCAGATGGGTCAACGTACCAGAGCAGTGTATGCGTGTCGAGCAGGAAAGCGGCCATTACCTGTATTCCTTAAAATCTTCGAGCGGCGCATCAAAATCATCTGACATCCTGATCTGGCCTTTGTACAGTCCATAAG
>CAYGTH010000322.1:0-8547 GCA_964352745.1 uncultured Bacteroidia bacterium
GCCCGATGGTTTGCATATCCGCATCGGTAATGGGCATTTTAGCCAGATTGAGATTAATTAGTTGGGCTTTGACATCTTCCAAATACTTCAAGCGGTTCGGATCATAATTTTGTCGTACAAAAAACCTGGCAGTCAGTGCAGGAGAAGAACTGGTTTGCGGAAAAACAGATACAAAGGGCGTATTGAGCCGCTCTACCGTTTTGACCGACGCCGCTTCAAATGCATATAAGGGCCCACTGGATTCTACGGGATCGAGCAGCGGAGTCACCATCGCAAAAAGCGGCGATTCTGCTGGAACCTCTTTAATCGTTTGTTTTACATCTGCCCCTGCTGCAATCCAGGCATGCAGCAGGTCGATTTCGGCCTCTGTCAATTGCGGTTTCCCATCTGGCGGCATGTGTTCCTCGTCTTTGAGCGGCAAGCGTGCCCGGTGAATCATAGGGCTGTTGTCGGCATCTTCTGCCACCCATACTTCGCCATTTTCGCCCCCGGCCAGCAACCCTTCGAGCGTACTCATATCGAGTTCACCTTTGCGCTTGCGGGGATTGTGGCAGCCTTCACATTTTTGTTCCAATACCGGCTTGATCGCGGCTTCAAATACAGGGGTATCTTCGGTAATCGCGGGTTCTTTTTTCATCAGGGGCGCCATGACAAAATTCTCCCCATGGGTAAGCCCTGCACCAAAGTGCCCGGCCACTACGAGCAGCACGATACTGAGTGCCAATCCCCCCTGAAATAATCGCGGCGAAATCCGGTATTGATAGGAATCGAGAATCAACAAGCCGTAGGTAAAAAAGCTGAGCGCGACCCCGGTCCACTTATGCAAGGTCATCAAATCTCCACCATAACCTTCTTCCAGCGACAGGAAAAAGCCCATCAGTGCTGCGATAGAAGTTGTTACCGCTGCAATCAGGAGGGTGAATCGCTGGATTTTCCCAAATGCTTCTGCTGGAAATTCTTTTTTAAAAAACTGGATCAGTCCGACTAATACAAGCAGGCCAATCGGAAAATGCAGGACCAGGGGATGCATGCGTCCCAGCGGCGCCAACCCAATCGGGAGGCTTACCTTACTTTCAAACAGCAGCAGGAAAGCCAGGAAAATCTGAATGGCGAATACCGTATTGACAATGAGTTTATCGAGTACTTTCATTTTTCTTAATCGCATTGGATCGAGCACAGGGCGAGCCTACAGGCATTTTGGGGGCTGGTTTTTCCTGTATAAGATTAGGCCAATATTCCCTTTACAACTTCTCCGGCCACATCCGTCAGGCGATAACGCCTACCGAGGTGCTTGTATATCAGTTTCTCGTGATCGAGCCCCATCAAGTGCATGACCGTCGCGTGAAAATCGTTGATGTGAACCGGGTCTTTCACGATATTGTAGCCAAACTCATCCGTTTCACCATAAGCGATTCCCGGCTTTACCCCGCCGCCTGCCATCCAGATAGAATAGGCACGGGGGTGGTGATCTCTACCATAATTGTCTTCAGCCAGTTTGCCCTGACAGTAATTCGTTCTGCCAAATTCACCGCCCCAGATGACCAATGTCTCATCGAGGAGGCCGCGCTGCTTGAGGTCTTTGATCAATGCCGCAGAGGCGCGGTCTACATCCTGAGCTTGTAGGGGCATTTCGCCAGTCAGGTTGCCGTGCTGGTCCCATCCCTGGTGGTAGAGTTGGACAAAGCGTACGCCGGATTCGGAGAGTTTTCTCGCCAATAAACAATTCGCAGCATAAGTGCCCGGCACGAGGCAATCGGCCCCATACATCCGCACGATGTGCTCTGGTTCCTTGCTCATATCGGTAATTTCCGGCACTGCAGTTTGCATCCGGTAGGCCATTTCGTATTGCTGAACTTTTGCCTGAATTTCAGGATCCCCAAACTCTTCATAGGCCATGTCGTTGAGGTCTGAAAGCTTGTCGAGCATCTTCCGGCGGCGCTGCTTGTCCATTCCCTCCGGGTTATTGAGATACAGGACCGGATCTTCGCCACTGCTAAACTGAACGCCCTGGTGGACGCTATCGAGAAAACCATTTGTCCAGAGTTTAGAATAGACGCCCTGTCCGTTTCCGCGTCCCCGGGAAAGGAGCACACAAAAAGCTGGCAGGTTTTGGTTTTCGCTGCCTAGTCCATAACTCATCCAGGCCCCCATACTAGGGCGATTACCCGTTTGGGCACCCGTCTGCATGAAAGTCAGGGCCGGATCGTGATTGATCGCTTCGGTATGCATAGACCGAACCACACAAATATCATCTGCAATACTTGCAATATTAGGGAGCAGATCGCTGATCCAGGTACCTGATTTGCCGTATTGTTTGAAATCAAAATAAGAACCTACCAGCGGGAATCGATCCTGGTTTGAGGTCATCCCCGTGAGACGTTGCCCGTTGCGAATGGAAGCAGGCAAATCCTGGCCGTACATCTCCCTCAACTTGGGTTTGTAATCGAAAGTCTCCAGTTGGGAAGGCGCACCGTTTTGAAAGAGATAAATTACCCGTTTGGCCTTGGAGGCAAAATGCTGCAGGCCGATGGGTAATCCCGCACCCAATTCACCTGAACCACTCAGTAAATCCGGCATCAGTAAGGAACCCAATGCCACACTGCCTATTCCGAGGCTCAGTTTCCCCAAAAAGTGGCGACGGTTTATATTCAATCGGTTTTCCAGAAAAGGATTAGACATGATTTCGATTTACGATTTATGATTTCGATTTACGATTTACGAAGTAGGAACTACGATTTTTGAGTTACGAATTACGAGGAAAGAACTGCGATTTTTGATTTCCAACCTCCACCTATTCAGGTGTCAGGAATCAGACTCGTAAATCAAAAATCGTAACTCGTAACTATTATTAGCTCTTCGTAATCGCTTCTTCCATGTTGTACAGCGTATGGATCACCTGCATAAGGGCGGCCCAGTCCGCATTCCCTTCAGCGACTTCTTCGGTCGGAAATTCTCCAATACCGAGAAAATCACCAATCGCCTCGGGCGATGCTGCGAATGCTGATTTTTCTTCCTCATAATAGGAAGTCAGCAGAGAGAGTTCGTCCCGGGTCGCTTTTCGGCACACGATCGCCCGAAATGCAGTTTCTATTTTTTCAGCCACTGGACTTTCTGTCGCCAGCAGGTTCTGCGCCAGCACCCGTGAAGCTTCCAGGACATGAGGATCATTGAGCATAATGAGGGCCTGCAGGGGCGTGCTGGTTTGAAGCCTGCGCACTTCGCATTGGTCGCGGTTAGAGGCATCAAACATCAGCATGGAAGGCGGCGGAACAGTACGCTTGATAAAGGTGTACATGCCCCTGCGGTAGAGGTCATTTCCATGATCCTGCACATAGAACTGCAGGGAGCCCCGACCAGAAGAAGCTGCTTCCCAAATGCCTTTGGGCTGATACGGTTTTACGCTCGGCCCTCCAACTTCCGGATGCAGCAAGCCACTACTGGCCAGTACATGATCCCGTACCGATTCTGCTCCCAGTCGATTTCGGGGGAAATAGGAATAATAGACGTTTTCCGGATCGCGCTGTAGTTTTCGGTCGCTGATCTCTGAAGATTGGCGATAGGTGGCAGACATCACAATCTGCTTAACCAGTCGCTTGATGTCCCAATCATGTTGAGCAAAATCAGCAGAGAGCCAATCCAGCAATTTAGGATGAGAAGGCAGATCTCCCTGCATCCCAAAATCTCCTGCGGTTTTGACGATTCCCGTACCCATGATATCCTGCCATACCCGATTCACAAATACCCGGGCAGTAAGGGGATTTTTCTCGTCAAACAACCATTGCGTCAGACCGAGCCGGTTTTGGGTAAACCGTGTGGTATCAAAGGGCATAATGGCTGTAGGCAGGCCAAACCCAACCTGCTCGGCAGGCGCATCATAGTTACCCCGGTTGAGGATATGGGTATTGCGGAGTCCTACCGAATCCTTCATGATCATCACCATTACAGGCGCAGTATCTTGCTTGTTGATAAAAGAAAGGGTCTCCTGAACGTCTTCGTCCGTAATGGCCAGATTAGGCGGATCGGCAAAAGAGGCATCAATGGTTCCGTAAATCCCTTTTTCCGGTACGTGATTGAAAAAGGCAAATGTGCCGTAATAATCCTTTTGCGCTATCGGATCGTATTTGTGATCGTGGCATTTGGCACATTCAAAGGTCAGGCCGAGAATGGCTTTGCCGAAGGTATTGGTTCTGTCCGTTACGTATTCGATTCGGTATTCCTCATCCACGACTCCCCCTTCCTGCGTGATCTTGTGGTTGCGGTTAAACCCCGTTGCCAGGAGCATTTCCTTGGTAGGATTGGGTAGCAAGTCTCCGGCTAATTGCCAGGTAATAAACTGCTCATAGGAATAGTTTTCGTTAAACGCATGAATCACCCAGTCTCTCCAGGGCCACATTGTTCGTAAGCCATCATCCTGATACCCATGTGAATCTGCATACCGGGCAACATCCAACCAGTGAACGGCCATTTTTTCGCCGTAATGCCGGCTGGCAAGTAAGCTATCCACAATTTTTTCGTAGGCTTCCGGCGAATCATCTGCCAAAAACTGATCTTGTAAGGCAGGTGTGGGAGGAAGACCGGTCAGGTCAAAAGCAACCCGCTTGAGTAAGCGTTCTTTATCGGCTTCCGGATTGGGCGTAAGTCCCAACTCTTCTACTTTATTCAGGATAAAATAATCGACTTCATTATGAATCCAGCTTTCCTTACTCACTTCGGGAAGCGTAGTGTGTACAGGAGGAATAAAGGCCCAATGCTGGCGGTATTCAGCCCCCTGCTCGATCCACTTTCCTATCAGGTTAATTTCAAACTCTGTCAGGGCAAGTTTCGACTCCGGCGGCGGCATCATCTCCGTCGTATCGCTACTCACAATTCGGTGATAGACTTCAGATTCAGTTACCTTACCGGGCACAATTGCATACAGATCGGGACTGTCTTTCAGGTGGGCATAAGCCCCTTCTTCCAGATCCAATCGCAGATCCGACTTCCGTTGATTGGCATCCGGCCCATGACAGATAAAGCACTTATCGGACAAGACAGGCCGAATGTGCAAATTGTAATCAACCGTAGTCGGGAGTCTCTTAGGGGAGACAAAAGTATTGGAATAGACCGTAATGATCAGAATAGATATGATCAAAGCGAGACTGCCACCTAGTATCCATTTTCGCATATTTTCAGAGATTGGCAATAGTCGGATTATGTGGAAGGGAAAGGCAAACAAGACCCTAAAAAAAAGGGGTAAGAAATATACAAATATTTTAGCAATGTACTTGT
Organism: uncultured Bacteroidia bacterium; assembly: GCA_964352745.1. Lineage (GTDB taxonomy): Bacteria > Bacteroidota > Bacteroidia > J057 > J057 > CAYGTH01. The sequence continues at coordinate 5,269 of CAYGTH010000322.1, forward strand.
ATTTTCACGCGAAAAACAGGCAATCACAAAAGCCCAAATCATCCATAAAACTAACAAACGAGAGAATCAGTATTATGCACTACAGGTACTCGTTGGATAATGATCTGTTTCTTGTGAAACGGCTTTGTGATTACCTGGCCTTACTATGAAAAAAACGATTACTACTAAACATGCATACATATGTGCGCGCGCACATATCCGTGTAATGCAATATACAATTTATCCTGATTTTTATCCACAAAAGAGTGCATGAAATTTTGCTCCGTAAATTCCTATTGGAAACGAAATCTTTACCCGGACGGCTCATCTTCAGGATATTTTTCAGGAGCGATTCAAGGAATCAATGAGGGTTAAAAAGGCTTCCCGGTAGCTGTTGCTGATTGGCAGACACTGGTCCGCGATAAAGACATGGTTATCACCGATCTTTTCGATAGCCTGAAGGGAGACGATATGGGAGCGGTGAATTTGAATAAACTGAGTTGCAGGCAATGTTGTTAAGGTGTCTTTTACCGAAGCTCGTACCAGGACCTTGCTATTCGTCATCACATAGCGCACATAATTCCCATCGCCTTCGATGTACAAGATTTCATCTAATACAATCCGCTGCTTTTGTGTACCGGTATTGACAAACATAAAAGTTCTTTCGGGCTGAAGGGTGGTTTTCATCCGATCCCGGGCGCGGGTCGGAGCAGGCGGCGATATACGCAGGACTCTTCTACTCTCTCCTGGCTTCATGCAAAGTGCAGGAAATCGACCCGGCTACCTATCTCTTCGATGTAATCGAAACCATCCCCAATCATCCCATTAACAAAATCGAGCAACTCCTGCCCAAAAACTGGAAACCTAATTCAAACCTACCTAATTGGATTACAGGGGGAATTCAGAAATGATAGGTACGGGGTTCGATGGACGGATACGCTGCTCTTCCACAATGTCCGCCCCAACAGCCGAGTTCCCCGATGGCATTGGCATCTTCTCCACGGTTATTCAAGGGATTAAAAACAGGGATGCCATTGGCTGCTATCGCAATAGCCCCCTTCATAAAGTTCTCTTTGGTAGAAAGCGGATTGGCGGATAATGTTGGTTGAATGGGAATAGCCCAACTATTGTTTCCAGCGTAATCATGAGGAATGGGGACTTGTTGTTGCCAATTGGTGATACCTGTCATCATTTCGTGTTCGGGTATGCCGTTAGCATTTGCACGACGAACTCAATGGAAGCAGTTTCTTTGATTTTAAGTGAAATCGTTGCCATATCGGATTGTAAAGGAATTTTTCGTTTGTTCAATATACGCATTTCTTGCTGGTTAGATGGGTAATTGTGAATTATGTTAATCGGTATTGATAGACCTGCATAGGTCATTTTCGCACGCTAGCCCCACTTTTTCCTCGGGCCTTTTTGCTCATCTCCAAACAACTTCCCTCTTAACGCCTGCATATCCTGGCTGACTTTTTTCTGAAGAACCTTAGCATAGTGCTGGGTCGTTCGGATGTTCTTGTGGCCAAGCATAGAACTCACCGACTCAATCGGGACGCCATTGGAAAGGGTAACGGTTGTCGCAAAGGTGTGGCGAGCCATGTGAAAAGGTGAGGTTTTTGGTAATTCCACATAAGACCGCTACTTCTTTCAGGTAGGCATTCATTCGCTGATTGCTATTAATCGGCAGGAGCACATTGCGGGCGATTACCTCTGGATGGTCCTGGTATTTTCGGAGAATCGCCAGGGCTGGCGGTAATAGTGGGATCATGGACTTCGTAGCTGTCTTGGTCCGGTTGACATTGATCCACCATTCGCCGTCCACCCCACGGGATACGTGATCGGGGGTAAGCTTTGCCACATCTGCATAGGCCAGGCCGGTATAACAGGAAAAGACAAAAATATCCCGGACTTTGTCCAGGCGATCGGTGAAGAGGTCTTTAGTTTCCAAAGTCTCCAGTTCTTCTTCGGAGAGGAATTCCCGGTCGATGATTTTGAGTTTGCCTTTGTAGTTCCGGAAGGGATCCTGATGCATCCATTCATTTTGCAAGGCAAGCAGAATGATCTTGCGAAATAAGGCCATGTATTTGACCGTGGTATTGTTGGCAATGCCCCGAACCGTTCGCATAAAATGATCGAAGTCGGTGATGAACCGAAAGCCCATTTTATCCAAGGAAATATCTGTGATGCCATACTCGTGCTGCATGAACTGGCGGCAATGCTTGAGCACGGTTTCAAATCGCTGAAGGGTGCCGGCAGCATAATCGATCCCTACAAGTTCCCGCATCTTTTGATTGTGATACTCGAAGACTTCGACCAGGGTCCGGGACTTTGTTTTTTTACCAGCAAAAGCATCTTTGAGGGCTGCAGCGGTAAGAATTTCTCCCCGGTCGAGAATGTCGCGGTGGTGTTGATACACCCTCGCCCGGACAGATTCCATAAAGGTTATCACTTCCCGGCCAGTGGCTTGCCGACCATAGGGTTTTCCTTTTTTGTCATCCCAGTCTGCGGGATCAACATAGCGTTGCAGGGAAAACTCTGCACGCTTTCCACTCACCGTAATACGGGCATAGATGGGCATATGCCCATCCGGACGCGCTTTTTCCCTTTTCAGGTAAAAGCGCAGGCTAAATGTGCGCATAATAATAGGTATTAAACAGGGGTTGAGTGCAGGTATAAAGATACTAAAAAGGGGCCTTTTTAGCAAAAAATGAGTGTTGATAAAGTGTTGACAATGAGGGCTTTAGGCCGTATAGCGACACCTCGGGTTTTGATTTCCCGAGGGAACCGTATAGGTGGCAGCTATATAGCCAAAAAGGGCCTTTTTCAGGTACCTTCGAAAAATGAAATCGCCCCATACAGTCCGTATGGGGCGATTTTGCATATTTTGGTGATAATATAGCGGAGAGAGAGGGATTCGAACCCTCGGTACCCGGTTAGGGTACGGCAGTTTAGCAAACTACTGGTTTAAGCCACTCACCCATCTCTCCAGTTGCTTCTGCAAAGGTATAAAAGATTTCAAATACGCCATACAATTTTTTTAAAAATCATTCAAAAAGGTTTTCTGTCAGCAAGCAGGTTGACAATGGCCGCTAAAACGCGCAACTTCGGATTAAATCCGGAGCTGTGTTTTTGTATATCATCAAACGTATTCTGTATCTGATTCCCACGCTGCTACTGATTTCGCTGCTGGCTTTCATGATCAGTGCCGCCTCTCCCGGTGATCCGGAAGGACAGGCTCCCTGCGACTGGCAATCCTCCGCTCCTACCATGTCTTATGATGATTGTGAAGCCGCCAGGTAC
>CAYGTH010000323.1:0-4019 GCA_964352745.1 uncultured Bacteroidia bacterium
CTTAGTCGATAGATCAACAATAAATGAATAAGCAATGCGACAATCAGTAAAGGGGAGCGGAAGGAGAGTATGCCATGCAAGGCAATAAGTATGATCGCAACAGACAACATCATACACCATCTTGTTTGAAAAGGCCAAAACAGCAGCTTCCAGATAGGTTTGACAAAGCCAAATAGTCCTTGATCATAGGCGCGAAACTGATGCTGATAGCCTATATACCGCCCAATGTTCCACACCAACAGCAGTGATAAATAAAGAAGACCGGCTAATGCATAGCGCTTTACTTCGGCGGGTACGGCTAACGTTTCAGGGTTACTTTCGCCTAAGAAAAAGAAAAGGCCCAGGATACTATACACGAGTATAACAATCAAATCGGTATACAGTAATTTTCTGAACTCCTTTTTTGCACGCCCCACCAGCTTTTCTCTGGTCGCTTTTGTATTTTCCATCTCTGTGCCCACATTCACTTCCGTAAGGCTTAGTTTATTCGTGGCAACTACTTCTTTGCCTTGCGATGGATCTGATGCAGTTGCACTTGCTTGCTTGGATTTTTTCATCATCAGGGAATTCATGCTTCGAAGCAAAAATCCCCGGGATATCCAGGCAATAACCAGGGCAACAATGATGATTCCGATCCTATATGCTATACCTTGGGCAGATCTTTCCGGACTGACTTCCTCCTGTGCATAAGCACAATTCATGGCAAATAGGAGGAATGACATAATCAGAAAAACATGTTTTCTGAAGATCAGGTCATACAGGCTGCGGTGAATGTTTTTCGGGAAGGATAGAGTAAGTTTCAAGGATAGAGGTTTATGTAGTTTTAACGACTCAGCATATGTAACAATGCTATGTTTTGCCTGCGGATGCGTTCCTTGAGGATTTAACCAATCAACGATTGCCAATATTACTATGCTTCCTAATAGGGAGTAGGTGAGGGGGACAAATTCATTTGAATCGATTGAATATGTAAAATATTAAGCGAAATAGAAAGTTACTTGTCAACTACTTCTCCATTACAAGCCCCCTTCACTATGTTCCGCAACCCGCACCCCATCCTTGGCAAACCCCATAAAAAGCAGCCAAAATCACAAAAAACTACCGATTCCGCATCTCAATCGAAGCAACCACCTGCCCATGGTCAGACTGCCAGGCTTTGATACGCTGATTACTTTGGGTGTCATCCAGCAAATGATCATTGAGAACCTTGACCATGCCGATCCGCGCAATGGACTTGGGATTTTGGTCAATGAATTCCTGACTCACCATGATATGATCGAGGGCATCGTGGTGGCCGTTGTGGATATGGGAATAGTAAAAATCGTGATAACTATTGCGCGCCTGAATGTCCTTGGCGTGATATAGCAGCACATCCCAAATCCGCTGCTTTTCCTTGAGATCCATATTCCGGTAAGGCGGTTCGCCGGAAATAATCCGGGTAGTGACGGAAGAACCTGAATCATTCACATCGCCCAGCAAAATGACGGGATGATTGTTTTTGAGCATCGTTTTCACCAGTAATTGTCGGATGGCACTGGCTTCCGCTGCACGACGGATCAGGGCGCGGGCCTGTCCTTTGGCGCGGTCGATGGGATCGGCCATACTTTCATTCTCATTCAGGCTGGGGCGCTTTGACTTCAGGTGAACCACTACGATAGTAGCTTCTATGTCCCCAGGGAGCAAGACCCGCGCTGCCAGGACAGGCCGCGAAAAATTGTTGATCGGAACTTCTAAGCCTTCAATATCCAGTTGTTCGGAAAATGCCTCGAACACCTCATGCCCCAGAATCGGGAAGCGCGAAACAATTCCTACCCGGGGCAGGGAACCATTTTCGCCAGCTACAGCGATATGCGGATCGTCAAACATGCCCGACGCTTCGACCACCTCCCGCAAGGCCTGCTCATGAAATACTTCCTGAAAGCCGATGATATCGGCCTTCATCAATTGCATCTGATTGGAAATCCATTCCACTTTTTTGGCGTAGGCTTCCTTGCTGTAGCCGTGTCTGCCGTAATAAGTAACTCCCGGCAGCACCAGGTTCATGAGGTTAAAATTGCCAACCGTAAAGCGTTTACGTTCCATATCTGTGGGTAATAGCGAATGCAAAGGCATGAAGATAGGTCTTTCCGTCCGTCAGGACAAACGGGTGCCATAAGGGTACCATCTTTCTTCTGCTCTCTTTCTTCTTCCCTCTGGCTCATCTCTAATAGCGCAGTTTTGTTTGACCGTTTGGGGTTCGAGAGGTTTGAGCGTTAAGCTTTTGAATTTGATCCTTGAGCTTGAAATTGTTTTTTTTCTTCCCTCTCCTGTCTCCCCTCTCACCACTCCACCCGCACCCGTTTCACCCACACACCATCTTGCCGCAAAATCCGGACAACATACAATCCCGCAGGCAAGTCTCTCACTGAAAACCGAACCGATTCCCCAGCTGTGACTAGGGGCTGCAAAACCATTCGTCCCGAAATATCCCATATACTCACAGCCCGAATCGGACGCTTGCTTTCTATCGCCAATTGATCCTTTGCTGGATTGGGGAAAATCCGGATATCGCTGAGAGAGAAAGGTTGGTCAATTCTGGTTGCATTGAGGATGTAGAGGCAGTAATCTTCTACTTCGCCAAAATCGACGGGGCCGCAAGCACTGGCAACACTGTCAAATCGCATACTGATCCGAAGACGTGTTGATCCGGTCAAGGCATCTCCGGGGATCATAATCTGAGCTGTTATCGTATCGCTGATGCCCATTCCAGCATCATAGGCAAGTTCCCCCGCATCTTCAAAATCGCCATCCTTATTGAGGTCAATCCGCACCTGCCAGTATTCGCCAAAAGCCTGCCCCGCAAATTCGGGAATTAAGGTAATGGGATAAGCACTCCCACGTCGGAGCCGAAGCGGCAAAGACGTGAAATCACCATAGCCGCCATTGTTGCCAGAGACATTCACGAAGGTGTCGATCTGCACACTGCCAATCCATTCATCTTGCACATTCTCCCCCATAGATTCACAATAGGGCAATTCCAGACAAGCGTCGCAGCCGGTGGTCGTAAAAATCAGACTATCCGAGAGTGCTCCCAGAATCGTATCACATATCGAGGCAACTTGCAGGACATAGTCTGTGCAGGGCATCAGTCCAGTCCAGGTAAACGCCGTATCGCTTGAGGGTATGTTTTGAATGCTACCATCCGCAAGGAGGAGTCGAACAACATAAGAATCTGCAGGAGTGGTTGAATTCCAGGAAATACTAACCGCATTGGAACCCAGTGAGTCAATTTGCAATCCGGTGGGCGGCAGGCAAGTCGTATCCGGCTGAATCGTTACGCAGTAATCTTCTACCTCTCCAAAATCGAAGACGCCACAGGCATCGGGGGCTATTCCGCCAAAAGAACTGTAAAATCGCATGGCGATTCGCATCCTGGTGGAACCCCCAAGGGTATTGTGTGGGAGTACCAACTGCCCACGTACGGTATCACTGATGCCATCTCCTGAATCGAATACCAATTCGTCGGGATCGGTCAGGTCGCCGTCCTGATTCAGGTCTACCCAGATTCGCCAATATTCATTAAAGGCAAATCCGCTATATCCGGGAACCAACTCCACCGGATAGGAAATACCCGTTCCCAATACCGGAGCATTGTCAGTAAAATTGCCATACCCGGTATCGTTACCAGAGGCGTTGGAAATAGGGCCTAAACTCACGGATTCAATCCATTCGCCGCCACTATCATTTCCCTTTGCCTCACAATAGACGAAGTCGAGACAGGCACCACATCCCAGGCTATTTGCAAAAAAACTGCTGGAAAATACGCTTCGGCCCGTATCACAAACAGTCGCCAGTTGAATTTCATAAGCCCGGCAAGGGAGCAGGCTGGAAAGTCTGGCAAAGGTATCTGCGGGACTCAGATTGAGCCAGGTGCTGGTCCCGGACTCCCGATACCGCAATTCATAGCTGAGCGCAGCATAGACCGCTCCCCAGCTCAACTCCATGCTCGTATTGCCTGCGGTTATTACCCGAATATCAGC
>CAYGTH010000323.1:4119-8545 GCA_964352745.1 uncultured Bacteroidia bacterium
GCACTGCTGTCTGTTACACTCGAAACTCCCACATCAAATGGCGGCACACAGGCCGGTAATTCGTCGCAAAAGTTCACCATACCCATTACACTCTTAAAGGCATTGACCCGCCCGGAGGTAGCCGTAAGTCCCTGCAAGCTTGCCAGGGTATCTACTCCTTGCAGCAACAGGTCCCGAATGACCAGCGTCATGCTGGCCGGATCATCTTTATACAGCGCGATAAAATTAGGACATGCAGCTTCCAGCATCAATGCGATGGCCCCCGATACATGCGGCGCTGCAAAGGAGGTTCCGCTATCGATAGTGTAATTGTTGCCGGGGCTGGTTGAGAGAATGTCGGTGCCCGGAGCGCCCAGATCTATATGAAGTACGCCAAAGCCTGCTGCGGCAAGCTTTTGATCGTTGCGGGTCGTATTCGTAACGGCTATGAGGTAGTCACTGGGACAGGTAGAGGGAATATCGCCTTGCGCATCGACATCGACACTGCCATTGGTTGTAGCGCCGACGCTCAGGATGCCGATTTGCCCAAGCGAATCGTACATCGCACACCACAAGGGGAAATTTGCAGGAGAACCAAAATTAACCCCAAAAGAAGAATTAGCTACGACAATAAAGGCACCCGAAACCCCATTGCTTTCATTATATCGCTTGCGCATTTCATAGACATACCCGTAACCCGCTACAACGATAGATTCTACTGAGGCTGAAGCTTCAATGGGCATCACCTGGGTATTCCATGCCAATCCGGAAACTCCTATGCCATTATTCCCCCTCGCAGCTATTACGCCCGCTACTTCGGTCCCATGTAAATCTGCACTAAGGGTACCCGAATTGGTGAAGGCATTCCAACCGTCCACATCATCGATATATCCATTTTGGTCGTCGTCGATTCCATTCCCGGGGATTTCCTGATGATTTTTCCAGAATAATAAATCTGAATGCGAGAGGTCGGCCCCGCCATCAATCACTGCAATAACCATCGTATCTCCCAGGGAAGATAGCCCATTTCCCGTGGCTAAATCCCAGGCTTCCGGTGCATCTATATCCGCATCGGGCGTTCCGCCGTTTTGCCCCGTATTATTCAATGACCACTGGCCTCCAAAGCTCGGATCATTTGGCGTGGTAGCCTGAGCCTTTCGTTGGTCAACATAGTGATTAAATTGAGCGAGTAAGACTCCCGGATGCTTTCGCAAGTATCCCAAAACAGCAGTTTCTTCGGTCAATTCAGGGTCAAACCTTACAAGGTGAATGCGTAAACCTGGCACGAGTGTTTGTCGATATTCCAGGTAGGTGGGGGTGTCTGCTGGCAGGGGCTCCTTGAGTACGGATTCAAGCCGGAAGTCAGGCGCCAGCATCAATATAATTTCACCTGGAACGTGATCAGTAGATTGAGCAAAAAGAGTAGGTAGACATAAGATCCAGGACAAAAACAAAAATAATCGCAGGTAATTCATGGGAATTGGGGATAGGGTTCTATGCAAATAACGAGAATTCCGCATTTTTCGACTGAAATATCTCTTCATTCGAAGGGTTTGGTATAATCTTCGCGTTGTAAGTCATAAGGACTACCGCTTCTCTGATTGTATCTTTGTGCGGATAGTTCAAACCCAACAACAAATTTATGCGACGAATTCCTCTGATACTGACTGCGTTACTGATGGGCTGGACAGCACTGATCGGGCAGAAAGTAGATCACCTTAACCTCAAAGTGAACTCCCAACTTGAAGAACGTGAGCCAATATTATCTCCAGACGGCAAGACGCTGTATTTCTGGAGAAGAGAAAATTCAGAGAATACCGGAGGCATCAAAGATCCCGGAGACATCTGGCGGTCGGAGCATATTACGGGTACCAACTGGACGAAAGCAGAGCGCCTGGGTCCCCCCTTCAACACTATCGGTCATGACTTTGTTTGGCAGGTGAGTGCAACGGGAGATACCATTTGGCTCAACCAGGTGCCGGAAGGGACAAAGGGACAAGGCTTGAAATACCTGGTTCGGGATCGGTATGGAAACTGGAAAGGCCCCAAGCGAGGATATATTTTAGGGTTTAACTACAACGGGCAGTATAAAGATTACTCGATCACGCCTCAGGGGCACATGCTGATTCCCAATCGCGGAGATCAGTCCTATGGCGGTACGGATATGTACATTTGTTTTCGAATGAATGATTCCACCTGGGCTCGGCCAATCAACCTGGGAGCTGCGATCAATACGCCCGGCGATGAGGACGCAGGGTTTATCAGTGCAGATGGAAAAACCCTTTTCTTTGGGAGTAATGGGCACGGCGGCAAAGGAGAGCATGATATCTTCATGTCCCGTCGCCTCGACAATACCTGGCAACACTGGACCCAACCTGAAAATATTGGTGCTCCGGTCAATACTACTGGTTATGAATTTGATTTTGTGATCACTGGAAATGGAGAGTTTGCCTATTGGGGTTCTGAAACAGGTTCCTATGGCAAAAATGATATTTTCCGCCTGCCCCTGAATACCTGCGAACTCGATGTGTATCCGGCAGGAGACCATCACTTATGTATGGGAGAAGAGGTTGTATTGGAAGCTGGATTTACAATGGGTGAACGGATTTCCTATCAATGGTTTAAGGACGGTCGCCCGCTGGTGGGCGCTCGAAGCCGGGAACTCCGGGTCAATCAGCACGGGGATTTTCAACTGGTAAGAATCAAGGATGGGTGCGAAGCCACCTCGGAACTCATTAAAGTGCGGTACGAAAATGCGCCCCAGGTTACCGTCCAGTACTCCACTAATTTGATTTGTCCGGAGGATTCGGTCCAATTACGAGCCATGTCCACAACTGCCAACGGATTTCAATGGCGGAAAAATAACCTGGAAATCCCGGGAGCAACCCAGTCTTTATATTATGCTAAGTCTCCCGGTAGCTATACCGTAGAAGCAAAAAACTACAATTGCGGGACGCTGTCTGAAAATATTAGAATCTCAACCTTTGACCGCCCACGAATCTCACTGGCTACGGACAGTGTGGAGGCGCGTGAGCGAGCCTTATTGCCTAAATGGTTGTGGAACAATGAAGTTCCTACGGAAAAAGGAGCGGTGTATATGAAGGAAGTGGCTGCAACTCCCGGTGGCGATGCCTATGTGTTAAGCCTGACCCGAAAGAAAAAAGGCCGCTATACCCAAACTGTATCGCGCTATTTTTCGGATGGTGTGTACCGGAAAAACCTGGCCGAAACAGAAGTGAATTCGCTCGATGACAGGTTTCTCGCCGCTGATAACCTGGGTAATTTCATCGTATCCAGTAATGAACAATACCTGACCAAATATCGGTCGGATGGACGGATAGCCTGGAAAAAATCGGAAACGCGGGAGAAAGTAACGGGATTGGCAGTCGATCCACTGGACTTTGTAATCACAAGCGGTCGATATAAAGAAAGCCTCGAACTCGATGGCGAAACCTATCAGGCGGCTCAGCGCTCCAGTTTATACATTGCAAAGCACGACCCAAAAGGGGAGTTGGTTTGGGTACGGAATATCGCAGTGGATTGGTTTAGCTATGATTTTGGGAATTCAGTCCACAGTGATTGCGAAGGAAATAGCTATGTGGCGGGAGGATTTAGGAGCATTACTAATTTTGGAGATGGGAAAATTTTACGGGCTTCTCTCAAGGGAGAAAGCTTTTTCCTGGCTAAGTATAGCCCCGATGGCGAACTGCTTTGGGCACAGCGGGTAGTTATTGATCGAAATCGCATTCGTACACATGATGTATATACTGATTGCAATGGAACTACCTACTTTGTGTTGGGGACTAATGTGCTTATTTATGACAAGGAAGGAGGTCTGATGTGGGAGGGAAAATTGTCTGTCAGGGAGGAGCCGGAAGTCTTACGAATCACAGCGACTACCAATGGCGATATTTATATCCACGGCAAAACGGAGCAGTCTGATTTGTTTGTTGCAAAAATCAACAAGATCCGGAAGCAGATTTTTCTATGGGAAACAAAAGGAGGATCAGGAGAAGAAGGAGATGTCCCGGCTATCACCGCCGATGAAAAAGGCAGTATTTTCCTGGCAGCGAATAGCGGTAGTCGAATTCCCCCCGGCCTTGCACATGCAGAAGGGAGTAAGACTCCGGCCTACATAGCGAGATACGGCCCTCCGCAATTGGAAAACATGAACAAGACCATCACCATATGTAAAGGAGAAGCAGTGGTTTTTTATGCGAATCTGGAGCCCGGAGCCAGATACCAATGGCTGCGCAATGGATCCCCCATATCTGGAGCGACCAGTCATGCATTTACTGCGACTAAGGCTGGAGATTACCAGGTAGGCGTTATGTCGATGGATTGCCAGCAGATTTCGGGTATTCAGCGAGTAGATGATGAGTGTGATGACCGGCCCATCCTGGTAGCCCAAAACGATCCTGCACCGGCACCTGCCCCGAGGGTTACC
>CAYGTH010000324.1:0-8526 GCA_964352745.1 uncultured Bacteroidia bacterium
GGACTCCGGCGAATTTCAGCCCAACTCCCTCATAGTCAGATCGATATTGGCAGTCGCAGCATCAGCCTGGAAGAGGAGAAGCTGACATTTGACGAATTGGTTTTTTGCGAAGGCTATCTTGCTGTAGAAAATCCATTTTTCCCCAACCTCCCGCTTATTCCCAACAAAGGCGAAGTCCTGCTGGTAGAGTCTGATGCTCCCCAATTGCCTTTTGTCTTATCCCGCGGCGCCTACCTCATTCCGCTTGGTAACAAGCAGTATCTGGCAGGCTCCACCTATAGAAATGAATTTGACAGCCCTGCTCCTACTTCGGAAGGCCGCCAGCAAATCGAAGAGAAACTCGCACTCGCCTGGAAAGATTCCTGGAAAGTAGTCGGGCACCGCGCCGGCATTCGACCCACTACCCGCGATCGAAAACCCATCCTTGGCCAGCACCCCAAATGGCCACATCTCCACCTCTTTACAGGGTTTGGAACCAAAGGCGTATTATTAGCCCCTCATTTTTCAACAATTATGGCCCAACATCTGTTATATCCTTCGACAGAAGTCCCCGCGCTTGTTGATTTACGTCGCTTTGCGGACAGTTCTACAAGGGTGTAATTTTCATATTGAATTCGGCCTGTTTTTTTAGTAATATTAAATTATGTTGAAATCCGGTATGAATCGGATATTTCCCAAGCAAACAAGTTTTAACTATATCCCTGCTTATGCTATCCAGGCGCATTTTAATAAGCTTTCTATATACCTTGCTTTTTTCGATGACGGGGTGGGCCCAACAAACCGATGCTTTTCATCCTTTTGCCAATGACGAGGCATGGTCGTATGTATCTTCGGAGTATTTTGATGTGTACTATGTTGCCGGTGATCAGGCCGCTGCATCCAAAGTAGCCCGGTATGCAGAACTCGCCCGCTATGAGCTGGGAGTATTATATGACTATAAACCCACCTCCCGCTATCTGATTGTGTATGCAGACGATGCGGTAAAATTTCTGGAAAACAATATCAGCCGTGGCCGAGGTGCTCCTCAGCCTGCGACCTTCAACCTGCCGCAGATGACAGCCTTCATCCTGCATCCGGGTAGTAATGAGGAATTGTTTAAAGAAGTCAAACGCGAAGTTTCACAATTGATCCTGCGAGAATTTTCCTACGGAGAAGGCCTGGGAGCAAGTATTCAGCGCCAAATTTTATTTTCTAATCCCCGATGGTTTTCCGATGGACTTTCTGAATACGTAGCAGGAGGCTGGGACTATGACGATGAAATGTGGATCAGCAATATCCAATCCGGTGATCTACTGAACCTCGCACTCGAAGGCGATGAGTATGCCAACCGCATTGTACGCAAATCCGTCTGGCGGTATGTCGCGCATGAATATGGGGAGCAAAAACTTTCCGAAATCATTTACCTGGTCAATATTTCTCACTCTATCGAATCGGGCGTTATTTCTGTTTTGGGAATTACCCTCGGCACGCTGACTTCGAGGTGGAGAGAATATATTACCACCCGGACTTCCACCCGCTCTGCCACCCGGATGGCTGTGAAAGACATTCCGGATACTGAAGGCATGACCCTCAAATCGGATCAGGAGCTATTGGGGTTCGCGTTTAATGAACCGCAAAATATATTTGCCGTTTACCTCAATAAACAAGGCACCCATACCCTTGAACTTTTCAATCCGGAGACACAAAAATTTGTTTCGACTCCTATTCAATCTGGAATTGGCAGCCTGGAATCGATCGGTCTGAATGTCCGGTATCCCATCGCCTGGAGTCAGGATGGCTCCCAACTGGCTACGACCTTTTATGAAAACAAAGCTTTCTATTTTGTCTATTATGACCTCGAGAGCAAAACGGTAAGTTCCTTTCCGATAGATCCCGCCATTGACAAAATCAATAGTATCAATTGGTCTCATGACGGCCAAAGTATCGTTGTATCTGCCTTACATGAAGGCCGCACCGATATTTTCACAACTAAAGCAGGAGAAGCCACCTTCAAGGCCCTTACCGATGATGCATTTGACAACCTCGAACCCGTTTGGAGTCTCGATGATCAAGCCATCTTTTTTGCTTCTAACCGGGATACGGTAGCATTGGAAACAGGGGGTCCGAATTGGGATAGTTATAAACGTACATTCGATTTATTCAAAATTGACCGCAGCTCTTTAGCTCCGAGCCTGGAGCAGCTCACCTTTAGCCCTACTATCAATGAACGCCAGCCTCAGGCCATTTCCAGCTTTGAGCTGGGCTATATTTCAGACGAATTTGGCGTCCGGAATCTGCATAAAATCAATATTTTCCTAAAAAAGAGCGAACCCATCTCTAACCTGAGTTCGGGAATCGAATACATACAGGCATCTGAAAAATGGGCGGCAATGACTATTCCTGTAGCGGGCCGCCGTAAGCTTATGTGGACTGCTACCCGCAATCTGAATGCCCTTCGCGCGCCTGAGCCGACCCTGCTACGCCTCGAATACCTGGCAGCCTACCGGGATCAGCTGGCCCGGGAAGAAGCCCTTGAAAAACGAGCTGATGAAAAAGCGGCTCAGTTTGAGGAAACCGAGGTAACAGAACCCGAACCTGAAGAAGAACTATCTCCCGCAATTGTACCGGAAGAAGAAAAGAATGAGAAAAAGCCAGTTCGATATTATATCTTTGATGAAGAGGATGAACCCTACGAATTGGCACGTCCTGAGTCCGTAGTATTTGGGGTGCCGAATGCATCTGAAAGCAGCGAGCCCTATGCCAATATCTTTGGAGATCTGAGTCCTCCCAAGTTGGAAGCCTTTAGGGTAAGTGATGACCTTCCCGCCAAAAATGTATGGGCAGCCGATTATGTCGGATTGGGCGTTATTTATGATTACATCCCTCGATTTGGGCTGGAACTCAATATGGGCTTTTCCGATTTGCTCAAAAATCACCGGATAGACGCAGTCATTCGCCCCTACCTGAACCTCAAGAATGCCGATGCCCAAATTCGATATACCTACCAGAAGAAGCGACTCGATATTTGGGGAGAAGCCGGTATTCAATCCCGCCTGTATCGCCCCGATAATACAAGTGCGACGCTTGACACCCTGATTTTCAGATACGACAAAGCTCAGATAAAAGTAGGCGCAACTTACCCCCTCAGTTCATTCCTGGCCGTTGAAGGGAGTGCCGGATTTTATTCCCTTAGCCGGAAAGATCTGAACTTACGCCGCCCCGAACTCCGCGATGACAGTGATGAATTGGTCGGTGCATCTGTCGCTATTCGCTATAACAAAACGCAGCATACCGATGGGTTTTTCTACAAAGGATTAGCAGCAGACCTTTCCGTTGAAAGTATGTATTCGCTGGCCCTTTCAGATTTTACTTTCCACACTGCGCGGCTCCAACTCCGCCATTACCTGCCTGTGCATAAGCAAATTGTATTAGCAACTCAGATAAAATCGGCGATTAGCATTGCTGACAACCGCCAACAAGCGTACCTGGGAGGAATTGACGATTGGGTAGTAGGTCATTTCTTTGATCCGGCAGGAGGGCCTGTAAGTGGGAATAACCAAGTCAGTGAGGATTTATACAAATTTGGCTTTCAGGATTTCATCACTCCCGTAAGGGGATTCAGTTTTAATTCCCGCAAAGGCTCCAAATATGTATTAATGAATACGGAACTGCGTATCCCGATCACACGCCTGCTGAAGCATTCTCTGCATTCAGGTGCATTGTACAACCTGGAAATCATTCCATTTGTAGATGCAGGAACTATCTGGGATCAGGGGAACCCTTTCTCACAAAAAAACCCGACAGATACCCAGATTGTAGGCTCGCCGCCAGTTACAGTTCTACTTCAAACCCTTAAAAGTCCTTTCCTGTTTGGATTTGGAACAGGAGTGAGAACGAATATTGTAGGCTACTCTATCCGGCTCGATCTTTCCTGGGGCGTAGATGACAGCACCCTTCAACAACCCGTGCTGAGTGCTTCTATGGCAAAGAATTTCTAATTCTTGCCCCAGAAGGCCCGTAACATGAGTCACCCCGGATTTTCGGGAGATCATAACAAGCGATCGGTCATTCCGGGGCTTTTTTGTTGCGCAGCTTCAAAATAGAACCCGGAATCCTCCCACAAAGACATTCATATGTGGTAATAGTAGGGGGAGATTCCAGATCGAATTTCAAAGCTACGCAATGAAATTCGTCTGGAATGACGTCTTTGACGGGTTGACTGGATGCAAAATCCGGGGTGCCTCATGTTTGTTATTCCCAGCATTGATCCCATTTCCTACACACATTGAATTGAGAAATGAGAAAGCATCCCCCCTAAAACAGGTCGAAATCCAAGCTCTATCCGATTTTCTACTCATCAAATCTCCACGGAAACTCCAAACGAAGCCATTCTACCCCGCTTTTGATTGTGAATTCCGGGCGTAAATTGCTATTTTTGTACAGCAAACGTTCACTCACACTTCACATTTTCCCACTTAACCTGCACGTACCTGATGCATATTGCGGTACTTTCTGACCCTGCTAATTTCCATACCCAAAAATGGGCACTGGCACTTCAAAATGCCGGAGCAGAGGTTACCGTATTCAGTTTTTCAAGTGCAGAAATCCCCGGGATAACCTGTGTGAAGATCGATCCCGGCTATACCCTCAATGGAAATATCACCTACGCCAGCTATTTATACTCAAAAGACAAACTCTATCGGGAACTGGTAGCCCGGCGGGTAGACCTCGTAAACCCTATTAACATTACCCCATTTGGCGTATGGGCTGCCAGAACTCCCTTTCGTCCTATTGTGAGCATTGCAATGGGGGCTGATATTCTAGAATACCCACCTGAGCGTAAAAACAGCGAAGTTCCGAGTGATCGTACCTGGTCTGCAGTAGAGAAAAACGGCCCTGTAGGCAAAGTCATTCAAGGGGCAAAATGGCATTTGTTTCGCAAGCATATCTGTCATGCCCTGGAAGCTTCAGACCTCATTACTGGTGATAATCTACAACTGGTCAAAGCCCTTAAAGACTGGTTTGATGTACCCGCCCGGAAAGTTCGCCTTAATCGCTGGGGCGTGGAGGAAGATTTATTTGAGGTCAGTCCGGAGCGGATTGCTGCCCTCCGTAAGCGATTTGATATCCGCGATTGGCAACGGGTAGTTCTGAGTCCCAGAGGCATGAAACCCGTATATAATGGCGATCTTATCCTCGATGCTTTCGAGATGCTGGTAAAGCGAGGCGTTCGGGATGTGAAATTCATTATGCTTTCGGCTGGATACGAGATTCCCGTCAAGGTGCTCGAGAAAGCCAAAAAGCTGGAAAGTCAATTTCAAAACTTCACTTTTATAGCGGAGGTCTTACCCCGTGAAGAGGTATATGAGTTATGGTCGCTCGTCGATGCCTTTATCTCTGCTCCCGCCTATGATGGTTATTCGAATGCATTGGCCGAAGGTCGCTACGCGGGAGCCATTCCCCTGGTAAACCCTATCCCTGCAAATCTCGAACTGATCGATCATAAGCGAAACGGTTGGATAGTAGACCCTTTTACCCCTCAACACCTTGCAGATGCCATCCT
This sequence comes from uncultured Bacteroidia bacterium, assembly GCA_964352745.1. Taxonomy (GTDB): domain Bacteria; phylum Bacteroidota; class Bacteroidia; order J057; family J057; genus CAYGTH01. The sequence continues at coordinate 5,543 of CAYGTH010000324.1, forward strand.
AACCATTATGGAACACCTACCGGAATACAAAACCCGGTTTGAACAGGTGAATAGAGATTGGATCATGCTAAATTCACATTTACGGACGAATGTTCGGATGTTTTTGCGTGATTGCAAGCGCGTATTGACTCGCTACCGCCGGAATAAAAAAATCAAGGTATAACTTAGGATACGTGAGTCAGCGGAAAACCTATGAAGAAGGTCCTGTTTATCACCTATTATTGGCCACCCAGTGGAGGTGCCGGCGTACAACGCGTACTCAAAACCGTCAAATACCTGCGGGATTTTGGTTGGGAACCCATTGTATTCACCGCAAAAAACGCGGCCTACCCTATCCTCGATGAATCGCTTTTGGCAGACATCCCCAAAGACCAGGAAGTGATCCATAGTCCTATCTGGGAGCCCTACGATCTGTATAAAAAATTTACCGGTCAGGGAGGAAAATCACGGGTATATTCGGGTTTCCTGGCAGAAGATGAAAAACCCTCCCTCACCAAGCGGCTTTCTATATGGATACGGGGTAATTTTTTCATTCCCGATGCCCGGGCCTTTTGGGTAAAGCCTGCCATCAAACATATCAATGCCTACCTTCAGGATCATCCGGTAGATGCGATTCTTTCCAGTGGTCCACCTCATTCAGTTCACCTGATCGCCAAGGGCGTAAAACAGGCTAGTGGGCTGCCCTGGCTTGCTGACTTTCGAGATCCCTGGACCAATATTGACTTTTACGATCAACTCATGCTGACCCCCTGGGCAGACAGGCGCCATCGAAAACTCGAACGGTCAGTGTTGAAATCTGCGGACCGGGTTACCACCGTAAGTCCGACCTGGCAACAGGAACTCAGCGATCTGGGGGCATCCGCTGTATCCCTGGTATATAATGGCTACGACCCGGCAGATTTTGAAGCAGACCGAGGGCCCGTAGAATCAGCATTTTGCTTCAACCATATCGGCTTTCTCAACAGCGATCGCAATCCTCCCGTCTTATGGGAGGCCTTTGGAGAACTCGCCCGGGAAATTCCTGGCTTTCGGGAAGCATTGAGGTTTCGGTTTATCGGAAAGACGGATCACATCACCTTTCACCAACTCGAAGCACAGGGATTAGGGGATGCCATTGAACGCATTGATTATATCCCACATAGCGAAGCACTCTCCAGGCTCTGTACAGCCCAGGCGCTGCTACTCCTGGTTAATGACGTTCCCAATGTCATGGGGCACATTCCGGGTAAGACGTTTGAGTATGTTGCCTCCCGACGCCCGATACTCGCGACCGGGCCAGAAGATGCCGATTTTGCACAGGTTATCACCGGGACTCAATCAGGCGTTGTATGTGGGTTTCAGGATAAAGACAAAATGAAACGAAGCATCCTTTCTTTTTACAGACAGTATAAAAAAGGAAATCTAAAAACAGCAGAGGCCACAATCGAAAGATATTCCCGAAAATTTGCAACCGGAGAAATCGCGAAAGCACTGAATACCCTCTCACACACAAGCTAAAGACAGGGCAATCGTTGCCACCGAATGGGGTATCATAAAGTTTCGCCCATACGTACTTTTTTTAAAGATATTTTCAACATAGCCCCCTAATCGGGTCATTTTTTGTGAAATGAAAAAAAAATCGATTATTTTATTAAATAATTTGCAAAATATAAAACAGTGCCCTACCTTTGTATCAGAGGGTTGAGACAAACGCTCACTGAAACTAGAAACACAGTCTTTACGACATATAAGAATTGCGAGTAGTAGTAGTCCTTTTTAATCGGTCCCCCATCCATTTGGGGGATTTTTTTTGCCCAAACTTTTCTAAGTTCTGCTGATTTACCCGCCTGTTTTTCTCCTGACAATTCAAATTTACCCAACAGAACCAGGATCCGAGTCAAGGTTTTAGGCGTGATTAATTGTCTGATTGCCAGTCTGATCCTTAAGTAAAAGGGCTGACCATTTTTTTCATCTCTTTCGGGCAACTGAAGGGAATAGAGCACTATTTCCCTACAAATGTGTACCTTTGCTCATGGATTTTACACGAGCAAAGGTATTTATCGTTTCTGCTCCCAGTGGAGCAGGCAAAACCACGCTGGTCTCAGCACTCCTGGAACGATTTGATTGCTTTGAATTCTCCGTCTCAGCTACAACCCGTCCGCCCCGCCACTACGAACAAGAAGGAATTCACTATTATTTTATCACCCCTGAAACCTTCCGGGAAAAAATCGAGGCAAATGATTTTCTGGAATGGGAAGAAGTGTACGCCGGACGTTTCTACGGAACCCTTCGTTCTGAAGTATCCCGAATTCTGCAAAAGGGAAAATACCCCATATTTGATGTAGATGTCGAAGGCGGCGTCAATATTAAACAGCAATATGGTCCCCAGGCCGTTTCCATTTTCATCAAACCTCCCCGGCCAGAAGTCTTAAAAGATCGGCTCATTGGCCGTAAATCTGAAAAGCCGGAAGAAATCGAAAAACGATATCAGAAGTCATTGCACGAACTCACTTTTGAATCCCAATTTGATTATGTCCTCGTCAACGATGATCTTGAGACTGCAATTCGTGAGATTTGCGAGATTGTGTCAGGTGAGTTGGAAGGAGTGCAGAATGGGAAGGGGAGATTTTAGGTTTTAGTATCGAGTATTTAGATAGGATATTACTGATTACCAGCCGGGCATAACCTATAATCTTTATGCTGAAATCTATCTTCTTACTTAGCCTGGGTGTAGGCCAAAAATCCACAAAGAGAAACCACTCAGGCACTTAGGACACTAAGCAAACACTAAGACCATGTTTGGGACAGTAAATTTGTTAGCGAAACTGGTGGATTTCGGGTTCTGACAAGCCATTTTGCGCAGAAATAGCGAGCTATTTCGAGTAGAAATGGTGCAGATCAGGTTCCGGAAGCCGCCAGTTTCTAAGGAAATTAGCGTTCCAAACATGGTCTAAGCATGTTGTACATGAAACCCCGGAGATTCCGCTTAGTGCTTTCTTTGTGCG
>CAYGTH010000325.1:0-8471 GCA_964352745.1 uncultured Bacteroidia bacterium
AACCCTAAATTCAGCATTTTCGCTAACAAATTTTCTGTCCCAAACATGGTCTAAGGGCGTTAGGAGTGCACAGGATGGTCTTTCCCTATCGAATTACCTATCTTAGTAGGGTTCATTAACCTGAAGATGTATGACAATCCTCAAGTGCCTCCGACAAATCCTCCTGATCACAAGCTTGCTGAGTACGAGTGCTTCTCTCCTGGCGCAGCAAATCCGAATCAATGAGGTAGTCGCTTCCAACTCAAATATCCGGGATGAAGATGGAGATACGCCCGACTGGTTTGAACTCCACAATACCAGTAACAGCCCTATACCAATGAATGGCTGGACAATCTCAGACAAGTTTGACAATCCCGGCAAATGGGTTTTTCCTCCTATCAATATTGGGGCTGATGAATACCTCTGGATGTGGGCATCTGGTAAAGATCGCGGCGAAATATTTCCCGCACGGACTCTTATCAAGCAGGGAGATATCGTCAGGTACTTCACCCCTACCGCGCCTGTCCCTTCCCAATGGCACACGCTCAGCTACGACGATTCCAATTGGAATCAAGGGCCTACCGGACTTGGATATGGTGATGATGATGATGTAACCGTACTTCCGCAAGGCACAGCCGCTATTTATCTCCGCAAACGCTTTGATATCAGCGAAGTAAATGCTGTTCAGAAACTGCTGCTGCACATAGATTATGATGATGCTTTTGTTGCCTATATCAATGGAACAGAGATCGCCCGCTCAAATGTAAGTGGGACGCCTCCCGCGTTCAACGCAACTACCGGTACAGACCGGGAAGCAACTATGTATCAGGGTAATGCGCCCGAATTATACGAAATCGAGAATCTGGGAAATCTGCTCCAAAACGGCAGCAATGTTCTGGCGATTCAGGTGCATAACATTTCGGCAAACTCCTCCGATTTAAGCATAATCCCCTATTTGTCTGCCTTGTTTTCAGGTCCTTCACAAACGGGAAGCACGCCCCCACCCGAACTCGAACTTCAGAGTCAACAACTCCATACCAATTTTAAAATTTCAGCAGCGGGAGAAGGGCTCTATCTATTTGGACCAGACGGCACGCTGGTCGATAGCCTATGGACAGGCGCTCTTCCTGCTAATGTATCCCGGGGACTTGATCCAGCCACTAACACGCTCGTCTATTTTAGTACGCCCACACCGGGTTTGCCCAATTCCGGAAATTCGTATGCCGGAGTGATACAATCACGTGTACAGTTTTCTCAGACAGGCGGCCCTGTCGATGCTTTTAGTCTGATCCTTAGCGGAGCCCTAGCCGGAGAGGAAATCCGATACACGCTGGATGCTACTCAACCGGACGAAAATGCGACTTTGTATACTGCTCCCATTCCAATTAATTCCAATACCGTAGTTCGCGCAGGAATTTTCCGGCCCGGCTACCTTGCCTCTCCTCTCCAGAGTCAGACTTACCTTGTCAATGTTTCACATGATGTGCCTATTCTTTCCCTCGTCGCAGAGCCTGGAGATTTTTTTGATCAAGACACCGGAATATATGTACCTGGAGATTCCTATGACCCCGAGTTTCCCTATTTCGGGTCAAATTTCTGGGAAGACTGGGAGCGTCCCGTGCAGGCAAGTTTTCATGAAGTTAATGAAGGACCCGTCTATGCATTTAATGCGGGAGTGAAAATATTTGGGGGATATAGCCGCGGACACGACCAGCGGTCCTTATCCCTATTTGCCCGGAGTAAATACGGCACCTCCTCCTTTGACTACCCCTTATTTCCCCAACAGCCTTATTCAAGTTATGAGTCTTTCATTTTGCGCAATTCGGGCAATGACTGGCTGAATACGAACCTACGAGATGCCATCCTCACGGGGCTCATGCAAGATGCAGATCTTGAAATCCAGGCCTACCGGCCCGTTGCGACCTATCTTAATGGCACCTATTGGGGAATGTACAACATGCGGGAAAAAATCAGCGAACATTACCTCGCCTCCCGTCATAACCTCGATCCCGATGAGATTGATTTACTAGAACGCCGTTCTGGGCTTATCCATGGTACCGCTACCGACTACCTCGCTCTGCTCGATGTAATTGAAAACCAGGACCTGACGAATTCTGGTAGTATGCAATACGTTGCAGATCGGGTGGATTTGAATAACTTTTTCCTATACCAACTGACTCAGATTTATGTTGACAATCAGGATTGGCCCGGGAATAATATTAAGTATTGGAAAGCAAAAGGGGGGAAATGGCGGTGGATTCTCTTTGATACGGATTTTGGATTTGGAATTTGGGGCAATGAAAATTACCGAAACAATACCCTCGAATTCGCCCTGGAACCCAATGGCCCCGGCTGGCCCAATCCTTCCTGGTCCACGCTCATGCTCCGAAAGATAACTGCCAATACCGGAGCTCGCAATCAGTTCATCAATCTCTTTGCAGATGAATTAAACTCCCGGTTTTTGCCCAATCGGGTGCGAAACCATATCGATACAATGGCCGCCAAAGTGCTTTCAGAAACGATTCAACATTATGAGCGATGGGGCGGATCAATCTCCTATCGAACGGATCGACTAACCATCATGAAGGAATTTGCCAGCAAACGGCCTGCGCAAATCAAACAGCATATCAAGTCGCAATGGAATCTCCCCGCGCATCATACCCTGACGATCGACAACCCGAACCAGGATAAAGGCTATGTACAGGTAAACAGCCTGTCAATCGATGGGCGCATCTGGTCTGGGGACTATTTTCAAGACGTTCCAGTTCCGATTGTCGCGCATCCTAAACCCGGATATGTATTTGCATATTGGTCTGGTGGGGTCTTCTCATCCGATGCAGCTATCGAGGTGGATTTGCAAACAGCCATGACCCTCACTCCCCATTTTGAAGAGTTTATTGTAGAGGAACAGGTCATTATCAATGAAATCAATTTCCAGTCAAGCCCAGAGTTTGACACAGATGACTGGGTAGAATTGCATAATATTTCCAGCGAAACAATTGACCTGTCAGACTGGGAACTCAGGGATCGGCTCAATGGCAATGTTTTCCTGTTTCCAGCAGGTACACAGATCCAAGCAGGTGCCTTTCTGGTCGTAGCTCGCGATGCAGCTCAGTTTCGAGCCGTATATCCCGACATCGATAATGTGATCGGAGATTTTGGATTTGACTTAGCCGATTTCAATGACGAGGTACGGCTTTTTCAACAAAATCAGGTGCTACATGATGTGGTTTCTTTTCAGGGATCAGCTCCCTGGCCAGAAGGGGCAAATGGTCTGGGCCCTACCCTCGAACTCAAACATCCGATCCTGGACAATATCCTCCCCAAAAACTGGGGAATCCTCCACGTTTTAGGGAGTCCCGGGAGGTCAAATCTTGAGCCGGATACATTTGAAGGGAATATTAACAACCTGAAAGGATTTCCCAATCCCACAAGCCAGGAAATCAACTTCACTTTTCTCTTGCAGGAGGCTACCGGGATTCAGATACGTATATCCGAATTGAATGGAAGGCAGGTGCTGCCCGTGTTGCAGAAAAACTTACCCCAGGGAGCCCATCGCATACAGGTGGATGCAGGTTCGTTGAGTCAAGGCATGTATCTGATCGAGTTCAAAGCAGATGAGACCTTTGTGAAGGTATTCAAATGGATCAAGGTAGGGAGTGAATGATCCAGAATTGCCGTTTCGTTCTTAGTACCTGCGCACCTGCACCCCTCTCCTCATTCAAGATTTATCATCTTGTTCAACGTGTACGTCCTTCAACGAATCCCAGAAAATCTTCTTTATAGGAGTTGCTGATTGGGATTTCTTTTTCATTGATGGTAACCCGATTATTCTGAATCAGGTTGATGTGCTGCAAGCCGATAATAAAGGATTTGTGCACCCGCATAAAGTCAGCTTCAGGGAGCTTATCCAGCATTTTGGTCATGCTCATCAGGGTCAATATCCGCTGATTAGGGGTATGTACGGCGATATAATCCCGCATCCCTTCTATATAGAGAATGTCTTCAAAATTGACTTTGAAGAAACGGGTATCCGATTTGATGAATAAAAAATCATCGCCGCTCATTTCAGGAATTCCGTTTGGAGCAGCTGTTTGATTTCCCGCTTTAAATATCTTTTGGGCTTTACTGACAGCTTTTAAAAAGCGATCAAACAGAATCGGCTTGAGCAGATAATCAACCGCATCCAGTTCATAACTCTCAATGGCATATTGGGAATAGGCCGTTGTAAAGATCACAAGCGGCTTGGTCTGAATACTTTGCAGAAACTGAATTCCTGTCAAATCCGGCATTTGAATATCCAGGAATATGAGGTCTATTGGTTCATTTTGAATGAACTCAACTGCCTCCACCGGATTTTGGAACGTGCGGATCAATTCTATGCCGGCAACCTTGGAAGAAAATCGTTCAATTACCTCAAGGGCCAGAGGCTCATCATCAATTGCGATACATTTCATTGTGCTGTGTTATGCTTCATTATATCGAAGTTCCGCCTAAATAGTTACCAAACCCTATCGTTCAAATTTATTCATCTTCATACTCCGCAAGGTTTTCACATCTATTTCGGACTGTGCTTTTCGGACCGGATTATGTGCCAGATCAAGTATCAAATCAATCCGATACTCCTGATTCCGATTATCGATATCCAATTCATAGGCGTTTTTATATAATAGTTTCAAGCGTTTTTTAACATTTTTCAAGCCTATTCCCCCATGAGCTGCATTGGTTTTCCGGTTCATCGCATGATTCACATTCGCTACCTGAAACTGCAATCGATCCCCGCTTACTTCCAGGGAGATATGGATGTCTGAGGGTTTCGCATTACTGATTCCATATTTAAAGGCATTCTCGATAAAAGGGGTAAATACCATCGGTGCCACGAGTTTGTCCCGGGTAAATCCTTTTACGGTGAAGTTAATGGCGGTCCCTCCGCCGGTACGGAGCTTTTGGAGATCGATATAGTTTTCTATGTATTCGATTTCCTTATCGAGTGGGACGCGATCATCATTCGACTCATAGATCATGTATCGCATAATGTGCGAAAGCTTGGCGATTCCTTCAGCGGTTTGTTCATCATTGTTTTTGAATGCAAGGCCGTAGAGTCCATTGAGGATATTGAACAAAAAGTGGGGATTGATCTGATGCTTGAGGGCTGAAAGTTCTGCCCGCAGTTTTTCTTGTTCCAGATTCCGTCGCAGATTTTGATCTCGAAAATAAGCAAAGGCAAAGCCATATACATTCGCGGCCAACAAGACAAATGCGTTCAGCACAAAATTGGAAAACAAGTGCTGCAAGACAGAATCTGCATCTTCAGGCGTTCCCAGCCGGGTATAGGCCCACAGAAAAAAGTAATAGTCCAATACGCTTTCCAACAAAGTAAATCCCGCCAGAAAAGTCACATTCGCAATCATGAAATAAGAAAGGCTTTGCCGCTTCACATAATCAGGCAGCACTATATGCGCGTAGGTATAGATCATCAGCGCATTAAAAGAAAAGCCATATAAGAGTAAAAAGGAAAGCTGCCGGTCATTAAAGGGATCCAGTTGAAAGGGAATGATCCCCAGCGGCAAAGGGCTGATTAATAAAAACAGGCCCATCCATGCGAGGAAATGAATCAGGATATAAACGTAGCGTACGCGCATAGCGGGACTTTTTCAGAAAGGAATGGCCGATAATTGACCCGGACTTGTCGAACATTACTCCTGCTTGGCAGACATCGTTACAAATCGTGACATCTTTAAGGCCTTCAATGGAGTATAAAATTATGTCTCCCACCGGACATGTTAGCTAACAGAAAAGGAAAGATAAGACCATGACAACGAAAATAAAAATCCTACTCGTCGCGACTTTTCTATTTCCAGCAGCCTATCTCTGTGCGCAGTTATCAGGGCCTCATTCGCAGATCAACATGAACGGGCCTGAATCATTGGCGACCTTCCGTACGGTCTATGTGTATGGGCCAGCAGGGCGATTTCCTGCAATTCAGGTGGAGAAAGAATTTTATGGATCCGCCTTTGCAGCCTCCGGCACCCTCGGAGCAGGAGCGGCAGAAGCGACCTGCACCGCTCCCCTTCCACTGAATCTGGAAGACATTGCGTGTTTGATCACTGATTCATTCACCGGAAAAAACAAAGAATTGACAGGACAGGCAGAAATTCAGGTTCTCCTGGATGAGCAGGGAAAATACCTCAGCCATCGGATTATGAGCATGGAATATACGCCTATTGTGGCGGCAGTGGAGCGGGAAATTGATCAGGTGGTATTTGCCCCTGCGCAAGTCAATCACAAGGCTACTACTTGCTGGGTCAACCTCCAATTCGAGTTTAACAACTAACGAAATGAAAATGGGGTCGACGGGTCACATTCCTTTGTCGAGCAAGCCATGCATTTCGCAGACATAAAAGGGTCGCTGGTAGAAAGCCCCCCTAAAACGCTCAACCACAAGCCATTTTTCAAGTATAACCAGCATACTCTGAAGACATCTTATCAAAAATACATTCGTTCTTTTTAATTAGTTTTTTCGTAATAGAAGCTGTTTAGACGTTAAGCGCCGACTTGTGGAGAGTCGGCGTTTTTTTATTGCTGCATGTCTTTATTTTCGAGATGCTTTCTTCCTCTGTCTTCCCTGTAAACCCTTCCCGCACCACCCCGTTTCCCTCCAAAGGGAAACAACCCGCTATTCTTGTCTTTTGTCTTCTCTCTTTCTTCTTCCCTGACTCCTGACTCCTGACTCCTCTCTTTTACCCCCGTCCTCTCCCTTTCGAGAAAATCCGGATTCCCTGATCCATTCCTTTCCGGCGTTCGATTTGTTCTGCTTCCGGCAGGTGGATAAATTCCTGACAATCTGAAGAACAGCAGTCTTCATGCTGAGCCGCGCATTTCTCACATTGAATAAACAGGAGATTACAGGTTACATTGGCACAGTTGACATGCGTATCGCAGGCTTCCCCACATTGGTGGCAATGTGCGATCACTTCTTCGGAGATTCGTTCGCCCAAACGCTCATCGAATACAAAATTCTTACCGCGAAACTTATTTTCCAGCCCTTTTGCCTTGACATCCCGGGCATATTGAATAATTCCCCCCTCTAATTGGTACACATTTTCAAAGCCTTTATGTTTGTAGTAGGCACTGGCCTTTTCACAGCGAATTCCGCCTGTGCAATACATGACAATATGCTTATCCTTATGCGGCTCCAAAATTTCCTCCACAATCGGCAGTGCATCCCGAAAAGTATCTACATCCGGGCAAATGGCATCCGAAAAGTGGCCCACTTCAGATTCGTAGTGATTGCGCATATCAACGACAATCGTGTCTCCGCTGGCAGTTAATTGATTAAAAGATTCGGCATTCAGGTGAGTTCCTGTTTTAGAGGCATCAAAGGTAGCGTCATCGAGACCATCTGCGACGATCCTGGAGCGCACCTTTACCTTGAGTTTAAAAAACGACTTCCCATCGTCCTCGACCGCTATGTTGAGTCTGACGCCCTTGAGGAAGGGAATACTTTCCAGATGTTCCTGAAATGCTGTCCAATTTTCCTCCGGCACGCTGATTTGGGCATTGATGCCTTCAGCAGCCACATACACGCGGCCCATTACCCCCAACTCATACCAGGCTGCAAACAATTCATCCCGAAAGTCCGCAGGCGACGCTATCCGGGTATATTTATAAAAAGAAAGGGTGATGCGTGGCGTAGGGTCCTGTGCCAATTGTTCCTTCAGCACATCCCGGTTCACTTTGTTGTGTAGGATTTTCTTTTTCATAATGGATCGATAGCAGTTTGTCGGGAGTCCATAGCTATCCGACTATTTCAGGCGCTACAAAAATAAGCATCTGTTAGCTGATATAAAACGAAATAACTAGCTTTGTCAACCTGCCTACCTTCCCATACGTATCCACAACATGCTCAACCGCATTCTCAGCACCATAGCTCTGGCTTTGATTCGCTTTTATCAAGTGGTCATTTCTCCCCTGTTCCCAGCTGCATGTCGCTACACCCCGACCTGTTCTCAATACGCCATCGATGCAGTCAGGCTTCACGGCCCGTTTCGGGGTACCTGGCTGGCGATGAAGCGGATAGGGTCTTGCCATCCCTGGGGAGGGAGTGGATATGATCCCGTGCCGGGGAAAGAGGAAGAGGATAGAAGAAAGAAGGAAGACAGAAGACAATAGAAGTCGGGATTACAAATCCCGAAGAGCCGTGGCAAAACCTGAATCCCGAATTTCATTCGCAGCGTAGTTCTGTTTGATCGTTTGAATATTTGGGGTTTGAGTGTTGGGAATAAACCTTCAAACTCCCAATCAAACCCTCAAACAAAACAACCCCTTGCGCTATCAGCGCCCACCAGCAAAAAAAGAGGGGCGCATTATGGCTACCAATATGGTTTCCCGCTGGGAAACAGGACTTCGCCCAGATCGCATCTGGCCACAGGCCCAGCCGCGTAGCGGCTGAATATGGGTAGCACCGATCCCTCCCCCCATTTTGGGGATCG
>CAYGTH010000326.1:0-1376 GCA_964352745.1 uncultured Bacteroidia bacterium
GGCTTGATGGGGGGCATTCGGTATTCCCTGGGCCTGGACTGGCGTAGCTTGTCCAGTCAATCCGGAACCTTCCAGCACCCAATAGTACTGGGATAACACCAGCCTTGGGAAATCTCTGCTAAGATTGCTTATGAATTTTCGGTTGAATCAGTTAAGTTCAGCTTACCCATTCAACCTAAATTCATCATGTATTCCAAAACATTTTACGCTCTCCTCCTTGCACTTGTATGCACCTATGCATATGCGCAGCCCGATATCCAACTCACCTCTTATGTGAGCGGATACAGTAGCCCGGTTGATATTGCCAATGCAGGGGATGGTCGCCTGTTCATTGTCGAACAAGGCGGTACCATCCGAATCGTGGATAGCCTCGGGAATAAACTCCCGACGCCCTTTTTGAGTAAATCGGTAACTACCAGCAGCGAACGCGGTCTCCTGGGGCTCGCTTTCGATCCGGCCTTTACCTCCAACGGGTATTTCTATATCTATTATTCGCAAGGCTCCAATAGCATCATTTCCCGGATGTCGGTGAATAGCGCAAATCCGAATCTGGCTGATCCTGCCAGTGAAACCGTCATTCTGACCGTCACGCAGCCCTTTTCCAATCATAATGGTGGGGACATCGAATTTGGTCCGGACGGATATTTATATATCGGCCTTGGCGACGGCGGAAGTGGGGGAGATCCCGGCAATCGTTCTCAGAACCCCTTATTGTTACTCGGGAAAATGCTCAGGATCGATGTATCGACTTTGCCCTATACCATCCCGGCAGATAATCCCTTTGTAGGAGACGCGACGACCCTGGATGAAATCTGGGCGATTGGCCTCCGAAATCCCTGGCGCTGGAGTTTTGACCGGCTGACAGGCGATATGTGGATCGGCGATGTGGGGCAGGTAACCCGTGAAGAAATTAGCTATGCGCCGGCAGGGGCGGCAGGTGTCAATTATGGCTGGCGCTGTTATGAAGGGAATTTGAGTTATAATTTGACGGGCTGCGGGCCCATCAGCAATTATGAATTTCCCGTGTATGATTTCCCGCGGAGCCTGGGAACCAGCGTTACAGGCGGGTATGTGTATCGGGGGCAGGATAGCCCCACGCTGGACGGCATCTATTTCTTTGGTGATTATGGCTCGGGTAGATTCTGGGGAATATGGCCCGATGTATCCAACCCCGGAAACTGGATAACCCATGAGTATTTCAATACGACGCATAAATGGAGCACCTTTGGCGAAGACAGCCGGGGCGAACTCTATGCCGCTTCCTACAGCACCGGTACGATCTACCGGGTCGAAAGTGTATGTGTGAGCTTGTCTGCTAATTTGACTGCGACCGCTGCCAGTTGTTCGAGTGCGGCGAATGGAACCATTGACCTCAA
>CAYGTH010000326.1:1476-3900 GCA_964352745.1 uncultured Bacteroidia bacterium
GGCCTGGGATATCAGTGGCTATTGAATGGCACCGAATTGCTGGGCTTTACGAGCCAAACCCTGAATACACAGCTTTCAGGAGATTTTCAGGTAACCTGGACGGGGCCATGTAATGCGGATACTTCTGCCATTGCGACAGTGCAAGTGGTGCCGGTTCCCGGTGCGCCGACTCTCAGTGGAGATACCAGTGGGATCTATTGTGCCAATGTGCCCGTAGTGCTGTATGCTGCGGCGGCCCCCACTTCATTTGGCTATCAGTGGTATCTGGATGGAAATGCCATCGCAAGTGCAACTAGTGATAGTTTGCTCGTAAGCGCTACCGGCGACTACACGCTCCAATATGAAGGCCCATGTGCCTCTCCGGCATCAGCTGCTGTCAGCATTGTGTTGGTGGCTGCAGCCCCGGCACCTGTATGGGGGACGGATTCGACAACCGTATGCGGCGATCTCACGACCCTGCTGCAAGCCCCCACAGCCCCGACCGGATATGGGTACCAATGGTATCAGGATGGAAACGCGATTCCGGGAGCCAATCAGGATACCTATGAAGTGAGTACAGCGGGGGATTATGCCCTGGTGTATGTAGGTGATTGCGATTCAGACGTATCCGATCCGGTTCATGTTGCGTTTCAGGCATTACCGGAGCCTCAGATCGATCAATCAGGAGATGTACTCAGCACCCAGCAAGGCCTAACCTGGCAGTGGTACCTCAATGGAAATCCTATCTCTGGTGCTACAATGGCCAGTTATACAGCAACTGTATCGGGAATCTATTCGGTGGAGGTAGTCGACGAATCCGGATGTGCCGGTTTTTCCGAAGACCTGACGGTAACCGTAACTTCTCTGGATGAGTGGTTGGCAGAAGGGCGGGTATCAATTTCGCCTAATCCCGCCAGTGAATTCGTGGAAATTCGATTTGATCTGTTGCAGGCTGCCCGTCTTACCCTTTCGCTGACCGATTTGAGAGGACGGGTTCTGCATTGTGAGCAACTGAAAGCGAATCCGGGACCGATTCAAACAAGACTCGCTACTGAAAACCTACCAGCGGGCACTTATATCCTCGAATTAGTCGGAGATGGGCTTCGATATACAAGCCGATTGCAGGTAGAGTAGGTAATTCGGATTCAACTAAGAATTAAAAATGGCAGGCTGTCATCTCTATTTGACAAGTGAAAGCATAAACCCTTTCACTTGTCAAATATCGCTTTTTACAGGTAGCCGATTCCTAACATATTTATTACCTTTCCTGAGGATTCTGAATTCGCATAGATATAATCTTTATACGCAAAGCAGTCCACTTACTAATCGTCTTTTGTCTTTGTACTTATTTACCTCCTAAATAATGAATACTACAACCACTCTCCGTTTGACTCAGGTAATCTGCCTGATTTTCCTGCTTGCTTGTTCTTCTGTTTCTGCTCAACAACAAGGCCCTGAGCGATGGGAAGAAACGATTCAGCGATTCGAAAAAAGTGATGGAGAAAATCCTGTAGCACCAGGCGCGGTGTTGTTTGTTGGCAGTTCCAGTATCGCCAAGTGGCAGGATGTGGACGATTACTTCCCTAAGCATCGTACATTGAATCGAGGCTTTGGCGGTTCAAATTTTACGGACCTGATCTATTATGCAGAACGGGTCATCACGCCCTACAAACCTTCCAAAGTGTTTGTCTATGAAGGCGACAATGACATTGCGCAGGGCGACAGCCCCAAGACCATTCTTGCAAATGCGAAGAAACTGCGGAAGATCATCAAAAAAGCACTTGGGAAGGAAGTGCCGGTCATCTTTATTTCGCCTAAACCCAGTGTCGCCCGCTGGGAAATGCGGGAGCAATACGATGCGACCAATGCGGCACTCAAGGCCTATGCGGAGAAAACCAAATACACCGAATTTGCAGATGTGTGGACGCCCGCAATTGGGAAAGACGGTAAAGTGTTCAGCCATATTTTCCTGAAAGACAACCTGCACATGAATGCAGAAGGCTACGAAATCTGGCAGGCCGTATTGACGCCTTTTGTTACGCGGAAATAAGGAAGATAGAGGGTGTTTTTCAGGCCAAACCATCTCATGCGCCATCAGCGCTCGACAGTAAAAAGGAGGGGGGAACTATTGCTACAGATATGGTTTCCCGCTGGGAAACAGGGCTTTGCCCCGATTACATATGTCCGCAGGCCCAGCCGCTTAGCGGGATTGAGGTTGAATTTTGCAATTGAACTTGAGATCGGGTTCGGGATTACAAATCCCGAAGAGCAACACAAAAAAAAGCAATCGTTTAGCGGGATTTGCAATCCCGCTACATGCTTTCAAAATAGGATCACGCGTCATTGACGCCGAACAGGTGCGTGATTGAGGTTGAATTTTGCAATTGAATTTGAACTTGAGATCGGGTTCGGGATTACAAATCCCGAAGAGCAACACAAAAAAAA
>CAYGTH010000326.1:4000-8438 GCA_964352745.1 uncultured Bacteroidia bacterium
CACGCGTCATTGACGCCGAACAGGTGCGTGATTGAGGTTGAATTTTGCAATTGAACTTGAACTTGAGATTGGGTTCGGGATTACAAATCCCGAAGAGCAGCGCCAAAGCCTAAATCCCGAATTTCATTCGCGGCGCGGTTCTGTTTGACCGTTTGAGTGTTTGGGGTTTGAGGGTTGGGGATAACAGAATTAACCCGAAAGCACAGATTGAAAGGGAGAAAGTCAACCCAGGAAGATTGCTGGGATGCGTACTGAGAAATTAAGGCTTATTATTCCATCCCGCTACTATCCGAACCAACTCATCCAGCCCATCCGTCAGGCAAGCCGGACCGGGTTGGAGGATAATCGCAGGATCCATTTCATAAATCTGCTTATTGTGAATCGCGGGAATTTGATCGAACCCCGGCCGCTGTATCAGGCTTTCCCGATCAAGGGCTTTTCCACACCAGCATCCGATGTAAATATCGGATGCAGCAGCGATGACTTCGTCGCTGGAAACATAACGCGCCTTTGCAGCGAGTCCTTGGGCACGGTCAGCGAAGATGTTCTCGCCACCTGCGACTTCGATGAGCTCACTTACCCAGTGGATGGCGCTGATCATAGGTTCATCCCATTCCTCAAAATAGACGCGTGGTCGATCAGAGAACTGCTTTGAGGCCTTTCGGATAGCTTCTATGCGAGAACGATAGCCTGCTACTAATGCTGCGGCCCGCTTTTCTGCCCCTACCAATCGGCCCATCATCATGAGGGTGCTCAAAATCTCCTCAATGCTACGCTGATTCGTGATGAGTACCTGCAAATTCTCGCTAATCAACTCTCTCGCCAACTCAGCTTGTACATCTGAAAAACCAATCACCAGGTCGGGCTTTAAGGCTTTGATTTTGGATACACTACCCCCAATAAAAGCTGAGACTATGGGTTTCTCCGTCTTGGCTTCCGGTGGGCGACACGTGTATGCACTGATGCCAACGATTCGATGTTCCTCCCCGAGTAGGTAGAGCCATTCGGTGGTTTCTTCGGTGAGGCAGATGATTCGTTGAGGGGTGCCGTGCAGCATAGGAATATGAGTTTATTCAACAAAGATAGGGCTTGCCAGGGGATACTCAGTCGGCAGCAGAAACATACCAATTCCGAATGGCTTCGCCTATTTCGTGGGGTAAACCTTCTTCCATCAGGTGCTTTGCCTTTTCGAGATATTGACTCTTCAAATCACGGAGACTTGGGAATGCTGTAAATAGGCCGCATTTTGATTCAGGAAATCTCCCATATCACCTGCCTGTGCATTTTTTCCTTTTTTCGGAAAAGAATGAGGCGGGAAAAAAGCCATTTTTGGGTCGTATGCCAGGAAAGAGAGCCACTTTGCAGGCGCTATTACCCCGTAAGATGGTTGAATGTTAAATTTTTTTCCCTCAAAAGTGCAAATCCAAATGCAGGGACGTCTGAGCAATACACGTTCAGATATCCCTTGATTATAGTGAAGGAATCTGACCTGCTAATACCCATTTGTTACCCCCATCATGAAAAGAACCTTTAAGCAAAAATCTCCCTAAGCGAGTGGCCGCTTGCTCAAAATCAGTCCTAACAAGTTCATAGGAAAAGCGCGTGCCGCCACATTTGGCAAGCTGCTACGAAGAAGAACATTACGCATACACAAGTCTGGCATAGCCGGGGCGATCACCTGATCACCGGGACAGGAAAGGCATGCCGCCAAAAGTTTATCCACTATTCACTGTTAATCATACCTAATCATGAACATCCTACAATTAAAATACGCCATCTTAATCACCCTTTTTTGTATTTCCAGTACCCTGGCCTCTGCACAATGCCAGGAAGTCAGCGTATCCGAGCTAACCCGTACCTTAAAATCACTCATTGTACCGAGTATCGGGATTACCCTGGATCGTGACAATTCTCGTGTATCTATCCTCGGCGTAACAGAACGGTTTGCGGTACCTGCCGAAAACATCAGCAAACCATTCCATGACTGGCGGTATTGGGTGCAGGACATCCGATCCGACGATGCTAACCTCTGGTTTGATGATAAAAAGTGTCAGTTTGTATTGGACGTCCGGTTTGAGGGAGAAGGGAGCGAAATCAAGGGCGTTTGTCCGGGTTGTATAGCTGGAGATCGGGATAACCGCGCGCCCGATATCAATTGGGTGGGTGGCAGAATTGCCCGTATCCGCTTTACGCCGGTTCCTTTTGACAGATCAGTAACCATCAACGTTGCCAGTGTGGAACTATTCGGAGAATTTGACCTGAATGGAATTCTCGATTCCGTCTTTCCCCGGATGGTACGGAACATGGAGAACCGAATCAAGCAAGACATTCAAACAGAAGCGACTACCATCCTCAATCGGGCGGATATCAGAAGAAATATTGCCAACAATCTGCGGTCGATTTTAGCAGCAGCAGGGATTCGTAATGTGCGGCAGATCAGAATGTCTTCAGATAAGCGGAAAATTTTGTTTTGCCAATAAATCGATCATTTCTCATTCTCTAACTCATATACGCATGAAAAAAATATGCATCCTATTTGCAGTACTGATAGCTGCTGGCGCCACTTTATCTGCTCAATGTATTGACATCAATACCCAACAGGTGGTGAGCTTTCTAAACCGGGAAATCAAGCCCCGGCTCGATTTGAAACTGGATAAAACAGATGGGTTTTTAGCCATCAGGGGCGTCCGGCAAAATTTTTCTGTTCCGGAAATCAAGATCAAAGGGATTGCCCGCGAGTGGGTCTATAACTTTGAAGGGGTAAGAAGGATGGATTCCAATTTCTTTTTTGATTCAAGAAAAAATGTCTTCGCACTGGACGTCAAATTTGAAGGCGATGGCCCCGAAATCAAAGGAACCTGCCCTGGCTGCATCAAAATGTCCCGAGATAGCCGGGCACCGGATATCGAGTGGGGATCTCCGCAGATTTTGCGCATCTTTTTAAAGCCTGTCATCTATCAAACCGGCGTTACGCTGGAGGTGAGCGACATCAGACTCATTGGCGAGTTCAAGGCAAATGGCTTAGGAAGTCTCATGAGCGGCCTGACCAGTAATGTCCATCAAAAACTGAAGCAGGAAATGATCACCTTGTTTAAAAATGGCGAGACCCAGCGAATTTTTCACGATGCCCTGGCTCCACTGCTTCGGTCAAATGGGGTGGCGAGGCCGACCAGCGTTTCTTTAGCATCCAGCAGTCTTCGAATGTGCCGATAAACTAAGCTGCTGCGATTCATTATTCCGGCCTCATTGCATGACTTTGGGGCCGGAATTTTTGTGCGCCGAAGTCCCCGACGAGCCTCCTGCCAACATGTTCGCATAGTAGGCGAAAGGGAGCAACTCCAGGGTGCCGTGCTGCATAGGGATAGGAGTTGATTCGGCAAAGATAAGCAGATGGACAGATTTAAGTATAGAGTACTTAGATATGCGAATCGCTAGTTGGCCGAAAATGATTCCAAGATCGTCAGTCTGAGTCCCGATCGAATCGGGAAAGGCCTGGCGATCGGTCCAAGCGGAAAATTTCGCCTAATTACTTCCGTTTTGTTATGCTTCGTACCTCGACTTGCTCAACATGACGGATCAATGGTTCTTCTCTGTGCCTCGGTGTCTCTGTGTTCCATTCAGGCCCAAACCCAACGCGAGCACTTTGCCCCTTCCCGCCTTTGCGTTTCATTCCTTCCCATGCCCTTCGACTTGCTCGGCATGACGCGCTCAGCATGACAAAATAGACTATTTTTTCAACTAGCGATTCGCATTAGATGTAATGCTATTGATTATCAGTCAGATAAGGTCTTTCATCTTTATACTAAAATCTGTCTACTTACTTAGGGCTAATAAGATAAGACCTATCCAACTGCAATTGAGGCTCATGATACCGTAACGATAGCACTTGTCCGGGGATACTCAGTCGGCAGCAGAGAGGTGCCAATTCCGAATGGCCGCGCCTATTTCGTGGGGTAAATCTTCTTCCATCAGGTGTTTTGCCTTTCCGAGATATTGACTCTCCAAATTAGGGAGATGGATTGCTGCCCAGGCCAATACTTTTTTATTGACCAGCATGCCCGGGCGCGCATACAGGAGCAGCTTGGGGACTTGTGAATGCTGTAAGTAGGCCGCATTTTGATTCAGGAAATCCCCCATATCACCTGCCTGTGCATTTTTTCCTTTTTTCGGAAAAGAATGAGGGGGAGCAAAAAGGGCCATCCGGGAAGATTGTTCCTCGAAAGGTGCCAGGTATTGCGCCTTTTCCTCGGCTGTCAGTTTTCGTTTGATGAGCATAGGCATCATTTTCAAAAACATATTCCGCTTGACAAACATGTTGAAGCCCATTTTGGGTTTTCTGCTCATCCAAAACATCATGTGTTGCATCATGCCGCCGTTTTTGTGAAAGGTGCGGGCATCTGAGAGCGGAGCTTCCATCAGGACCAGCGCTTTGATGCGA
>CAYGTH010000327.1:0-8434 GCA_964352745.1 uncultured Bacteroidia bacterium
TCGGGCCACAATCCTTGCGTGCAGGACATGCACTCTATTACCTGGGAGATATTTATGCGAAGCTGGAGAATCCCCGGGAGTCGCTCCGGTACTATCAAGAGTCAGCTGAGATGTATGGAGCGATCGGGAATGATATAGACCGATCTCACAGTCTGGTGAATGTGGCGAGAGCCTGGCAATCGCTATCCAATTGGGAAAAAGCGCAGGAAGCCCTGCAACTTGCCTGGCAACTCCAACTGCCGGAACTGCCTTATCAACTGATACCGGACCAGCAGGTACTTACCTACTGGCGCCGTCATAACGTGGAGGATGTGTTTGAGGTGCAAACGCATATTTTTCAAGCGCAATATGCCACTACGCAGGATTCTGTTTTTCTCCTGGCCGGACTTGCCTCTGCCGAAATTGCACTTTCTGCGGTCGATAGTATGCGCCATTATCATCAGGCTGCGGGAGTTCGACATTTATGGCTGGAAGAGCAATTGCCCCTGTATGAGGCGGCAGTAGGATTCGCATTTGAACTCTATCAGTTGACGGGTCGGGAGGCGTTTGCTGAAAAAATATTTACCCTCACCGAAAAGCGAAAAGCAAATACCCTCCGGGATCATTTGCGGGGGATGCAGGCGCTTGAGTTTGCGGGGGTGCCTGATTCGTTGATCCTGCAAGAACGATTTTTTCGGCAGCGACTCACCGCATTAGATGCGAAAGTTTCCGGGATAGCGCCTGATTCTATCCTCCAGCAAGAGCGATTTACCCTCAATCAGGAATACAAGGCTCTGATTCACCAATTGGAAATAGAATACCCGCGATATCATCACCTGAAGTACGCAAGTCCTGCGCTCACCAAGGCAGATATGATTGAGCATTTAAGCCCACAACAAGTCTTGTATAGCTATTTGTGGGGGGAGGAATATATATACCTCAGCCACTGGAAACAGGGCAAAACCACAGCCAATCGCATCGAGCGGGACAGCGTGTTTCAGCGCGCATTTGATGAATGGTTGAGTTTTATTTCGGAAGCTCCCGAATTAGAAAATATTGACTATACAAGTATTGCCAAACAAGGAGCCTACCTCGCACAGGTCTTATTACCCGATTTGGATACTGATATGGAGCAGCTATTACTCATTCCGGATGGAAGTCTGAGCTATCTGCCTTTTGAAAGCCTCTTGCAAACGGTTCCATCGAAGTCCGATTTCCGAAGCTGGCCTTTTTTGACGCGGGAGTGGGCGATGACCTATGCCTATGCAGGGGAGGTATGGCTGCAGCAGCAGAAAATGACCGTTTCTTCAGAACCTGCGACTTATCTGGGCTTTGCGCCTGATTTTGAATCGCCGTCGATTGCGGCTGTTCGTTCGGAATTAGGGAGCCTGGTTTTTAATCAGGAAGAAGTGAAGCGGGTAGCTGATCTCCTGGGAGGGGAGGCAAGTTTAGGAAATGAGGCTCGGGAAGAGATGCTCAAACGACTCGGAGATGAAAACCGAATCCTGCATTTTGCAACGCATGCCATTGCCGATAATGAGGAGCAGGTCAATTCCCGCCTGTATTTTTCCCTCGAAGGGGCATCTGAGGAAGACGGGATTTTGTATGCACATGAAATCTATGGCCTGAACCTCAACAGTCCTTTGACAGTTTTGAGTGCCTGCCAAACCGGAAAAGGTCCCATTTTGAGAGGAGAAGGAGTCATGAGCCTGGCCCGCGCTTTTCAATATAGCGGGAGCCAGCGGGTACTGACTACGCTCTGGAAAACAGATGACCGGGCGGGGGCAAGCCTCACCACTTCTTTTTTTGAATCTATTGCTGCACACCTATCTCCTCAACACGCCTTGAAAGCTGCGCGCCTGGCATGGCTCAATCAGTCAGATATCTATCACTGCCATCCCTACTACTGGTCCGGTTATGTGTTGATTGGAGAGGGCGGGACGATTCACCTGGCCCAATCTCGCTGGTACACCCAATACTGGGTATGGATAATCGGAATAGGATTTTTATTACCAGGGATATTATGGATTTTCCGAAAGAAGAATTAACCGTATCTTGTAGAAAAAGAACTTCTGTCTATTCCTGAGAAATCGCCTCCTCATGCGTTTGCATCCCACCTTTCGGTCTGAATCTGTAATCTCACTCTGTGCTGCAGGGATAGCATGCCTGTTGTGGGGGCTATTCTCCAGCCAGCAACCGATCCCCGAAAAGAAAACGACTGCTGAGTGGATTGAGCAGGGAAATACACATTGGGTAGCCGGATATTACGACAGTGCCTATGTGGCTTATCGAACTGCGCAGGCGCTTGCATCAGTAGCAAATCAGGAAGAATTATTTGTAACTGCCCAGCATTTATCCGGAAAATACCTCGCCCGAAATGGCCGAATCGATGAGGCTGAAGCCACATTGGATAGCGTAATTTCGATGCGCGGTCGGGTAGGGCCGCTCTTTCCTTCTATTGTGCTGGCGCGCTGCGAGCGATCCTTTTTAGAGGCTTTTCGCGGGGAGTTTCAATTGGCAGTAGAAATGTTTGAGGTGGTGGTTAGGGATAGTGAGCCTTTGCCTCCAAATGAAGATTCACTCCGTGCCAAGGTGTATCATCGCATGGGGAACATCTATGCAATCAACGAGCAATATCCTCAAGCCCTGGAATATTGTGCCAAAGCCCTCGAAATCCGAAAACGTATCCTTCCCCCTGATGCCGTGGTGATTGCCTATAGTGAAAATTCTCTTGGTAACATCAAATCCTGGATGGATCAGTATGAAGAAGCACTCGGGCATTATGAGCGGGCAATGAATATTCTGAGTGAGAAATTGAGGCCGGGACATACGACCGTTATTCAGATCAAGACCAACATGGCGGTCCTTTTTGAAGACCTGGGCCTGTTTTGGGAAGCCCTGGATATGCATCGCGCGAATCTGCCTTATCTCGATAGCCTCAGCCCCGAAGCGCAATATTCCGCCTTATTCAACTATGCCGTTACCCTCTCATCTGTTGGGGATTACGCCGGAGCCATTCGGTATTTTGACGAAACAGAAGCCCGCCTTAACGAATATCCTGAACTTCAGCCTGAAACCCGATTCCTGCTTTTTGCGGAGCGAAGTCGCCTCTATCAAGCCGAGGGCGAATATGAGCGTGCCTATACCAATATTCTGGCAGCTATTCGGGAAACAAAAGCAAGCCTGGGGCCTAACAGCCCTCGATTAATAAGGGACTACACCCGAAAAGGAACCTTGCTTTCAATACTGGGCCGTGGGACAGCATCCACTCAGGCTTTTGACGAAGCCTTACGCATAGGAGGTCTGCATCCCGAATCTCATGCAGTCTCGCGGGGCTTTACCCTGGAATTCAAAGGAGAGGCCTTGCTTCATCAAGGGAAAGGCGCATCAAGTCTCCAGCAGTTCCGAAAAGCACAAACGGTTTATGCCCAAAAGGCTCCCTGGCATTTGGCAGATATTTATGTCGATATGGCAATGGCATGGCGCTCCCTGGGAAATTGGGATTCTACCATGGCGATGCATCAACTGGCCTGGGAGTCCCTGGCACCCAAACTTCCTTTTCAACGTTCACCCGGCCCGGAAATTTATGCGTATTGGGGCAATACCTATCTACAGGTCTTACTGGAAGAACAAGGCAACAGCCTGAGGACACAATATCGTCAAACGGATGATCCTGAATTGCTAAAGGCAAGCCTTGCGGCCTATGAGGCCTCCCTGGCTGCGGCCGATAGTCAGCGGCAATATTATGAAAGTATAGATTCCAAACAGCTGAGTCGACAGTATCAGTTACCCATCTATGAGACGGCTATCCAAATGGCAGTCGAGCTATATCAAATCAGCCAGGAGGATGCCTATTTAATCCGCGCTTTCAGCCTTGCAGAAAAAAGCAAAGCCGGAAATTTGCTGGATCACCTGCGAGGGATGCAGGCCTTGAAATTTGCAGGTGTACCGGATTCTCTGGTGGAGCGGGAACGCTATTACCGCCAGCGATTGGCCGCGATGGATGCTGCCCGATTGAGCGAAACAAGAGATAGTGTAGCTGATTTGAGTTTACCCCATGAACAGGTGGCCCTGCATGAAGCCTATCAGGCATTTCTTAAAGAATTAGCTCAAAAACATCCCGCATATTACCAGCTTAAGTACCCTCGCCTGATGGATAGCCAATTGCTATCCGATAATCTGGGCGATTCTCAGGCGATGTACAGTTACTTTTGGGGGAAAGAAAAGGTTTTTGTGTTTCATGTGTTTCAGGGAAAATGGGCAGTTCATCAATTGGATCGGGATAGTAGCCTGGAACAAGCCTTGCAAGATTGGCTGACTTTTGTTTCCCGGCCTCCTGGTGGGGGAAGTACGCCCTCTGCTGCTTTCGGAGAAATAGGCAGTTCCCTGGGGGCAGCCTTATTGCCCGGTCTTTCGGCAGAAATGACTCAATTACTCATCATTCCGGATGGGGAGCTGGGATACCTGCCATTTGAGAGCTTGTTGGCGGAACCTGCGCAAGGGAATGCATTCCGGGATTGGCCATATCTGATTCGAACACATGGGATGTTGTATGCCTACTCCGCAGAACTGTGGGTACAGCAGCGAAATTTGCCTCATACCCATCCGGCATCTTATCAGGGGTTTGCACCGGATTTTATAGGCGAAGAATTAAGCCCCATTCGAGCAGGCCTCGGCCCCCTGGCATACAATCGTGAAGAAGTTTCCCAGGCCGCGAAACTATTACGAGGAGAGGCCTGGGTAGGAAACTCCGCCCGGGAAACAAGTGTGAAACAATTGGGAGATGAGCCTGTGATTCTTCATTTTGCTACGCATGCTCTGGCAGATGAAGCCGATTTGATGCAGTCGCGCCTGTATTTTGCACGGGATAGCAGCGACGCCGAAGATGGCATTTTGCATGCCTATGAAATCTATGGCTTGAGCATCAATAGTCCCCTGACGGTACTCAGTGCCTGTCAGACCGGAAAAGGGCAATTGCTTCAAGGAGAAGGGATTATGAGTCTGGCCCGCGCCTTTCAGTTTAGTGGGAGTAAGCGGGTACTCTCTACCCTGTGGCAGGCAGATGATCGGGCGGGTGCAACTTTGGTACAGTCCTTTTTTCAATTACTTGCAGCAGAGACAGAAGTTACCTATGCCTTGCAGCAATCCCGGTTACAGTGGTTGGAACAATCTGATACGTATCATTGTCATCCCTATTATTGGGCGGGATATGTCCTTATTGGTGAAGGGGGAACCATCGCTGTAGCTTTGCAGGCCTGGTATGCGAGCCCTCTTGTCTGGATATTGGTGGTAATTGTGCTGTTGGCTGTTCTGGGAGTTTTGACACGGAGATACACAAAGTGATCACAACGGGTTCACAGAATATTTTCCATCCAACTTTGTGCTCCTCTGGGATTCTCAGTGCTCCTCTGTGGAATGTATAATCTGGAATTCCTACCTTTGTAGCATGAAACTCAACTCATTCATGAACATCCTCAAAACCATCTTTAAGGTATTGCTGGGAATTATCATCCTGAGCATCCTGTATATCGGTGGAATGATTGCATATGCCTCGCTGACTGATTTTGACCCGCCACTAACTGAAACCGTCGTGGTAGCAGGGGAGGGGCAGGGGGCTGCACCGGATACGCTTTCCTTGTTTAACTGGAACATTGGCTACAGTGGCCTCGGAGAAGAGTCTGACTTTTTCTATGACGGAGGGACAAGTGTTCGGGCCCCTAAACCGATCGTCGAGAAAAACCTTTCGGGTATCCTGAAACAACTGAACCAGCAAAAAGCATCAACAGATTTTTTCCTTTTGCAAGAGGTGGATCGACATTCCGGGAGAAGTTATAAGATCAACCAGGTCGAGCAGATTTCAGGAGAATTAGGCGACTTTTCACAAGCATTTGGCACCAATTATAAAGTGGGGTTTATTCCCATTCCCTTAACTAATCCGATGGGAACCGTTCATTCCGGTGTTTCGACCTGGAGCCGGTATCAACCGATCGAAGCAACCCGTTATTCCTTTAAAGGGAATTATGACTGGCCCACTTACCTGTTTTTCCTGGATCGCTGTTTTTTACTGGAACGCTTTCCGCTTGAAGCAGGAGGCGAGTTGGTGGTGATTAATACGCACAATTCAGCTTATGATGACGGTACGCTCAAACAGGCTCAAATGGAGCAGCTCAAAGCCGTTTTATTGGAAGAATATACCAAGGGAAACTTTGTCATTGTAGGCGGCGACTGGAACCAGTTAGCACATGATTATGTGGGGATAGCTGGAGTTCCCGGACCGAATCTGGATAGCCTGGGAACTCGGTTTTTTGTTCCGAATGACTATCCGGAAGCGGATTGGGAATGGGCTGCGGACGTAAGTATTCCAACAAATAGAAGCCTCAAAGCGCCATTTGATCCTGCCACATCTCATCAGGGCGTAATCGACTTTTACCTGGTTTCCCCGAATGTGGAAGTCTTATCTGTGAAAGGAATCAATCTGGAATTTGCCTACTCGGATCACCAGCCTGTTCAGTTGCAAATAGCCTTGAAGCGTCCCGAATCAGCGGAATCTGAAGAGATCGAATAGGGCTTTCCGCTGAGGACTTATTTTCATGTTACTAAACTCCTGCGAATTTTCTACATTTGCGGAAAGCATTTTCGTTTATGACACAGCTCAAACACAATTTTGTAGCGCTTTGCGCAATCTGCCTGATAGGATTGGGATTCACTTTCCAGGCTTGTACAGGCTACGATGATGGACCGGCAATCAGTTTCCGTAATGAGGAAACCAACCTGGCCAATACCTGGCGCATTCAGGACGCATCACTTCGTGGGATTGAAAACACAGCGGAATACGATGGGGATTTCTATCGCTTCAAAGAAGGAGGAGATTTCGAACGTCTCGATGCCGCCAAATTGATTTCTGTGCCCCCCTTTACGCAGGATACCATTGTTACGGAATCCGGAATAGGATCCTGGCAGTTTTTGAAAGACAATAAGCTGGAAATTCTTTATTCCTATATCATTCCGGATCCTTATGACTCCGACATTAGCTATACGGAGGAATATTATGAAGTCTGGGAAATCGATCGACTGACGCCGGAAGAATTGTGGCTGCGAAACGATTCGTTGACTTTCAAAATGGGAATCTTCGAATAGCGCTCCTTTGTTAAACACAGATGCAGGATTTTCTGACCGATTTCACAACGGAATCGGCAGCCTGATCGTTGTCAACGTAAAATGATGTCAGATACAGGGAGATAGTGTCTTTTCATCCTGCCGGAATATCCGGAATCTTGTGTCGTTTTATCAACGCATCAAACCCATGAAGAATCATCAATTGAAAGTTGCAGCCTTGTTCGCTATCGTATTGTGCTGTGTGCTGATCGGATGTAAAGGCTATGACGAGGGCCCTGTGGTTAGTTTCTATACGGCTGAAGATCGGGTAAAAAATACCTGGAAATGGGCTTCTGCGCAGGAAGATGGCATCAACCGAACCGGAATACTCGCGGATTCCACCATCGAATTTGCCGATAGCGATGTCGTCAAAATATGTGCAAAAGACGGTGGCTGCCGACAAGGAATCTGGACCCTCATTTCCAAAAACGCGGAGATTCAGATCATCTTTGACAAACAGGCCATTGCCTACGAAATCGAAAGATTGACCCGGAAAGAAATGTGGCTCAAATATCAGGATACGCTCCTGATCGAGTGGCAATTGCAGGACCTGGAAGAATAATTCCCGTCCGAACCCAAGCATCAAGCCGTCATTTCAGGCACTCCTGAATGGCGGCTTCCATGTTTGTATAGGCTTCATCCCCTTTTACATATTGTCCGCCCGGATGAATGTATCGAATGATCCCTTTCTGATCAATCAGAAATGAAACGCTGGTAAAGTCTGCCGTCGGAACGGGATCGAGCCACCATTTCCGAAGCGTCTTCCATTTCCAGTCTATGGCAATTGGAAAAGTATATCCGAGGGAATTTGCAAGGGCCTGTACCCGGTCCAGCCGGAGAGCCGATCGGGACTTGTGATGATATAAGCCTACGACGATCAGACCCTGATCCTGATAACGACTTTTCCAGGTTTCCAGCGCATCCGAACTGGCCGAACAAAAAGGACAACCCGGTCCCGTCCACCAGCGAACGAGGATCACCTTTCCGCGTAAAGCATTCCATTCCAGCGGTTCGGTTTGCATCCAGTTGGCTACTTCCCACTCAGGGGCTTGAGTTCCAATCAGGTGAGTATAGCCGTTAGGTTGTGCTTTCAGATTCGCGCCGCAAAGTATAAATGCAGCCCAGATTGCGAATAATGACCACTTTTTCATGTGTATTGAATTGAAGAAATGAATGCGTGCTGATTGAGTATGAATGCTGAAACGCTATCAAAAAACTCGACAGCTGGGACTCTGTAAAACTACGCAATCGTTCAATCTTTTTTAGTAACTCCTTAGTCCTTTAAGGGCTATTGGCGGAT